>CAMUYE010000035.1 GCA_947164825.1 uncultured Clostridia bacterium
ACGCTTGAACCGCAGATTTCACCCTCTGAAACCTGCGGTTCTTTGACAGACTGAGCGCGGAAGGGCTCCCCACGGGGAGCCCTTCCGCGCTGTTTATTCTGTTGATAAATCCCGGTTTGCAAAGCTTGACCCGCTACAGGCAGGCTTCGGCCTGCTCCAGTACCTCCACCGCCAGCAGGGAGAGGTCCGCGCCGTCGGTGTCCAGGGTCAGGCTGTGGGGAATGTGATCAAAGCTGCCCCGCTGGCGTTCCAGCATGGCGGCGATGGAGGGAGAGAGCTCTCCATCCGGCATCTGCCGGGCAAAGCGGGCCTTGCTGGTCTCTAGCCGGGAGCGGCACATGACCACAAAGCTTCCCGGGGGAACCAGGGCAAAGAGATCCGGCTCCGTCAACAGGAAGATCACGTAGTCTTCAGAATGCTGTTTTTCGGCCAGCAGGAGCTGAAAGCGATCCACTGCCTCAGGCTCCGTAGGCGCGAGACGGACATAATCCCGGCCCGCGAAAAACTCCGCGTGGATCTTGTCCATGATGGCACGGGCCAGGGCGGATTTCCCGGTACAGCGTTCCCCGGCGATCACGATGAGCATAGCGTTTTCCTCCTCAGTCCCGGGAGCACTTTTCCGCGTCCATGGCCAGCGCAAAGGCCAGAACGCAGAGCGCGTCCCGGGGATCGGCGATATCCATTACGTAAGTATCGGCCCAATGGAACAGCTCTTTGGAGACCGTGGCGATCAGCGTTCCGTCCGCGCCGGTGATGGTATAGTCCCACTCTGTCCAGCTTCCCTCCACGTGCCACCCGTTGAAGTCGATGTCATAGCGGGGCTTGAAAAATGAAAACTCTTTTCGGATGGTTCCGGCCAGCTCATCCCCCAGCCAGATCTCAAACTGGGGCAGCAGACGGAACACCTTTTCCCGCACAGTGGCCAGCTCGCTGCCCATGGGGTCGCTGATCACCAGCTTATGCCCCCAGGCGAGTTTTCCCTGCACGGTGTAGGCCGTATCTCCGTTTTCGTAGTAGATGTCGTAGCTGTCGAACCAGGAAAAAAGGCGCTGCTTAAACAGAAGCTTCATGTTCCGTGTTCTCCCGATAGGCCTGAATCTTTTGTTCCGTCTCCTCCCGCACCGCGTCCCGCAGGGCGGTGAGGATCGGGGACCAGGCGGCTTTGTCATATCCGTAGCGTAAATTCAGGGTGAACTCGTTTTCCGACCAGGTGGACAGGTCGGACTCGTTGTGCTGGATCACGGCCTCTAAGTTGTCCAGGGCCTTGTAGAGCTTTGCCTCCGGGGTTTGGCGGGCAGCCATCTCCCGGTAGAGGGCGTCCATCTCCGACGCGAAGGGCTCCGGCAGGGTCCGGACCCAAGCGGAGAGCAGGGCCTCCTCCCGGACCTCGTCGTTTTTGGTTTTCAGAAAAGAGGGGACGTCTCCGGTAAAGGCCTCGCCCAGGTCGTGGATCAGGCACATGCGGATGACCTTGTCCATGTCCAGCTCCGGGAAATCGTCCCGCAGCCAGAAGGCCATAAGCGCCAGCCGCCAGCTGTGCTCGGCCACGGACTCATGCCGCCCGCCGGAGGTGTAGCAGTGCCGGGTGGCGTCCTTCAGACGCTCGGCGACGTGAAGTGCAGATAATAGGGCTTGGGGTTCCATAGGGACCTCCTGAATCATGGAAAATTTTTGATCCGAATTTACGGGGTTGCATCTGCGGTCAGCAGGGGGAGCAGGGTTTCAAGCTCGGACTTTGGGCCCAGGAGCTCCACGATGCGGATTTCATTGCCGGTCCGGAGGACCGCCGCCCCCCGGGCGGCTTCGTCCGTGCCCGCGGGGCCCCAAATCGTTCCGTTCCCGGTTTTCGTTGCGGAACAGTCTTCGTAATCCCAGGCCGCCTGATCCTGGAAACGGTTGGCAATGCCGGGGAAGCGGCCGGCGTGGTAATTCACCCGCACGATGGTCTTGCCGCAGATCAGGTCCACCTTGAGGGAATCCTCCAGCAGAGTCTTGACCACGTCCGGGGAGTCGGGAGCTGTGACGGTCTGGCCGCTTTGTTCCAGGGCGGCCAAAGTGTCGGCGTAGGCCGGGAGGGCGGAGGCGTCCGCCCGGGCGCCCCGGAGCTGGATGCCGAAGAGGGCGAAGGCCGCGATCAGCACCAGGATGAAGAGCAGATTGCTCACGCGCTTGCCCCGTTCGGAGTATTTTTCCCGGCGGCTCCGGAGGAGGCGGCGCAGCAGCACCGCGCCGAGGCCCAGCAGAAGGGGAATGGCCGCAAGACTGACAAAGAGCAGGTTCCCTCGCAGGGTCTCCAGGGAGGATACCCGGCGGATGAAGACGGTCCGCAGCAGGGTGTAGAGACAGAACAGCACCATCAGGGCAATCACGCCGTAGAGGAAGGTCGTACCCATACGGCTGTTCTTTTCCCGGTTTTTGATCCGCTTTTCCAGCTGGGCCTGTTCCTCGGCGGCCTGGGCCTGGGCTTTTTTCAGGGCCTTTTTGTTGACCGCGAACCGGATGTCCTCGCTCTGGTGTTTCTTTTTCGCCATAACGAGACCCTACCTTTCCGTCAGGTGGAGCAAAATCTCCACGTTTTTTGCCATGGATGGAACCGGGACGAATTCAAACCGGCCGTGGGCGTTCTCGTAGCCCGCCGAGAGGTTGGGGCAGGGCAGACCCCGGAAGCTCAGGGCGGAACCGTCGGTGCCGCCCCGGAAGGGCTCGGACCGGGGCTCCAGGCCCGCGGCCCGGATGGCGGCCTCCAGATCGGCCACCAGGAAGGGGTACTGGCTCAGGATCTCGCCCATGTTGCGGTACTGCTGCTCGATGTCCACCCGTACCCGCTCCTCGCCCAGGCGCTCGTTGATTCTTCCGGCGTAGACCAGCAGCATATCCTGCCGGGTCCGGAACTGTGCCCGGTCGAAATCCCGGACGATGAGCCGGATCTCGGCGTGCTCGCAGTCGGCCTTGACGGAGGTCACGTAGTAAAAGCCCTCGGTGCCGGAGCTGTACTGGGGTTTTTCCCGCTCGGGCAGGCTCGCCAGGAATTCTCCGGCCAGATCCGCGGCGTTGATCATGATGCCCTTGGCCGTGGCCGGGTGGACGCTCCGGCCCGTGATGGTCACGAAGGCCTCGGCCGCGTTGAAGGTCTGGTCCTGATACCAGCCCAGATGGTCGCCGTCCAGGGTATAGCCGACAGCCGCGCCCAGCAGTTCCAGATCCAGGTCCCGGGCCAGGCCGCCCACCTCCTCATCGGGGGTGAAGGCCAGGCAGATCGAGCGGTGGGGCAGCTCCGGGTGCTCCGCGAAATACTGCGCCAGGGTCATCAGGGCCGCGATGGCGGCCTTGTCGTCGCCGCCCAGGAGGGTAGTCCCGTCGGTGAGGACTAGGTCCTGACCGATATACTGCGCTAAATTCGGGTAGTCGGCGGCCGCCATGACGATGCCCTCGGACTCGTTGAGGACAATATCGCCCCCGGGATAGGCCCGCAGGACCCAGGGCTTGACGTCCCAGCCCTTGACGTCGGGGGCGGTGTCCAGATGGGCAATGAGCGCGATGGGCCGATCCTTGTCCAGGTGGGCGGCGGGAAGCCATCCGTAGACCACGCAGCGCGCCTCGTCATATTCGGCGCGGACGCCCAAGGCGCGAAGCTCCTCATAGAGCAGCTTTGCCAGATCCCGCTGGCAGTCGGTGGTGGGCCACTGGCCGTCGCCGTGCTTCGATTGAGTGGTCACCGCCGCGTAGCGCAGCAGCCGCTCCTCGGTCTGCCGATGAAATTCAAGGTGTTCCATACGGGGTCCTCCGTTTTGAACGTGTTTTGGTTTTGTGATACGGGCGCGCGGTCAACTTAAGCTTTGCATTCGCCTTGGCGGTATTCCTCCCGTGTCAGGAGCATCTCCTTCGTGAGAATCTCCCGGCCCCGGAAGGGGAAGACGTGGTCCATCCAATACCGGAAGCCGCATTTCTCCTGGAGGCGGCGGGAGGCCTCGTTGAAGGCGAAGTACCCGGCGTTGACGAAGTCCAGGTCGTGACGGCCCAGAGCCAGCTCCAGGAAGGCCCGGAAAATTTCCGTCATAATCCCCCGGCGCTGATAGCCCTCGTGGAGCACGCAGGACAGGGACACGCCCCGGAGCCGGGAGAGCACCGGATCCGTCACCACGAAGGGGTAGATCCCCAGGGAGAAGCTGCCGATCACCTTGCCGGTCTCCCGCCATTCAATGGCGAACCTGACCGGGGGATGCTCCTGGGTGGGCAGGCAGCTCTCGAAGTCCTCCCGCTTCTGGGCCTCGTTGTCGTAGTACATGCCCGCGCTGCGCTGAATGGACTCCTGGGAGACGTATTCCAGAAAGTCCGGCAGATCGGCCTCCCGGAAGGGGCGCAGGAGAATCCGCTCCGTCTGGATGGGGGTCTTGGTCAGCCAGCCGGATACCTGGGCAAGGATGGCCTTGACGGTCTCGTCGGACATAAAGCCCTCGCCCTTTTTCCACTTCTCCGTGTACCAGCCCGGGATAGTTCCGTCCTCCCGATACCAGTCCAGCAGCCGCCGGGCCTGGGCACGCATGACCCGAATCTCGCCCTCCCCATAGGGGATGGCCCAGGACAGGGAGCCAAGCTGACCGCTGAAGAGATAGAGCTTCATCAAAGCCCAGAATTCCTCCGGGACCGGCTCGCCCTCGAAATAGCCGTCCACCATGCCGCAGGCCAGGGGCGGAGCCGCTGTAACGCACCAGCCGATCCGGTTGAATTCCTCCCAGGGGTCCCCGAAATCGCAGCGGTCAAAATCAATGACCGTCAGCTGCCGCCCGGCGAAGCGAAAGTTCCCCACGTGGTAGTCCCCGTGCCGGAAGCTCCGGGGCCGATCCGTCAGCAGGGGCAGCGCTGCCTCGATCCCGGCGAAAAAGGGGACGTCGGTCTCGTATTTCAGCGGACAGTCCCGGTATTTTTGCAGATTGCGTTCGATTTTGGCCCGCAGCTCCGCCCCCGGGGTAACGGCGCTGTCAGGAGCCGGAATGCTGTGGAGCTTTTTCAGAACGCGTCCGGCCTCCAGGCCCTGGGCGTACTGCTCCGGCTCCGGCAGCAGGGGCAGAAGCTCCCGGGCGTCCGGGCCCTCGATCCAGGCCTCCAGGGTGTAGAAGCCCTCGGGGCAGGGGCCGCATTCCAGAGGCTGGGCTACCGGCAGGCCCAGGTCGAAGGCCCGGCCCTGGGCCCGGAAGGCCCGGGCAAGCCGTTCTGCCCGCTCCGGCGCGGCGACCCGCAGGAAGTACACGCCGCCGTCGGCGGTCTCCGCCCGGTATTTCCGATCCGGCGTCCAGCCGCCGGTCACTGGGGTGCGGGTTGTGATTGTTTCGTATCGCATTTTGTCTCTGTTGCTTCATCGAGGCTTTTTCCTGTGACGCACGGATGTGCGCCGCTGCCGAGGCTTTTCCCTGATCCCTAATTATCGGCGCGGTTATAGCCGTTCTTCATGGTTTCGGAGGCGGCGCGGAGGACCTTGTTGAGGGTCTTGGCGCTCTGCTCCTTTGCCATCTTCGCCAGCTTTTCGTTGGCCTCGGCGGCCAGGGCATAGTCGCCGCTCTCCAGCATCTTCTGATCATACTCCCGGAGGAGCTGGCGGCCCTTGGTCGCCATGGCGGCCTGGTAGCGGTCGATGTGCTGGATGGACTTGTTGTAGCTGTGGTCGGCCAGAGCCCCGATCAGGGCGCTGGTCCAGTAGAAGTTCTCCGTGGAGCAGTCCAGGCTGACCTTCGCCAGATAATCCGGCATTTTGTCCACGCAGGTGTAGACCGGCAGCAGGGCGTCAAAGGTGGTGGAGGCGAAGCAGATCCACTCCACGCCCCGGAGCTCCACCGGCAGGTCCGGCCGGATCTGGCAGACGGAGGTGACGCCGGTGCGGTTGATGCCGATGGAGCGGTACTTGCCCCGGACGCCGGTGTCGTGGTTCAGATAGGGGTTGTAGGGAGTGCCCTGGTAGTTGGAGGAGAGGAGGTACTTCACGTCCTCCACGGCCAGCTTCCGCTCCGGCACGAAGGACCAGGGAATGTCGTCACTCTCGGGGCCGAAGTCCGCGTCCGGGCCGTCCCAGCGGAATGTCCGGGGGCAGAGATACCGGCCCATGAACCAGGCCCGGGGCGTGTTGTAGACGTGATCCTGGTCTGTGTGGGAGCCGAAGATATTGCGGGGATTGAAGACCCCGTTCTGATTGCAGTCGAGACGGTTTTCCGCGATGAATTCCCGCAGGTCCGCGGAGCAGAGGTGGGCTTTCTGCGCGCCGAAGGCGTCGTCGAGGTCGAAGCTGTCCATGCCGAACTGGTTGGGCATGACGACGACTACGTCGTCGGGAACCCGCTTGGCCAGCCAGTGATGGCCGCCCACGGTCTCCAGCCACCAAACCTCCTTCTCGTCGTTGAAGGCGATGCCGTT
This sequence comes from uncultured Clostridia bacterium, assembly GCA_947164825.1. Classification (GTDB taxonomy): domain Bacteria; phylum Bacillota; class Clostridia; order Oscillospirales; family Oscillospiraceae; genus JAFRPC01. Next base: position 6,403 of record CAMUYE010000035.1, read on the forward strand.
GGCCTCGTAGGTGCCGTACTGCTCCAGCAGCTTACCCAGCCGCAGCACGCCCTCCCGGGCGGAGCGGATGTAGGGCAGCACCAGGACCACGATGTCCTCCTCCCCGATGCCGCCGGGGATCTCCTTCTCCCGGCGGGTTTTGGGCTTTTGCAGCTCCACCAGGGGATCCGCTGCCAGCACCCGGGGATTGGAGGTGATGGTTTCCGTGGCGGTCATGCCTACGCCGGCGGCGTTGATGCCTGTCGCAGCCCAGATGCCGTTGGACGGATTCACGCTGGGACTGGCGGTATAGGCCAGAGGCGCATCGGGGAGCTCGATCTCCACATGAGAGATGACGCTTTTGTATTGTTTCTTCTGCTGCTTGGGCGTCACGACAATGAGCTTTTTCTCGTCAAAGTGCCCGTCGTCGGTGCGGGCAATCATGGTGGAGCGGTCGTTGGAGGCGCCGCGGCCCACCAATATGGTCGTACAGGGCATACGTAGATTCCTCCCTACTGCCTTTTCTCTGTGATAAAACCATTATAGCATATTCCAGGCGCTCACGCAAGCATTCCGCGATACAAATTCATATAACGTGCGCCCTTTCACCGGGCCGTACAGGGGCGGATCCGTTTCTCCCTTCGGGAACGAGGCCGCTCTGGCCCGGTTGATCCGGAAGGAAGACCCGGGGCGGAAGCGGAGTCCGAACTCAGAAACAGATAAAGAAAGCGGGCAGGTCTTTCGATCTGCCCGCTTTCTGCGCGCTTTTCCGTTCTGCTGTTCTGCAATATCGGAGAACAGGATCAACGATTCAGTTTTTCCAGGTATTCCTCCAGGCACAGGCCGCTTTCGGTGATCTCCTCGGCTGTCGGGACGCCCACGTAGCGGAAGTGCCAGGGCTCGTAGTCGATACCGGTGATTTCCTCCTTGCCCTTGGGGTAGCGGAGGATGAAGCCGTAGCGCCAGCAGTTCTGCTGCAGCCAGTTCCAGGTGGGGTTGTTGTCGCTGTCGTACTCCGCGATAATGTCCAGGGCCAGACCAAGCTGGTGCTCGCTGGTGCCGGGGACCGCCACGATGGTCAGGGCCTTGGTCACGGCGTCGTCGTGGCTCATGCCGGCGGCTTCGTATTTGGCGATGTATTTGTCCAGGATCTGCTGCTGACGCTCAGCGGTACGGAAGGATTCGTTGATGAGGGGATAGATCCCGGCGGAACGGGCGTCGTCAAACATCTGCTGGAGTTCGGGATAGATCCGCTCGTCCACATGGTGGCCGTTGCGCAGGGCCTTCAGCTCCACGGTAAAGCCCTCGGGCAGGGGGTGGTCGGCGTTGACCAGCAGGAGCTTCCAGGCGTTCTCGTCGGTGGCGGGCCCGGTCGTCGGGGCTGCCGTCGTCACGGGAGTAGTCTGGACCTCCGTAGAGGGAAGGGGCCGGGACGGCGTCTCGCTGCCGCTTGCCTGGGGATCCGTTGTCGTCTGTTGGGAGAGAGCCGGTTGATCTCCGGTCTCCGGGGACGCAGGGGACTTGCTCCGTACGAAATAGACGATGAGCAGGATCGCTACCGCCAGGAGCAGCAGGGCAAGGACGATCCCCAAAGGATCTTTGCGCTTCTTTTTGCTGTTATGATAGTGATATTGATTCATAGGAAAGCCTCTGTGTAATCAAGCTTACGGCTGCGGAAGGCGCGCGCTGGGCGCCTCCGCGGGATCAAAACAGTTCCTTTTCGATCCGCTCCCAGGGCAGATCCAGGTCGGGACGGCCAAAATGCCCGTAGGAAGCCGTAGCCTGATAAATGGGGCGGCGAAGATCCAGCCGCTCAATGATGGCGGCGGGGCGCAGGTCGAAGCGTTCCCGAACCAAGGCGGAGAGCTCACCGTCGGAGAGCTTGCCGGTGCCGAAGGTATCCACCAGCACGGAGACGGGCTTGGCCACACCGATGGCATAGGCCAGCTCGATCTGGCACTTCCGGGCCAGGCCCGCGGCTACGAGATTCTTGGCGATCCAGCGGGCCATGTACGCGGCGGAACGGTCTACTTTGGTGGGATCCTTTCCCGAGAAGCAGCCGCCGCCGTGGGCAGCGTAGCCGCCGTAGGTGTCCACGATGATCTTGCGGCCGGTCAGGCCGGTGTCGGCGGCGGGGCCGCCCAGGACGAAGCGGCCCGTGGGATTGACGTAAAACTTGGTATCCGCGTCCAGCAGGCGTTTGGGCAGGTTGGGACGGATCACGTTCTCAATGACGGAACGGCGCAGGGTCTCAATGTCAATACTTTCGGCGTGCTGGGTGGAGACCACCACGGTGTCGATGCGCTCGGGGCGGCCCTCGTCGTCGTACTGGACGGAGACCTGGCTCTTGCCGTCCGGACGGAGCCAGGGGAGAGCGCCGTTCTTGCGCAGCTCGCTTAAAGCGCGGGTGAGGTTGTGGGCGTAGCCGATGGGGGCGGGCATCAGCTCCTTGGTCTCGTCACAGGCGAAGCCAAACATCATGCCCTGGTCGCCGGCGCCGATGGACTTGTCGTCAAAGGAGGCGTTCACGCCCATGGCAATGTCCCCGGACTGGCCGTCAATGGTGGTCAGGACGGCGCAGCTGTTGCCGTTGAAGCCGGCCTCGGGGGAGTCGTAGCCGATGTCCAGCAGGGTCTTGCGGGCCACCTTCGCAATGTCCACGAAGCAATCGCAGGTGATCTCGCCGGCCACCAGGATCATGCCCGTGGCGGCCACGGTCTCGCAGGCCACCCGGGCCATGGGATCCTGGGCCAGGATGGCGTCCAGCACGCCGTCGGAAATCTGGTCGCAGACCTTGTCGGGATGTCCTTCGGTCACGGATTCGGAGGTAAAGATACGTTTCAGCATGTTGTTATCCTTTCATATATCACATATGTTTTTCTTTTTTCGAGGCACCAGGGATCAGGCATCAGGCATCAGGCACCGCCCGCAAGCTTTCTCAAAACCATTACCGTCAAGCCCGTTCAAACACAGCGCAATACAGGCAAATTCGTTCGTTTTCAAAACAATTGTATGTTTTCCGGAAACCACGTCTCATTCGGCCAATGTAAAGCCATACAGACGGGGGAATGGGTTGGATGACATACAGCGAAACGAGCGGTGCCTGATGCCTGATGCCTATTGCCTGATGCCTTATGGGAATCGTTCCGGGCCGGGAAATGGCCTTTCTCATACAAAAAACCGCCTCGTCAGGGCGGCAGGCGGGTATCATAGATAATCCTCATCTGCCGATTTACTCGCCGGATTTGGCACCTTGCAATCGCAGGTTGCCGGGCTTCACAGGGCCGGTCCCTCCACCACTCTTGATAAGGCTGTTCAGTTGTGCCTATATTGTACACGGATTTCCTGAAAAGTCAAGCTTTTTCTTGTTTTTCCGGGATAAAAGGTGTATAGTAGCCTGTAGAGGTGTTCAAGGAACGCCTGAAGGGGAGGTACAAGATGAAACTGCTTACCGAACGGGGAGAAACGCTGCTGGAAGAGCTGGCCCGGGAGCCGGAACGCAAACCCTGGGACGTGTATCCGCGGCCCCAGCTGGTCCGGGAGAGCTGGATCAATCTCAACGGCTGGTGGGATTTCGGAGCGAATGAAATCGGAGATCCGGTTTATGACAGGCGGATCCTGGTGCCCTTCCCGCCGGAGAGCATCCTTTCCGGCGTCGATGGCTTCGACGCGAAGAAAACGCCCTGCCTCTTCTATCGAAAGACCTTCTCTCTGGAGGAAGTCCCCGCCGGAAAGCGGCTGCTCCTCCATGTGGGCGGAGCGGATCAGGAGCTGGCCGCCGTCCGCTTCAACGGCGAGACCATTCTTGCCGAGTACAACCCCCTGTTGAACGGGCCCCTCTGCATAGAGCTCCGGGACCCCCAGGCGGGCGAGAACCTGTTGGAGCTGGAGGTCTGGGACTACGGCGGCACGGACCTGCCCTGGGGCAAGCAGCGGGACAAGCGGGGCGGCATGTGGTACACGCCTGTCTCCGGCGTCTGGCAGACGGTCTGGCTGGAATGGGTCCCCGGGACCTTTATTACCGAGATCCGCTGCACCCCGACCCTGGAGGACGTGACGGTAGAGGTGATGAGCTCCCGCTGCCCGTCCCTGTGGCCGGTCATTCTCTTTGAGGGTAATGAATGGCCTGTGGAGGACGGCAAGGCCGTGCTGCGGCCAGAAAGCCCCCGGCTCTGGACGCCGGAGGACCCGTATTTGTATGAATTCACCGTGATCTGCGGGGAGGACCGGGTCTCGTCCTACTTCGCCCTGCGGACCGTGGGGACCGGGGTCGCGGACGGGATCCCCCGGCTGCTGCTGAACGGGAAGCCCTATTTCTTCAACGGCCTGCTGGATCAGGGCTACTGGTCCGACGGACTCTGGACCCCGGCGGACCCGGCCTGCTTCGACGACGATCTGCTGCTGGCGAAGCGCCTGGGCTTCAACATGGTCCGCAAGCACATCAAGCTCGAGCCGGAGCTGTTCTATTACGCATGCGACCGGCTGGGCGTGGCCGTCTTCCAGGATATGATCAACTGCGGGCCTTACAATTACCTGCGGGACACGGTCCTGCCCACGATCGGCTTTCAGCGCTTCCCCCATCTCTTTCGGACCCGAAGCCGGAGCCGCCGGAGCTGGTTCCGGCTCCATATGGAGGCCGCGGTGCGCCGCCTGTACAGCCACCCCTCGGTGGTGTACTGGACGATCTACAACGAGGGCTGGGGCCAGCAGTACACGACCGAGGCTTACGAGATCCTGAAGGCTCTGGACCCCACCCGGATCATCGACACAGCTTCGGGCTGGTTCCGGATCGGGAAGACCGACGTGGACAGCCGCCACGTCTATTTCGGCCCCTTCCGGATGCCGGGTCGCCTGCCGGGCTTCCGGAACGCCGCGGCCACGGGAAAGCCGGTGGTGCTCTCCGAGTTCGGCGGCTACGTGTGGAAATGCCTGGACCACAGCTTCAACCTGGAGAAGACCTACGGCTATAAAATCTTCGAGAGCCGGGAGACCTGGGAGGCCGGGGTGAAGGCCCTCTTCGCGGAGCAGATCGTTCCCGCGGTGCCAAAGGGCCTCTGCGCGGCGGTCTACACCCAGCTCTCCGACGTGGAGGACGAGACCAACGGTCTGGTGACCTACGACCGGCGAGTGGTCAAGGCCGAAGAGGCCCTGACGAGAATTGAGAAAGTTTGAGGACTTCCAAATGAAAAAAAGCTTATCCCTCTGCGTCGATCTGTACGGCTGTCCGAACCGCTGCTGCCACTGCTGGCTGGGCCACATGCCCAACCGGACCATGGAGGCCGGGGCGGACGAATGGATCGTGGCGCAGTTCAAGCCCTATTTTGAAAAAATCGATTTTTACAGCTGGCTCCGGGAGCCGGACTTCTGCCCGGACTACCGGGCCCGCTGGGAGCGGGACAAGGCCCTGTCCGTCAATGCCGTCCCGGAGCGCTTCGAGCTGGCCAGCTTCTGGCGGCTGGTCCGGGACCCGGACTACGCCCCGTTTTTGAAGGAGCTGGGCGTCCCGGCGGTCCAGCTGAGCTTCTCCGGCCTGGAGGAGACCACCGACCGGTATGTGGGACGGAAGGGCGCCTTCCGGGAGCTGCTGCGGGCCACGGAAATCCTGCTGAATCACGGCATCCGGCCCCGCTGGCAGGGCTTCATCAACGAGGAAAACCGGGAGGAGCTGGCGGAGCTGCTGCGCCTGTCCGAGACGCTGGACCTGCCCCGGCGCTGCGAGGCCCTGGGCGGGGAATTCCGCTTCTTCGTCCACACCGGGAGCTGCGACGGCGAGGCCCGGAGACTCTACCCCATCTGGATCCGGAAGGACCACATCCCCCCGGAGCTGATTCCCCATTTCCTGGACTATGAAAACCTCTGGCCCGAGCGGGAGCTCTGCCGCCTCCGCCGGGATGACCCGAGGCCCGTCGTCCCCCACAACGGCGGCGAGGATCTGGTGCTCTACGTCTCCAACGACTACGATCTGTTTTTCAACTTCACCCATATGCGGCCGGAGTGGCGGATCGGGAATCTGAAGACCGATCCCATGGACGAGCTGATCCGCCGGGTAATGGAGGAGGATACCCCCGCCCTCCGGGCCGCCCGGGCGATCTCCCTGGGGGAGCTGATCCGGCGTTACGGCGATCCTGCCTCCGAGCGGGCCTTCGACGAAGAAGACTACAAACAGTATTTGCTGAACCGATATCTGGAAGAAAGTAATAGGTAAAAAGTAAGAAGTAAGAAGTGAGAGGGCAGATGAAATCCTCTTCCTTCTTACTTCTTACCTCTTACCTAATCTTTTCCCGCCTGATACAGCAGTCTCGCCGCCTCCAGCCGGGTCAGGGGTTCGTCGGGAGCGTTCGTCAGAGCGGCGGGCAGCGGAGCCTCCGTTTCAAAGACCCGGGCGACAAGGGCCGCGGCCTCGGCCTTGGAGATGGGCTCGTTGGGCCGGAAAACCAGACCTTCCGGGCTCTGCTCCCCGTCGATCAGCCCCCGACGGAGGGCCGAAGCCAGATAGGGCCGGAGCCAGGCCGCGGCCTGATCGGCGTCGGCGAAGCCCGAAACCTGGAGCCCGATCTCGGGGTCGATGCCCTGGAGATCCATGACCATTGCCAGAAACTCGCCCCGGCTGACGGTCCGGTCGGGACCGAAGCTCAAGCGGTCGGAGATCAACTCCCCGCCGAAGAGACCGGTCTCCCGCATCCAAAGGGCCTCAAACTGCTCGTCCCGGTCCAGATCCGCGAAGGTCTGGGCGTCGGAGGGCTTGCGGATCGTCACGTGGACTGTGGCAGGCGCGGAGACCCTGCCGGTCTCATCGGTGACGGTAAAGCTGAAGCTGTCCTCGCCCACCTTGTTCTTTTTCGGGGTATAGGTGAAGCTTCCGTCCGCGTTCAGATCCACGGTGCCCCGGCTTGGCCGGTTCTCCAGCCGGAAGGTCAGCGTGCCGCCGCTGCTGCCGGTGGCTCGCAGCTTCCCGGTGTTGGGCAGGTTGCGCCAGGTCTCGATCTCGTCGGGCAGGGCGATGGGCGCTTCGTCCTCTGTCCGCTCCAGGTGAAAGGTCAGGGCGGTCTCTGCGCCGAGGCTTCCGTCCTCGAAGGGCAGGAAGCAGAGCACGGCCTCTCCGCCCTCCCGGGCTTCGACCCGAAGCCGGGCCAGATCCCCGCGGGCTACGGCGTCGCCGGCCCGCAGAACGCGGCTGCCCAGGCAGACCACGGCGCTGTCCCCGTCGGGCACTCCCGTCAGAAACACCCCGTCGAGCTCCGGTCGGGCCTCCAGCTCCTCCCGGGAGAAACAGAAGATTCCCTCCTCCGGCGGCTGTCCATCCACGGGACTGTCCGCCCAGACAGGCAGACTCAGACAGCAGCAAAGGGCCAGCAGAACTGCCAATCGGCGCAGGTACATCAAATTACGTTTCACAAAAAACTACCTCCTTCGTTATGATCGTCGGAGGTAGTTTTCTCTGTTTTTCGGAAAGTATGCGGCCGGAAAAGAGGACAGAAGGAAAAAGTAAGAAGCAAGAAGGGCCCGAAGACAGCCGCTTCTTACCTCTTACTTCTCACTTATTCCTTGTTACGCCTTACTTTTTCTTCGGGCCTGCCTTCGCCCACAGCGGGAAGCTCAGCGGCCAGACGGCTCCGGCAAAGACCACCATGCAGAAGTAGCGCAGGGCGTTCCAATACAGATCGTCAGAGATCATGGCAAAGACCATCTTCAGGCCCGTCTTGATGCCCATGAGGATCGCCAGGCCCAGGACGACCTTCAGAATCTGGCCCGGGAGGGGAGCCTTCTCGGAGAATTTGGTTTTCAGGTCCGCGGAGAAGGACACGATGATACCCAGGACGCTGCCCAGGAGGGTCCAGGCGTTTTTCAGGGCGTTGCCCCAGTTGCTGGTCTTGGTGATGGGATCCATGAGCTGGACCTCAGCCGGGAAGGGATAAAACTCCACGAAGGCCAGGTAGCCCAGGGTGATCAGCAGCATGGCCCCGAGTACGCCGTACATGAAGCCGACGCTCTTCCGCGCCTTCTGGAAGATCGGATGGAGGATCAGAACAACCGCGACGCCCAGAACCAGGCCGACGGCCACGTCGGAGGGATAGTGGGCGCCCAGGTACATCCGGGAGAAGCCGATGAGCAGGACCAGGAGGATCATCAGGATCCAGCGCAGGGCCTTCTGTTTTGTGCAGCGGGCGATACCCAGGAAGGTGCAGGCCGCACTCTGGGTGTGGCCGCTGGGGAAGGAATAGCCGGTGGCGCCGCTCTGGGCGGATTCCACCACCGTGAAGGAGGGATCCCGGACCCAGGGCCGGGGGACCCGGCAGGCCAGTTTCATGGACTGGGAGGCGACGGTGCCCAGGAAGCCCGTGGAGAGGAGGTAGTAGCCCTTCCACTTGTCCACGCACCAGAAGAAAATGATGGCGATGACCATGAAGACGGTCTCTTCCCCGAGGAAGGTGAAGGCCTGCATGATCTTGTCCAGGATCGGTGTGCGGATGGATTCCAAAGCCTTCAGGATTTGCATTTCGATTTCCATAGTGACTTCTCCTTTTTGATCTGACGCTTCACGCGCTCTGTAATCAGTAGCGCGGTTGGATATAGGGGGATTTGGACTCGGGATCCGGGCGCATGTGGATGCCCGAGACGATGCCCATGGCCAGGTAGAGAGTGACGATGGAAGAACCGCCGTAGCTGACGAAGGGAAGGGTCAGGCCCACTACCGGCGTGAGGCCGATGCACATGCCGACGTTGATCAGGATCTGGAAGATCAGCATGGCAGCAATGCCGATGCAGATCAGGCGATTCATATAGTTGGGGGTCTTGAGGCCCACATGGATGCAGCGGGCCACGATGGACAGCAGAAGCAGCAGGGTGAAGGCGCAGCCCAGGATGCCCAGTTCCTCGCCGATGGCGGAGAAGATGAAGTCGGTGTGCTGGGCGGCGATGGCGTGGTTCTGGAGCATGGAGCCGTGGAAGAGACCCTGGCCCGCGATGCCCCCGCCGGAGAGCATGGCCATGGAACGATTGGTGTCCCAGCGGACGCCCTTGCCGTTGGGGTCGATGCTGGCGTCCCAGAGCATCAGGATCCGGTCCTTCTGGTAGTCCTTGAAAAAGTACTTCCAGAGGAGCGGGAAGGCCGCCGCCGCCACGGCAAGACCCACCAGGAACCACCAGGACCGGACGCCGCCCACGTAGGCCACCACGAAGAAGATGAAGATAAAGACGATGGCAGAGCCCTCGTCCCGGGAGATCACCACGATGAGGCCGATCATCAGAAGGGTCTGGAGGACGATGGAGCCCACGGACTTCACCGAGGAGAGCTTGGCCCGGTTGTTGCTCATGGTCTTGGCCAGGGCAATGACAAAGGTGATCTTGCAGATCTCGGCGGGCTGGATGTTGACGGGCAGCAGGGGCAGGTCCAGCCAGGCCCGGTTGCCGGTATTGCCCTCCACGCCCCAGATCAGCAGCATGGACATAAGCAGGACGTTGAAGGTCAGAAGAAGCTCCCGGTGCTCGGCCAGGATCTCGATATCCAAAAGGGAGACCGCGACGTAGAGGAGGACCCCCAGGAACAGGGCGGCGATCTGGACGATGAGATAGCGGGAGGAGGAGCTGTAACGGGTGGCGCTGGCGATCATAACGATGCCGAAGACAGTTGTGACGACGCAGAGAAAGAGCAGGAGCAGATCGCCCCGCCGATAGAAATCCGTTATGCCGTTCCAGATCTTCCGCATAACCAACCCTCCCTTCGGAACGCGGAACGCAAAACGCAGAATGAAAGCGTACAGGAATGACAGAGTGAAATTGACGACTTATCATATTATAACACTTTTCCGAGGCGGTGTAAAGGAAAAAAACAAAGGCGGAGCTCATACAAAAAACAAAGGCGGAGCTCATACAAAAACAGGAGCGAAGATCGGACGGGAAATACGCGGGAAGCGTCGGATTGTGAAATACACGGGAAGCGTCGGATTGCCCCTTGCGTCCGGCATATTTTTCTGATATAATATCAAATAGACTAAAAAACGAATGGAGGTTACCAAATGAAACGCATCTTCGCATTGCTTCTCTGCGCGGTCCTGCTCCTGACCGTGTTCCCGGTCTCCGCCCTGGCGGCCAAGGCCGAGCCCGTTGACATCTGGGAGCAGATCACCGCCATCGAGGATCGGGCGACCGCAGTCCGCGGCGCGACGACCGTTGAGACCCGTGCCGCCGCCTACAGCGGCATCGTCGATCAGGTCATTGCGATTGTCGAAAGCTCCGAGGGCTTTGTTCCCGGCTCTATCATCCGGCACGGCGATTTCTTCTACTGGGATGAGACCGATGGGACCGCCTGCGGCTATTCCCCGAGACTCCGCGCTCAGATCCGCGAGGGCGCCGATCCCAACGCCGATCCCGAGGCCTTCTCCGGCACCGATACGGTCTGCTATGGGGAAAAGGGCGGTTATCCGCATTCCACCACCGTTTCCGCCTTCCAGCCCTACATCGGCATTGACAGCAGCTTTTCCGCCCAGTACGAGAACCGCTGCAACGCCATTGCCCAGGCTCTCGGCGGCACCGGCACCACCTACAAGACCACCAACGCCACCATCGACAACATTGCCGCAGCCATTGAGACCAGCGCCGTCGTGATCTTCGACTCCCACGGCGACACGGACTACGCCAGCGGCTACGACTATACCTCCAGGGCCAATACCTCTTATATCTGCCTGCAAAGCGGCACCGGCATCACTTCTGCGGATCAGGCTACGGTTCAGGGCCCCTACGGCAGCTACAAGCACGCCTACTACGGCGGCAGTTACGGCCAGATGCAGTATTACATGGTTGACGGCACCGCCATCACCAATCACATGAACGGGACCTCCCCCAACGGCCTGCTCTGGATGGCAATCTGCCTGGGCATGGCGACGGACGGCATGCACGCGCCGCTTCGCGCCAGAGGCGTCGAGGTGGCCTACGGCTATTCCCAGTCCGTCACCTTCGCCGGCGACTACGCCTGGGAGGCCAAATTCTGGCAGAAGATGATTGCCGGCGAAAACGTCAAAGATTCCATCGCCTACATGAAGCAGCAGATCGGCTGCCCCGACCCCTACACCGGCAGCTATCCCGCCTACCCCATCGTGGTCTCCTCCGAGGATCCCTACCCCGGCCACGGCAACGTGGACGCCAACCAGACCGTCTACTCCACCTACACCCTCTACACCCAGTATGAGATCACCGCTGTCGCCAACAACCCCGAGTGGGGCAGCGTAAGCCTGCGCGGCAAGAACATCGTCGCAAGCCCCAAGTACGGCTATTACGTGGACGGCTATGAGATTCTCGAGGGCCAGGCCAACGTGATCCGGACCGACAACGTCTTTGCCGTGGATCCCCTGTCCGACTGCACCATCCAGATCAACTTTGCCCCCCGCGACCCCGCCGTGGTACACTTCTCGGTGCCCGAGGGCGTGAGCTGCGAGGAGATCAACGCCTACGTGGGCGACTACGTCGCCCTGCCCGAGCCCGTCGGCGAGCCCGCCGTGGAGGGCCGGAGCTTCCGCTTCCTTGGCTGGCTCACTGCCCCCATGGCCGCCGACAGCCTGGACGTCCCCGAGTTCCTGGCCGCCGGGACCACGGTCAAGGTTACCGAGACTGAGAAGTGCTACTACGCCCTGTATACCTACTTTGTTCCCGTGGACGGCCTGGAGGACGACCAGTTCCTCCGGGTGGACGAGGCGCCCCATTCCTGGGCCAATGAATACGTCCTGTCCGTTGACGGCGTCAAGGCCCTGAGCGCCGATCCGGCAAGCTTCGGCAGCAACATCAACAACAAGCTCGGCACCAAGAAGGCCGTCGTCGACCTGGCCTCCCTTGGCTGCAGCTATGAGGGCGACATTCTCAACCACGTCAAGGACGAGATCACCTATGCAATCGAGCCCGCGGAGGGCGGAACCTGGATGATCAAAATGAAGAACGCGAACCAATATCTTGCCATGGCCGCGGACTCCGACACCCTGACCTGCTACACCTCCTCCAACTCCAACAAAACCCGCTGGATCATCAGCTTCGGCGAAGACGGCCTCGTCATTGCCAACGCCCAGTATCCCAACCGCACCCTGCAATTCGACGGCACGATCTTCGCCGGCTTCAGCACCGCCAAGCAGCCCCTGACCCTCTTCGCCAAGGCGCAGGGCTCCGACTGGTACACCACCAACCCCAGAGAGAAGACCGTCTGCGACGAGCACGTCTTCGGCGATTGGGAGACCGTCACCGAGCCCACCTGCACCGCCGCCGGTTTGGAAAAGCACGTCTGTACAGTCTGCGGCTTTACCGAGACCCGGACCCTGGAGGCTCTGGGCCACGACTACGCCGATGTTGTCACCGAGCCCAACTGCACCGA
>CAMUYE010000036.1 GCA_947164825.1 uncultured Clostridia bacterium
TCCATTATACAGGAAACAAGGGCGTTTGTACAGTTTTTTGACACTCTGAAAAACCGTTGCCTTTCGTTAGGAAAGGCAACGGTTTTTTTAGCTCAATCCTGCTCCCAGTTGTGCCAGACGTTCTGGACGTCGTCGTCCTCCTCGAAGGCGTCGATGAGCTTTTCCATCATCTTGATGTCTTCCTCGGACTCTAACTTCTTGTACTCGTTGGGAACCTGCTCGATCTGAGCGGAAACAAAGGTATACTTCTTGCCCAGGGTATCGGCCACGGCGTTGAAGTCGTCGGGCTCGGTGTAGATCGTGAAGACCGTCTCCTCGGCCTCGAAGTCGGAGGCGCCCGCGTCCAGGGCGTCCATCATGACCTCGTCCTCTTCGTAGTCCTCGTCCTCGTTGTCGATGACCAGGACGCCCTTCTTGGTGAAGTTCCAGGCCACGCAGCCGGAGGCGCCCATGTTGCCGCCGAACTTGTCGAAGTGGTGGCGGACGTTGCCCGCAGTGCGGTTGCGGGAGTCGGTCATGGTCTCCACCATGACGGCCACGCCGGAGGGACCGTAGCCCTCGTAGGTGATGGCTTCGTAGTTATCGCCCTGGCCCGCGCCGGCGGCCCGCTCCAGCACGCGCTTGATGTTGTCGTTGGGCATGTTGGCGGCCTTGGCCTTGGTGATAACGGTGGCAAGGCGGGAGTTGTTGTTGGGATCGGTGGAGCCGCCGCCTTCCTTGACAGCGACGATCATTTCCTTGGCGATCTTGGTAAAGGCCGCGGCGCGCTTGGCGTCCTGGGCCCCCTTGGTCTTCTGAATATTATGCCATTTGGAATGTCCGGACATTGCAATTCATCCCTTCTGTGTATATTAGCTGCAATATTTTAGCACAGGTTTTTCGATTGTGCAACAGTTTTTTTATAGAAATCGGATCGCGCCGCGATGTGCCGAGAGAAGGAACCCGATCTCCGGGAAACGGCCCCGCAGCTTCGCGAGGAGCATATGGACGACCGGATTCTCGGTCTCGAAGTGACCGGCGTCGATCACGTTCATGCCGCGGGCTGCCGTGTTGAGGAACTCGTGGTATTTGACGTCTCCCGTGACGAAGGTATCGCAGCCGGCGGCCAGGGCCTGCTCGGCAAACTCGATGCAGGAGCCGCCGCCGACGGCAATCTTCCGTACGGGCCGGCCGCCGTCGATCCAGCGAAGGCCTTCGCAGTTCAGCGTCTTTTTGACGAAGGCCGCGAAGGAAGCGAGGCTCTGCTCCTCCACGGTCCCGCAGCGGACCAGCGGGGGCTCCCCGGGCTCGGTCAGCGTTTCGACGTTTTGAAGCCCGAGAAGCGCGGCCAGCACGTCGTTGACGCCGCCGGGGGCGCAGTCGAGATTCGTGTGCATGGAGATCACGGCGATCCGGTTCTCCAGGAAGCGCAGCTCGGGCTCGGTCAGCGGATCCAGGTCGTTGACGTGCTTGTCCCCCCGGAAGATCACGGGGTGGTGCGTCACCACCAGCTCGCAGCCGAGAGCCTTCGCCTCGTCGGCCACGGCGGCGGTGGCGTCGAGGGCCAGGAGGCACTTGCGGACCTCCGCGGTCGAGCGGCCCAGCAGCAGGCCCACGTTGTCCCAGGACATTTTATATTCGACGGGGGCCAGGGACCAGAGATAATCGAGAATGGTCTGTACGGTCATATAGACTCCTTTCTTCATGGAAAGTCCCCCTTGGGGACGGGCTCCGGTGCGGGTCAGAGCTCGGTGATCTCGTCGAGCGCTGCCCTGTAATAGGACGCCCGGGCCAGGTCGGCCGGATCTTCGCTTTGGGTGATGCCCTGCACCGTCAGGTCCAGGGCGCGGCGCACGCGGGCGAGATACTGTTCGTACAAGGGGTCGCTCTCCCGGCGGAGGGCCGGGGAGACGTACTGCTCGCCGGGGCTCAGGCCCCTCCCCTGCCCGGGGCGGACGGCCATCACGGAATAGAGGAAGCGTCCGTCCCGAACCAGGCGCTCCCGGTCAATGGACCAGCGCCGCTCCCCGATCCAGCGGCGCAGATCGTTGGCCGCGGATTGGGGCTGGAGGATCAGGGTATAGGGACCGCCGTCCAGCCAGGGCGCTTCCGCCAGGATCCGGGCAATCAGATCGCCGCCCATCCCCGCCAGAACCAGCGCGTCAAAGCTGCCGGGCTCGATTTTCTGCAGGCCGTCGGACTGGACGAAAGACATCCCGAACGAAGGCGTGCCGTCGTCGGACGCCCCCTTATCCGTCATCGGGCTTGCGGGGGACGCCCGATGCCACCTTCCCCCGAGGGGGAAGGCTTTGATGCCGTAAGCGGCGGCGTTGGCCTTCGCAGACTCCAGCGGCTTTTCCCGGAGGTCGGCGGCAATGGCCCGTTGGCATTTCCCCGTCTGAAGCAGGTGGATTGCCAGATAGCCGTGGTCCGTCCCCACGTCGGCCACAACGCCGCAGGCCGGGACCAGCTCAGCGCAGCAGAGCAATCGCTTGGATATCGGAAGCTTCATAGCGTCTCCTTTCCGTTGAAAGACGGTTCTGTGCGGGGAGAAGGGCCGATGCGGGCATACTTCGTGACTCAAAATCTACGGAAGAGGCTGATCCGGCTGCTTCAGGTGCTTCAGCACCCGGGCCTGCAGGGGGATGGCGAGGCAGAAGGTACACAGATCGCCCAGGGGCTGGGCCAGCTCCAGACCGGTCAGGCCGAAGAGCCGGGGCAGGATCAGCACCAGGGGGATCAGGAAGAGGCCCTGCCGCGCCATAGCCAGGACCGAGGCCGAGACCATCCAGCCTATGGTCTGCTGGGTCATATTGGAGGGCACCACCCAGCAGTTGACCCAGATGGCCGCGCATTGGAAGCGGAGGATCACCGCCGCCAGCTCCCGGACCCTGGGCTGCGCGTCGGGAAAGAGCTTCACCACCTGTGGCGCGAAAAGCTCCCCCAGGACCAGAGCCAGCAGGACCCAGCAGGCCACGGCCTTCACCAGGAACCAGAAGGCCTTCCGGACCCGGCTGTACTGGCCCGCGCCGTAGTTGAAGCCGCAGACGGGCTGGTAGCCCTGGCCCAGGCCGATGACGGCGTTGTTCATCATCATCACGATCTTGCTGACCATACCGAAGGCCGCGACCAGTACGGCCCGGCCGATCTCCGGATCCGCGGCGCCCACGTCTCCCGCCACCCGGTTGAGGATGGTCACGGAAATGGCGGCGCAGCCCTGGCGCATCAGGGAGGGCAGACCGCCCTGGACGATGAAGCCCAGGTTCTCCAGGCTCAGGCGGGCGCGGCTGGGATGGATGCGCAGGTTGTCCCCCCGGAAGGTGCCGGAGAGGAGGACCGTAAAGCCCACGGTCTGGCTGATAGCCGTGGCCAGTGCCGCGCCTTCGGCGCCCATACCCAGAGCATGGATAAGCAGGGGATCCAGGCCCACGTTCAGCACCGCGCCGCTGACTACGCCGATCATCCCGTAGACCGCGTTGCCCTGAAAGCGGAGCTGGTTATTCAGGCAGAAGGAGCCCATCATCATAGGCGCGGCGGCAAAGATCCAGCGCAGATAGGCCGCCGTGGGCCCCACAAATTCCTCGTCGGCCCCCAGGAAGCGGGCGATGGGCTCTGTGAAGAGCTCGCCCGCGGTCATCACCAGCAAGCCAAGCCCCAGGGCCAGCAAAAAGCCCGTGGCAGCCATTTCCGAGGCTTTGCGCACATCCTGACGGCCCAGGGCCCGGGAGATGAAGTTGGCCGCGCCCTGGCCCACGAAGAAGCCCAGGGCCTGGATCAGGGCCATAACGGAGAGGGAGACGGAGACCGCGGCCACGGCACAGGTACCCGCGTAGCCCCCGATGGAGCTGACGAAGAAGGTGTCCGCCAGGTTGTACAGGGCGGTCACCAGCATAGAGGCGATGGTGGGGATCGCGAGCTTCAGGACCAGCCTGTGGACCGGCTCCGTGGTCATCCGCCGGAGCTTTTCCTGCCGCAGATCGGGACGTTGTGCGTTCATAGTTTTACCCTTTTACAAAAAACAGGGACGCAAACCGCGCCCCTGCTTTCGGTTCTGATTACTGCTGCGCCTCGTCGAAGGCATTGAGGTGCTTCAGGAACTCGTCCACATCCACGCCGTGAACCATGCAGGCCTCCTCCACGGTCTCGCCGCGGGAAGCGGGGCAGCCCAGGCAGTGCATGCCGATGGCCATGAACAGGGGTGCGGTCTCGGGCGCGATGTTCAGCACGTCGCCGATGATGGTGTCTTTTTCGATCTTTGCCATTGTTTGTTTCTCCTTTGGAAATTTGTACCTGTATTATAATGGGTATTTTGCAAAAATCAAGGGGTAATTATACGGGTTTTTGATTATTTCGCGGCAAAGCCCTCGAAAATGATCTTGTCGCCCCGGTCGACGAGCTCGTTTGCCGCCTCCTGGGAGCCGACCACCCACCAGAAGAACTGGGGGCCCCAGAGCTTCCGGCAGAGGCCGGCCGCCAGATCGTTCCGATCCTCGTACTTATAGGCGATGAAGTCCGGGCGGGCAAGGAAATTGCCCATCAGATTGGAGAGCAGGAACCGGATCAGGAAATTCTCCTTGCAGGTCTCGTCCTTGAAGAGGTTTTCGCAGAGCTGGCCGCGGATGATGTCGGGGCGGTGCTTGCGCAGCCACATCAGGACGCGGGGGTCAAAGGATTCGATCATGTAGTCCAGGCCGGGGTATTGCTTCAGCAGATCCGTAACCATCCGGGTCAATTCGGCGTAGTTGTTGTTCTCGGTCTTGATCTCGATGAGCAGCGGGGTCTTGCCGTCGAAGAGCGGCAGAACGTCTTCCAGATAGGGCACCTTTTCCCGGGTGCCCTCCAGCGTCAGCTGGCTCAGGACCTGCTCGGTGACGCCGCCCACATTGGCGTTGGCCCCGGTGGTGCGCTTCAGGCTCTCGTCATGCATGATGACCAGGCGGCCGTCCCGGCTCATGCGGACGTCCAGCTCCGCGCCGTAGCCGTTGTTGGCGGCCAGACGGAAGGCCCGCAGGGAGTTCTCCGGGATCCCGGCGTGGATGGCGTGGAGGCCCCGGTGGGCGTAGTGGCAGTCGCCTAACTTGGCGTAGAAGCCGCTCTTGGGGCAGCGCTTGGCGAACATGCTGAGCATGTACAGCCCCGCCAGCACCAAGGCAATCAAATCAAGGACCAGGATGATCTTCAGGATCGTTCTCAGCGTATCGCTCATGGTATCAGTCCTCCACATCCAGGGCTTCGAGGCCTTTTTTCGCAACGGGCTTATTGTCGCCGTGCCTGACAAAGAACATGGTCACAAAGGCAAGTCCGGCGAAGATCGCGGCATAGGGGAAGAAGGTCATCATGCCGAACTTGTCCATGAAGAAACCGGAGATCCACGGGGTGATCGTCTGCGCCGCCATGGACGCGGTGTAGTAGATGCCGGTGTATTTGCCCACGTTGCTGCCCTTGCTCATCTCCACCACCATGGGGAAGGAGTTGACGTTGATGGTGGCCCAGCCGACGCCCGCCAGGATAAACATGGCGTTCATCAGCATGGTGGGGCTGGACTCCCGCAGGAAGGAGGCGACAAAGAACGCTGTGGTCAGCATGACGATGCCGGCAAGGATCATCTTCTTGCGCCCCAGCTTGGAGGAGAGCAGGCCCACCGGCAGATAGGAGACGATGGCGGCCGCCTGGGCGATGATCAGGGTCAGGTTGTAATCCTTATGCAGGACGTTGCTGGCATAGACCGAATACTTGGAGGTCACGGCGTTGTAGCCCATGAACCAGAGCACGATGGAGGCCAGCAGCAGGATCAGGGACTTGCGTTCGCCCCGGCTGAGTTTGCGGGCGCCGGAGAGATCCTCCTCCTTGTCCTCAATGCCGTAGCGCTTGGTATCCGCCTCCATCTCCGCGGCGAACTGCGGCTCTTTGACCGTCCGCATGAAGATCAGCAGCGCCAGGAGCATGATCGCGGCAATGACGGCAAAGTACAGGGTGTAGCTCATCAGCGAATTGCGCACCGCGCTGGTGGCGAAGACCATGCCCAGGCCCAGCACCAGGATGCCGCCGGCGCTGCCCATGAGATTGATGATCGCGTTGGCCTTGGAACGCAGGGGCTTGACGGTGACGTCGGGCATCAGGGCCACGGCGGGGCTGCGGAAGGTGGACATGGCCACCAGGACGATCAGCAGCAGCACCATGAAAATGATCAACGGCGTGGGGTTGGCCTTGGTGACGTTCCAGGCGTAGGCCTGCCGGGCCGGAACCACGTAGTTGGTGTAAACGGGATTCGTGAACTCCTTATCCGCTTTGCGCTCAGATAGGGAGGCGGCGTCCTCCTCGGTCATGGCGCCCTTCGCCACAAGGCTCTGCAGATCGTATTCCTCCCCGTAGGGAACCCCGTTGACAAAGCCTGCAGGATCCCCGTTGACTTCCCGGAAATCATAGCGCAGGACTTTTCCCTGCGAAACCACGAGCTGAGCGGGGATCGCGGAGAACTCCTCTTCCGTAAACAGCTCCGAAAGCGTATATTTGTCTCCGTCAGGCGTCTGCAGCGTCGCGTCTTTTTCGTTCCGGTAGATCTCAATCAGACCGGCCGGGTCATTGATCTCCGCGACCTTGGAAATCTGCTTGAGCTGCGCCAGATCCGCAAAGGACAGAATCACAAAGAACACCGCCGCGATGATCGTTCCCACCAGGATGAAGGGGGTCCGCTTGCCGCGCCTGGAACGGCAGCGATCCGAAATCGCGCCGAACAGGGGCAGCATGAACAGCGCAAGCACGTTGTCCAGCGTCATGACGCCGCCGGAAAGGGTCTGCGACATACCGAACTTGTTGGTCAGGATCAGGGGGATGGTATTGTCGTAGGCCTGCCAGAAGGCACAGATCAGAAAAAACGCAAAGCCGACGAAAATCGTACGTTTGTAATTCAGCTTCATTTGGGTCTCCCCTTCCCATATTTCTCTGATTTTACTATAACACAAAAATTCCGAAATTGCACCAACTTTTTTTAGAATTTGACTTTTTTCCTCTTATGTAATAGAATATGAGGCAACAGGCAGCAGGCAACAGGCAACAGACCCGCCTGCAGGGGCAAGCATTGCTTGTCCGCCGTTCCCCGCACGGAAGGATGGACGATGAACAGTACGGAACGTATCCAGCATTTGATTGACCTTCTGCCCGGCTGGTTCGCGGCGAACGCCCGGGACCTGCCCTGGCGGCGGGATCGGGAGCCCTGGCACGTCTGGCTCTCGGAGATCATGCTCCAGCAGACCCGGGTGGAGGCCGTGAAGGGCTACTACGCCCGCTTCCTGGCCGCCGTGCCCGACGTCTCCGCCCTGGCGGAGGCCGACCCGGAGCTCCTGCACAAGCTCTGGGAGGGGCTGGGCTACTATTCCCGGGTGCGAAACCTGCAAAAAGCCGCCAGGCTCATCATGGCAGAACACGGCGGGGTCTTCCCCCGGGACTACGCCGCCGTCCGGGCCCTGCCGGGGATCGGGGACTACACCGCCGGGGCGATCTGCTCCATCTGCTTCGACCTGCCCACGCCCGCCGTGGACGGAAATGTGCTGCGCGTCGTCACTCGGCTTACCGCCGACAGCCGCTGCGTAGATCACCCGGCGGTAAAGCGGGATCTGCGGGAGGCCCTGGCCGCCTGCTATCCCGCCTCCGGAGCCGGAACGCTGACCCAGGCCATGATGGAGCTTGGCGCTGTGGTCTGCGTCCCCAACGGGCAGCCCCGCTGCGAGCTCTGCCCCGCCGCTTCCTTCTGCGCGGCCCGGGCCGCCGGGACCTGGCAGGACTACCCCCTCCGGGCGGAAAAGCGAAAGCGGCGGGAGGAGCGGAAGACCGTCCTCGTCCTGGCCTGCGAAGGCGCTCTGGCCCTGCGGAAGCGGGAAAGTGCCGGTCTGCTGGCCGGGCTCTGGGAGTTTCCCAACGTCCCCGGCCATCTCACGGCCCAGGAGGCCCTGGACCTGGCCGCGAGCTGGGGGCTGCGGCCCCGAAACGTGGAAAAGCAGCTCAGCCGGACCCACGTCTTCACCCACGTTCAATGGGACATGCGCTGCTTTTATATCGCCTGCGGCGAAAAAGCCGAGGGCTTCACATGGGCCGATCAAGCGGAGCTCGACGCGCTTTACAGCCTGCCGACGGCCTTCCGGATGTTCCGGCCGCAGCGGCCGCCGACCCTGGCGGCCATTCCATGAATAAGCGAAATCAATATGGCCGCTGGTGTCAGCGGCCGCTACGAATAAGGAGGAACACACAATGACAGGAAAATACAGCGACGACCAGATCATCACCCTGGACTTTGACGACGGGGTGAGCATCGACTGCGGCATCATGGGCATCTTCGACGTGGAGGGCCAGGACTACATCGCCCTGGAAGCCCTGGACGGCACCGAGGACGTCTATCTCTACGGCTACAAGCCCACCGACGACGACTTCGACCTGCTGGACATCGACGAGGAGACCTTTGAGAAGGTGGCCGCGGAGTTCGAGAGCCTCATGGACGAACCCCTGTGACAGTTGACAGTTGACAGTTGGCAATTGACAATTCAAAAACGGACCCGGGAGCGTTTTTCGTTCCCGGGTCCGTTCCTGTTTTTCATCATCTCAGTTTTTCTCTGAGCAGCGCAGCGACCTCTTTCATCCGCCCGTCTCCGAAGGGATCCTTCAGGCCGCCCTGGCCCACGACAGTGTCCAGAAAGCCGTCGTTCTGTCTGGGGAGCATCTTGTTCCAGACGGACAGGCCCGCGCCGGTCTCGGCGCATTCGAGCTCGTAGATCTGGAAGGCCGCGTCGTTGGAGACGCAGTAGCTCACCACGTAGAAGGGATTGTCAAAGAAGTGGTTGATGTCGATCCAGCTCTTGGCGTAATAGTCCTCCTCCCCTTCCCGGAAGTAGCCGTATTCCTTCGCCAGCCGCAGCGAGAGCGCCTCCAGCGCCTCCGGGGTCCACTCCGAGGCGGGGCGGGCATAGACCTCGTGCTCAAACTCGGCGAAGCTGCCCTGCTGGGCAAAGGTGTCCACCGTGTCGAGAAGCTTGTATTCGGTCAGCTCCTCCCGGTAATCCTCGGGAACGGCGTCGAGCAGCATGTACTCCATGCCCTGGGAGAAGACCTCCGCCAGGTCATGGGAGGCGGTGCCGTTGTGGTTGTACCAGGCGTCCACGAAGTGGCCGAACTCATGGCCGAAGCTGAGGATGTCGTCGCTCCAGCCCTCGGTCTTGACGAAGATGAAGGGCTCGTCGTAGGAATAGAGGAAGCACTGATAGGAGAGATCGCCCTTCTTCTCGGAGATCTCGATGTCGCAGAGCTCGCAGCGCTCCATCTCCCGGAACGCCAGGAGGATCTGTCCGCCCAGTTGCTCCGAGGCGGTTCTGAGGGCTTCCAGGTTTTCCTCCTCGTTGAGTTCGGTGTACCGCAGCGCGTCCCAGCGCTCGTTCAGCGAGAGCTCGCCGTAGAGTGGCGCCAGCTCCCTGCGGATCTGCTCCAGAAGGGCTTCCGTTTCGGCGGGGCCGTAATCCCGCTCATAGAGCCAGTCGTAGGCAAACGCCTCGTAGCCGTCGTAGCCGAAGTAGGCCGCCTGCTCCTGCCGTACCGCTACCAGGCGGAGATAGAGCTCCCCCAGGATCGGGGCGTATTTGTCGTAGTACAGGCCCCGGACCTCGTCCCAGTCCTCCGGGCTGAGGGAGTCGTCCTGCTCCAGGCTCCAATAGGAATACTCCTCCCCCCGCCAGCTGACGGTGGGATCCGCCATGATCCGGCGGTATTCCGCCAGGATCGCGTTTTCATCCTGATCCATTGCCAGGTATTCCGGATCCCGGGTGGTGCCCTCCTCCCGGCCGGAGTCGTCGGTCCCCGGCTCCGGCTCCTCGCCTCCCTCCGGCTCGCCGTAGGCGTCGATGACCCAGCCGCCCCAGAAGCGCTCGTCCAGCTCCTCGGCAATGGAGCAGTTGGCGGACGCGTAGCAGAGCTCCTCGAAGAGCTGATCCACCGTGGGCTCGTTTTCGAGGAACCAGTCGCATTCGTCGGCGTAGAAGCTGTCGGTGACGTCGTGATAATAGCGGAGCTCCGCCACATTGTCCATGGTGTAGAAGTCGTTGTAAGCGCCGTAGACCTTCTCCAGCCGGGAGACGGCCTTTCTTACGCTGAGTTCCTCCTTTTCGAGGGCGGAGATCAGGGTCTCGAAGTCCGCGCTGAGGGTCTCAAGATCCGGACGCCGGTAGACGATCTCCGAAAATTTGACGTTGTTTCCGCCGCCCTCGTCCCGGTCCCGGAGGGCGCTGTCCAGCAGCTCGGTCAGCAGTCCGCAGCCCGAGAACAGCAGCGCCAGGAGCAGCGCGGCGGCGGCAGTGAGGGATCGTTTCATGCTTTCGTCTCCTTGTCGGTTTTTGTTTATTATACCCGACGGCGCCGCGATTTGCAATCCCGGATTGTTTGCTGTTTGCAATCCCAGATTGTTTGCTGTTTTTCTTGCATTTTTTGTCAGGATATGCTATATTTCTACCATCGGAAGGTTCCTGATCCGCTGTATTCTTGAAGAAAGGGGTATCGCTGTGAAAAAGAAAACGAAAAACGCCATCCTGATTGCCCTGAGCGGCATTACTCTGGCGGCGATCGCCGTCTTTACCGCGCCCAAGATCATGGAGCGCATCGCAGATCGCATCGACGAGCCCTTCTGTCCGAAAGAGGACGAGGACGACGAAGTGGGAGGGCCGGTGATCGTCAGACGCGTGAAGCCTGCCCAGCCAAAAGAGGAGAACTGACATGGAGAATTTTAACGCCGCCGAACTCGCCCAGAAGATCATGGAGCGGATCCGTTCCGAATACAAGGAACTGAAGACCCTGAACGTCATGATCCTGGGAAAAACAGGCGTCGGAAAAAGCACGCTGATCAACAACATGTTCAGCCAGAAGATCGCGGAAACCGGCGTCGGAAAACCCGTCACGGACACGATCCGGAAATACGAAAAGCAGGACTTCCCCCTGGCGATCTACGATACGCCGGGCCTGGAGCTGGGCGGAGACAACGCGGTGGAAAACCTGCTGGAGGAAGCCATCGGGCTGATCCGGGATGGCGTGAAGAGCGGGGATATCAGCAAAGCGATCCACTGCATCTGGTATTGCATCAGCACGCCTTCGCACAGATTCGAGCAGTCGGAGATCGATTTTCTGAAGCGTTTTCTGGACGAAACGGAGAACTTCTGCGTCCCCGTTCTGATCGTGATGACCCAGTCCTACAGCAGAAGAGACGCTCTGGAGCTGAAACACGAGATCGAAAAGGAAAACCTGAAGATCGTCAACATTGTTCCGGTCCTCGCAGAAGACTACGATATCGACGAAGAGTACACGGCAAAGGCCTTCGGCTTGGACCGTCTGTCTGAGATCATGTATTCCGTCATCCCCGAGGCGGTCCAGAAGACCTTTATCTGCGTCCAGTGCGCGAACATCGAGCTAAAAAAACGAAAGGCGCAGGCGGTGGTCGCCGCATCCGCAGCCGTCGCGGCAACGACAGGCGCCGTTCCCATTCCCTTTTCAGACGCCGCCCTTCTGGTTCCTGAACAGATCGGTATGCTCGGCGGCATAACCGTGGTCTTCGGAATCCCGGTTGAAAAAGCCAGCCTGGTCGCGATCCTCTCCTCTACGATCGGCACCGCCGGGACAACTGTTCTTGGAAAAACAGTTGTGTCTTCGATTTTGAAATGCATCCCCGCCTACGGCAGCGCCATCGGCGGCGCCATCTCCGCCGCTACCGCCGCCGCCCTCACCGCGGCTTTGGGCGAGGCTTACATCGCCCTTCTCGTCCGGGTCGCGAAGGGAGAACTGAAGCCCGCAGATATTCAGTCCAAAGAGGGCATGGACGCCATCCGGCGTCTGTTCAAGCAGCGCCTGTCGCTCAAGCGCGACAAGGACGGCATGCCCCTCGAGTGATCCCCCGGGCAAAGCGGATCCCGCTCCCCGGGCGCATACGTGCAACGCCTCTGAACCTGCTTCGGTTCAGAGGCGTTGTTTCCGTTCGGGCTCACCGTCCCCGGCGGCTGTGTCCGGAGCCGGGAATCCCGGCTCCGCTCCGGCGGGGTCACGAGATGATGGCCTGCCGCAGCCGTTTGAGGGCGCCTTTTTCCAGCCGGGAGACCTGGGCCTGGGAGATGCCAACGGCCTTGGCCACCTCCGTCTGAGTCCTGCCGTCGTAATAGCGCAGGCTCAGAATGCGCTTTTCCCGTTCTCCCAGGGCGGAGAGCGCGTCCCGCAGGGCCAGCTCCTCCAGCCAGCGGTCGTCGGCGCTCCTGGGATCGCTGATCTGATCCATCACCAGCAGCGGATCGCCGCTGTCGCTGTGGACGGGTTCATAGAGGGAAATGGGGGCCGAAACCGCGTCCACCGCCTCCGAGACCGTGGACAGGGGCAGGTCCATGACCTTCGCCAGCTCCTCCAGCGTGGCCTCCCGGCCCAGCTCCGCCATCAGCTTCTCCCTGCATTGAAGCACCTTGTAGGCCGTATCCCGGACGGAGCGGCTGACCCGCAGGGCGGAGTTGTCCCGCAGATAGCGCCGGATCTCCCCGCAGATCATGGGTACCCCGTAGGTGGAGAACTTCACGTCCAGATCGGGGTCAAAATTGTTGACGGCTTTCAGCAGCCCCACGCAGCCCACCTGAAAGAGGTCGTCGGGGTTTTCGCCCCGACCCTGAAAGCGCTGGATGACCGAAAGCACGAGCCTCAAATTCCCCTCGATCAGCCGCTGCCGCGCCTCCCGATCCCCGGCCCGGCTCCGGCGCAGCAGCGCCTCCGTTTCTCCCGGCTTCAACGTCCCCAGCTTGGCGGTGTTCACTCCGCAGATCTCTACCTTCTGCATAGCTCCTCCGATCCCCTTCTTTTCCTCCCTATTATGCCCGGGAACGGAAAAAACATGCGGGAAACAGCCGGAACCGGCACGCGGCGCAAAAAGAAACGTATCCGTTCGCCCGCCTGCGGGGGCGGGGGAACGGATACGGTGAACGGAGGCAAACGATCCGGGCTCTGTGGGTTTATTCCGCGGAAGGAGATCGGTACGCCGCGTAGACGCCCCGGCGGGTGAAGTCGGTCGTTGGGCCAAACAAACCCTCGGGCAGGGCGGTGACGGGAGCCTTCGGGTCCGTTTCGCCGGGCAGGAGACCCTGCTCGGCGCACCAGTCCAGAGCCCCGGCGGCGGGAGCCGCAGGGCCGGAACGGCGGATGATCGCCAGGCGGCGCCTGACGGCCTCCTCCCGGGGACAGAGCAGCAGGGCCAGTTCCCCCAGGGTCATGGGCCGGTCCAGACGCAGATGATTGTCGGAATAGACGATCGTCCGGTCCCGCTGAAGGGCGTTGAGCTTGTCGAAGAGCGGGTCCTCCCGGCCCAAGTCGGCGAAGGGGCTCTCTTCCATGAGCTCCGCCACGGTGACGACCCGATAGCCGTAGCTGCGCAGCAGCTCCAGCTGGCCCCGCAGGCCGTAGACCACAGGGGTCCGCTTCTGCATGTTGCCCCCGTCCTTCTGGAAGATGATCTGGCCGCAGAAGCAGTCCGGGTCCTTCTCCAGCGCCTTCCGGACCGGCTCCACCATGGCCCGGATCTCGGCCTCCAGAGCGGCCTCCGGGTCCGGATTCCGGTCGGACATCCAACCCGCCCCGTCGAAGGAGGCGGCCAGATACTGATAGCCCATGGCGTCGCAGACGTCGTAAGCCGTCAGGCCCTTTTCCACACGGTTCACGTAATGCGGGGGCCTCGTCATGGTCATCTGATAGCCGTCCCGGTCCCGAAGCAGGCTGTCCAGCCGGGTCAGATCGGCCACGGCGGCGTCGAAGCTGTCCAGGCTGCGGCGTTTGCGGTAGATGATGTTCTCCCTGCCGTAGATGAGGTGGCGATAGCTGTGGTTGGTGATCTGGTGGCCCTCGTCGATCATCCGGCGGATGATGCGCTCACAGTGGAGGGCGCCGCCGTGCTCGTCCCGGCCGAAGTCCGGGTAGTGGTCGTAGGCCACGCCGCCCCAGTTGGTGGTGCCGAGCCTGCCCCGCTTGTCCGGGTAGTTCTCCGAGGTGTCGCCGATGACGTCAAAGGTGCCCTTGGCGTCGTACTCCGCCAGCACGTCCAGGATCAGGTCGGTGACGGCCCTGCCGTGGAAGCGGTCCGGCACCGCGGGCAGGTCCATGGGGCCGTCGTCAAAAGTCATGGCGCAGATCCTGCTCTTCGTTTTGATTTGAGAGATCCTCCGGGACCAGGAAAGCCGGGGCTCCGGCGCAGGCAGCAGCTTTCGCGCCGCGGCCTTGACTTTTTTGCCGAGCTTTATGATCAGGGGCATATCATTTCCTCCTTCAGAGGCTTTTTCTCTTTCGCGTCAGATCCCGCCAGAGGCAACGGGCGGCGTAGAGGGACCATTTTCCCCAGCGCAGGGGGCTCGCGTGGGTCCGGCGCAGTTTTGTGGCCTGGCTGCGGGCGGCGTCGGTCCGTCGGCCCTCCCGTCCGTGGATGGGGTTCCCGGTCCGCAGAATGGCCGCCTTGACGGCCTCCGGAGTCCGGGCCTCCACGTTCAGGACCAGGTATCCGTTGCCCACCTCCCGGGGAAGATGGGCGTCGCTGCCCGCGGTGACGGGCAGGCCGTTGGCGGCGGCGAAGGCCGCGGCCCGGTCGTTGGCATCGGGATGTTTGGCCGCCGCCCGGCCGTTGAAGCCTTCCACGGCGTCCAGCAGGGGCAGCGCGTCAAGCAGCTCCTCCTCCGCCGGCGCCTTCTCAAAGGGGTGAGCCAGGACCGCCAGAGCGCCTTGGGCGTGGATCCGCTCCACCGCCTCGGCCAGGGGGAGCCTGGCGTTGAAGGGGCCGCCCCGGTCATAGTCCGTGGGGATGGCCTCGCGCAGAAACAGGCCCAGCAGATGGCCGTATTCCGTGTAGAATTCCTCTCCGGCAATCAGAATGAAGCCGTCGTCCAGGATCTCCATGCCCCGGGCGGCGTCCGCCGGGTCGGCAGGCAGGTACCGGACGTTGTGGTCCGTGACGGCGACGCCGTTCAGCCCCTTTGCCCGGGCTTCGGCGACGATCTGTTCCACGGTCATCCGCCCGTCGGGGGAGGCCGCGGAGTGCAAATGCAGATCCAGCTTCAATTCCATAGTCTCAGCCTCGCTTCCGATAGCTTCGCAAATAGGCTTTATAAGCAGCCATATCCTCCCGGTCCTTCAAGCCCTCGGGGATCCGGAAGAAGTCCAGCAGGCCGGAGAAGCCCGCCCGGAGCTTCCCATGGCGGAGCAGATCCGCGGAGGCCGCCAGGTCGTTGAAGCAAAACCGCATTTTTTTGCCGATCTCGTAGTCCGCGGTCTCGCAGGATACGGCCTCGCCGGCGGCGGCCAGGGCGTAGCTCCGGCAGATGGAGCTCCCGGCAAAGACCGCCAGCGGAAAGCTGCCCCAGATCCGCGGGTTGACCTCCAGGATGCAGTCGCCCTTGAACTCCACCATGGCCAGGCCCGTGAAGCCGAAGCTTCGCAACAGACTATAAGCCTGCTCGATGCGGGCGGGATCGCAGGTGGTGACGCAGCAGGTGGAAGGACCGCCGGACATGGGGTACTCCCGGAGCCGCCGGTGGCAGACAGCCCCCAGAAGCTCGGACTCCCGGCCCAGCAGCAGGCTCACGCCGCTGCCGGCTCCCGAGATCTTCTCCTGGACGATCGGCGCGGGATCGTAGGCGCGCATCCGTTCGAGCTGCACCCGAAATTCGGAACGATCCTTCGCCACGGCGTAGCGCTCCGCGGCCTTGAGCCCCTGCTTCTCTCCGCAGTGGGGCTTGATGACCACGGGCCAGACCTCGGGCTCCGCCTCGAACTGACGGGGCACCGGCAGGCCCAGCTCCAAAGCCCGGGCGTGGACGGTCTGCTTGTCGTTGAGCGCGTCCAGCACCTCCGGGGCGGCGATCAGGAAATCCGCCGCAGGCTCCAGCAGGGCCCGTTCCCGGGCCGCGGCGCTGAGGCTCCCCGCCCCGACGCAGAGCAGCACCGGTTTGGGATCGTCCGCCCCGCCCTCGGCTCTGACCGCGTCCAGCAGGGCTTTGAGCCGATCCGGGTATTCCGGATCCGCGGCGGCGCCCTCGATCCAGCACCCCTCGGCATAGCGGGAGACAAAGACCGGGGGCTCGGCGGCGCAGTCCCCCCTGGTCTGGGTGACGACGACCCGATAGCCTGCCCGTCCCAGATCCCGGGCCGCAGCCAGGGCGGAACGGTATTTTCCATCTGTGATGACGACTGTTTTCATGCCGCTGTATCGCCGTTTCTCCGAGGCGTCCTTTCCTGTTTTGGACTATTATACCCTATTTCCCTCCGTCTGGCAAGGGCAAATGAAAAAGTCACGGAACACCGCAAAACGAAAAAGTCACGAAACACCGTCAAAGAGACGGCGGATCCTCCGTCGGGTCAGCTGTCCGCGATTCCCCCAAAGTCTTCCAGAGGAAGGTCACAACCTGGGCGCGGGTGCAACTGTCCTTGGGGGAGAAGGTGGTGGGAGAGGTACCGGAGGTGATGCCGTTTTCCACCGCCCAGAGGACGGGCTTGTAGAAGTAGTCCGTTTCCCGGACATCCTCGAAGGGGTTCTCCGCGACCATGGGCTCCGGGCGGCCCGCGGCGTTCCAGAGGAAGGTCACAACCTGGGCGCGGGTGCAGGGCCGGCCAACGCCGAAACTCGTCGGGCTTATGCCCCCGGTGATCTGGGGATCATGGAAATAGGCCCAGCGCACCGCGTCCACGTAATACTTGCCGGGCTTGACGTCGGTGAAGGGAAGCTCCGTACCGTCGGGCTCCGGGGCTCCGAAGGCCTTCCAGAGGAAGGTCACGATCTGCTCCCGGGTGCAGGGCTGCTTGGGAGAGAACTGCCCCTCGCCGGTGCCCGTGGTGATATTGTATTGGAACGCCCAGAGCACCGCCTTGGCGAACCAGGCGTCGTCGCGCACGTCGATGAAGAGATCGGAGGCGGTCAGCACATGGAAGGGGACCTCGTTTTCCGCCGCCCAGCCCTGGGAAAAGCTGTCCGCAAAGCCGTAGAGGGTCAGCCCCTCGCAGCCCTGGAAGGCGGAGGGATCGATCGCTTCCACGGTGACGGGAAGGAGTACCTTCGTCAGATACGCGCAGTTCTCGAAGGCCCCGCTGCCGATGGAGCCCAGGCCGTAGTGCGCCGTGACCGAGGCCAGGGACTGGCAGCCGAAGAAGGCGTAGTCGCCGATCTCCTCCACGCTGCCGGGGATCGTCAGATGGGTCAGGCTGACGCAGTGCTCGAAGGCGTAACGGCCGATCCGCTCCACGCCCTGTTCGATGGTCAGGGAGGCAAGGCCGGTGCAGTGATAGAAAGCCCATTCGTCAAGATCTTTTACGCTGCCGGGGATCCGGACGCTCCGCAGGCCCGTGCAGTGCTGAAAGGCGCTGTCGCCGATCCGGGAGACGCCGCTGCAGATCGTCAGCTCGCACAGGCCGGAGCAGAACTGGAAGGCCCCATCGTCCACGGTCTCCACGCCGCCGGGGATGGTCAGCGCGGTCAGAGACTCGCAGTGGTCGAAGGCGGTGGAGCCGATGTAGCGCAGCGTTTCGGGCAGCTCGAGCTGCGTCAGGGCGGAGCAGCCGGAAAAGGCCTTTGCTTCCACGGAAGCCACGCCCTCGCAGAGGGTGACGCGGGC
Source organism: uncultured Clostridia bacterium (assembly GCA_947164825.1). Taxonomy (GTDB): domain Bacteria; phylum Bacillota; class Clostridia; order Oscillospirales; family Oscillospiraceae; genus JAFRPC01. The sequence goes on from CAMUYE010000036.1 coordinate 17,616, forward strand.
GAGCCCGGTGCAGGCTTCGAAGGTCCCCTCGTCCAGGCGCTCCACGCCGCCGGGCACGGTGATCTCCGTCAGAGCCGTGCAGCCGGAAAAGGCGTACCAGCCGAGGGAGCTCACAGTCTCGGGGATCGTGACCCCGGTCAGGGCGGCGCAGTCGGAGAAGGCAAAGCTGCCGATGCTGCTCAGGCCCTCGCAGAGGCTGAGGTCGGCGAGGCTCGTACAGCCGTTGAAGGCCCAGTCGTCGATGGTCTCCACGCTGCCGGGAATCATCAACGCACCCAGACTCTCGCAGAGCTCAAAGGCGCTGTACCCGACGCGGGTCACGGTGTCGGGGATCTCGATCTCCGCCAGCGCGGCGCATTCGGAAAAGGCGCCGTCCGCAATACAGCTCAACCCCTGGGGAAGGGAGACGCCGGTGATCTGATCCGCGAATCCGCTCCAGGGCGCGCCGCCGTAACAGTCGTCCATTTCGCCGCTGCCCTCGATGGTCAGGGCGCCGGTATCCGGGTCGAAGCTCCAGGTCAGGCTTTCGCCGCAGGCGCCGGAATAGGCGGGATCGTCCTCGGCGCGAGCCTGCGGCAGAACCGTGCAGAGCAGGACCAGGACGAGAAGGAGGGAGAGCAAACGGTGCTTCATAGACGGAACTTCCTTTCTTTCATTGATCGACGGTCGTTTCTGTGTTCATCGTATCAAAAAACAGCGAAAAATGCAAGCAGCTTTCACGGGCCGCGGAACCGGCTGTGGAGCAATCCTCTGGCAATCCGTTCGCGGCGATGCGCGGCAATCATGTATCGCTGCGCGATATCCCGCGGCGTCAGCCGAATATCACTGTATCACTGCGAGCAATATCACTCGCCGAAGGCGAACATAGATGAAAAATCCCGTTGCTTTCACAACGGGATTTTTCTCAGAGTGTCAAAAAACTGTACAAACGCCCTTGTTTCCTGTATAATGGAGGAA
>CAMUYE010000037.1 GCA_947164825.1 uncultured Clostridia bacterium
GCCGCCGCCTCCAAGTCCGACATGGAGCGCACCGAGCTCAACAAGGACAAGACCGGCGTGAAGCTGGGCGGCGTCATGGGCGTCAACCCCGTCAACGGCAAGGAAATCCCCATCTTCATCTCCGACTACGTCCTGGCCTCCTACGGCACCGGCGCCATCATGGCCGTGCCCGCCCACGACACCCGTGACTGGGAGTTCGCCAAGAAGTTCGGCCTGCCCATCGTGGAGGTCATCGCCGGCGGAAAGGTGGACGAGGCCGCCTTCACCGACGTGGAGACCGGCATCCTGGTCAACTCCGATTTCCTGAACGGCCTGTCCGTGGCCGAGGCCAAGACCGCCATCACCAAGTGGCTGACGGAGCGCGGCCTGGGCGAAGCCAAGAAGAACTTCAAGCTCCGGGACTGGGTCTTTGCCCGTCAGCGCTACTGGGGCGAGCCCATCCCCATCATCCACTGCCCCAAGTGCGGCATGGTCCCCATGGACGAGAAGGATCTGCCCCTGCTGCTGCCCGACGTGCAGAGCTACGAGCTGACCGACGACGGCGAGAGCCCCCTGGCCTCCATCCCCGAGTTCGTCAACACGACTTGCCCCTGCTGCGGCGGCCCCGCCCGGCGCGAGACCGACACCATGCCCCAGTGGGCGGGCTCCAACTGGTACTATCTGCGCTATACCGACCCCCACAACGACGAGGCCCTGGCCTCCAAGGAGGCCCTGGATCGCTGGACCCCGGTGGACTGGTACAACGGCGGCATGGAGCACACCACCCTCCATCTGCTCTACTCCCGCTTCTGGCACAAGTTCCTCTACGACATCGGCGTGGTCCCCACCAAGGAGCCCTACGCCAAGCGCACCAGCCACGGCATGATCCTGGGCGAAGGCGGCATCAAGATGTCCAAGTCCCGGGGCAACGTCATCAACCCCTCCGACGTCATCGACGAATTCGGCGCGGACACCATGCGCACCTATATCATGTTCATCGGCGACTTTGAGAAGCCCGCCGCCTGGGCCGCCAACTCCGTCAAGGGCTGCAAGCGCTTCCTGGACAAGGTCTGGGCTCTGGCCGAGACCGTGGAGGATCAGGAGACGGAATACTCCAAGGCCAACGAGAATCTGATCCACAAGACCATCCGCAAGGTCACGTCCGACATTGACCAGCTCAAGGCCAACACCGCTCTGGCCCAGCTCATGACCCTGGTGAACCAGCTCAGCGACAAGGGCTGCAACCGGGCCGAGCTCAACACCCTGCTCCGGCTCCTGAGCCCCTTCGCCCCCCACATCGCCGAGGAGCTTTGGCAGCAGAAGGGCTTCGAGGGCCTCTGCTCCCTCAGCGCCTGGCCCAAGTACGAGGAAGCCAAGTGCAAGGATCAGGAGCTCACCATTGCCATCCAGATCAACGGCAAGACCAAGGGCACCATCCAGGCCCCGGCGGATCTCAGCAAGGACGAACTGGCCGCCCACGCCCAGGCCGACGAGTGGGTGCAGAAGGCCGTCGCCCGCGCCGGCGGCAATGTCTTCAAGCTCATCGCCGTGCCCAATAAGCTGGTCAATCTCATTGTGAAATAGGGATCAGGGAATTGGTATTATGACGAAGAAAACGAAACTCATTCTGCTGATCGTGGGCGGCGTCGTTCTGATGCTGGCCGCGGTGGCGCTCTGCGTGTATCTGATCTTCAACATGGTCTGGAAACAGGTGGACAAATACCAGATCGACGAGAAGACCCAATGCTACCTGGAGGCCATCGTGGAGGCCGACAACGAAAAGCTGCATACGGTCAGCTATGACAAGGATCTCGAGGTCCGGGATCTGATCGACGCCCTGGCGGAGCATGAGATCTTCCTGAACGGCGAGGTCAGCCTGAAGCGCGGCTTCAGCGTCAACATCAATATCGTCAACGGCAGCGTTTCCGCCACTGTGCGCTACAAGGCCACAGTCGGGGAGCAGCGCTATCTCGTCACCGTTCAGTACGTAAAGGACCTCGGAGGCGACGGGATCCAGACCTTCCTGCTCAAACCGGCCTGACGACAACGAGCCGGGAACCGACAAAAACCGCGGTCCGGGAACCGACAAAAAGCGCGGTCCGGGAACCGACAAAAAGCGCGGCCCTCCGGCCGTCCGTGCAAACAAAAACGCATATCGCATATGTAGGAGGAACCTAACATGAATCTGATGTCACTTTTGAAAGCCCTGATCTACGTGGTGCCCATCCTGGGAGGGATCATCCTGGTGTTCTTCCTGATTATCCGCAGCCAGAACAAGACCAAGGACACCATTGAGGCCGGTATGACCCAGGAGCAGAAGGATCATCTGCTCCAGACCAAGGCCGTGCCCGCGGAGGGCGCCAAGGGCGGCTATCTGATGGAAGCTCTGGTCGTGGAGCTCAGGAACAAGGGCGCGAAGACCTTCGTCCGGGTGATGTGGCACAACACCGTCATCCCCAACAACTTCCTCGGTCAGCTGATGATGGCCAACGTCAACGTCTCCACCGCCGACGCCGAGGCCCATCACCTGCAGGTCGGCGACTACGTGCAGTTCTGGATGAACCCGGAAAAGCAGAAGTGGGAGATTGTTTTCTGAACCGTTTTGAAGCTCTGAACCAAATTAAACTGCCCCGTCGCCCCTGAAGCGGTAATTCTTTTCCGCTCCGGGGGCGATGCTTACGATCCAGGGTCCGCAGCGCTCCCGGATCCGGCCCGCGATGGCCTCGTCCAGGGCGACAAGCTGGGGAAAGCTCCGCTCCGTGGAGAGGATGGTGGGCAGAGCGTTGTTGTACCGGTGATCCAGCAGCTCAAAGGCCAGCCGCAGATCGGCGTCGGAGAGGGGCACGTCGGGGCGGCCCTTGAACAGATCGTCCACATAGAGCAGGGGAGCCCGCTTCCAGCGATCCAGCTGCTCGGCCCCCTTGTCGAAGAGATCCGCCTTGATCTCCCGGATGGCCGGGCCCCAGAGCAGATATTCGCCCTCCAGCTGCCGCCGGGCCACCGCCTGGACGAAGGCCGCGGTGCACAGGTGGGTCTTGCCCACGCCGGACTGGCCGCAGAAGGCCAGCCAATGGGAATCGCCCGCGTCCAGCCAGGACTGGGCGATCTCCTTCATGCGCCGCTGCAGGGCCGTATCCGTGCGGAAGCTGTCGAAGGTGCAGGTCTTCGCCCGTTCCAGCATCCCGCAGCGCTTCAGCCGCAGAGCCGTCATGCGGCGGTTCCGGCAGGCGCAGGGCCGCACCCGCATGTGCAGGCCGTCCTCGTCGAGCCCGGCCACGAAGCCCTTGTTCCGGCAGACGGCGCAGTCGATGCCGCTTCCGTCCGGGGCTTCAATCCTTTCGTTGTAGGTCCTGATCTTGTTTTCCAACAGCCAGCGAGCGGGATCCTTGATCCGCTCCATGGCCGCCCGCACTTCCGGCGGCAGCGGGAGCCCGCTGAAATCGATTGCGTCCATGCTTCATGCTCCTTTCATTTCGTGTATTGTCAGTCTGCAGCGGAGGCAACAGGCAACAGGCACCAGACCCGCCCGTAGCGGCGCACAGTGTGCGCCACGCTGTTCCCCGCACGGAGGAGGCATCAGGCAACAGGCATCAGGCATCAGGGGACGGGGGATGCGGATTGCCACGGCCAGTTTGCGAACTGGCCTCGCAATGACCCGCCTGTAGCGGCGCACAGTGTGCGCCACGCTGTTCCCCGCACGGAGGAGGCATCAGGCAACAGGCATCAGGCAACAGGGGATCACGCCGTAGGGGCGGCCATTGGCCGTCCGCCCGAGGCAGACGCTTCCGACGAGGCATCAGGCAACAGGCATCAGGCATCAGGGGACGGGGGATGCGAGGCAACAGGCAACAGGCAACAGATCCGCCTGTAGCGCGGGCAATCTGCCCGCCATTTCGCGTATTTCACAGGCATTCCACCCGATAGGCTCCGCTTTGGGGAACAGGGGAGACAGGCTCGTCCTCCCAGCGGCCCTGATTCAGCCAGGTGACCGGATGGGGGATAAAGCGTCCGTTTTCCTTCTGCCATTGGGGATCGCCCCGCTGCCGCTCCAAAGCCTCCAGCAGCCTGTCCAGGGGCACCTCCACCCGCCCGAAGGCCTTCCGGGCCGCCTGCTTGCCCACCTTTCTCGGATATGCCTGCCAAAATCGCGCAAAGTCCCGCTCCCGTCCCGCCGCCGAAAGGCCGCCGGAGGGCGCTGTTGTCTTTTGATTTGCGTTTTGATTTTGATTTGCGTTTTGATTTTGGCTTTGGTTTTGATTTTGGTTTGAATTTTGGTTTTGGTTTGAATTTTGGTTTTGGTTTTTATTTGCTGCGTCCGTTGAACAGTCTTCAACACAGTTCAACTCTGTTGAACAATCATTCTTGCAAGATACATCTTCGCTAAAATTTTTTGCCGCCCGGATCGCGGCGCTCTTTTTTCCGGCGGCGGAACGGCGGGCGCACTCCGCCTCCCAGCGCTCCACGCTCCGATCCACGTCCTGGCGCAGGACGATGAAGGCCAGCTTCAGCGCCCCGGTGAAGGGGGGGAGATTGCCGGATTCCAGATAATCCAGCAGGGCCAGGATCAGCTTCCCGCGCTCTGCGTCCTCCAGGGCCTCCAGCACCGCCCGATTGTTCCGGTAGATCATCAGGGCCTGGGATTGCTCGTTCGCTGCCATATTCAGATACTCCTTTCCTTGGGGTCTGTTTCTGTTACCGCCTATATTATACCACATTTGAAGCGTAAAATCAAGATACAAAACGAAAAAATAATCTGAAAAGATGATTTTATAATTTCCGGAAGACTTTGCCAAAATATTCAAAAAATCCGTAAATAAAGCTTGACATTTGACAAAATGACCTGTATAATAACCACGCCTTTTGAAAAAGGCCCTGAAAGCGACCTGGATGGAACCGGTCGTATCGGAGGGAGGGAAATCGATGTCTGAGATCAAGGTCAAGGAAAATGAATCCTTGGAGAATGCTCTCAAGCGCTTCAAGCGGAGCTGCCAGAAGGCTGGCATCCAGCAGGAAGTTCGCAAGCGCGAGCATTACGTCAGCCCCAGTCTGAAGCGGAAGCAGAAGAGCGAGGCTGCCCGTAAGAACAAGAGAAGGGGCTATTGATTTTTCTCTGTAAATGAAGACAAAATCTCCGTCCGAAAGGACGGAGATTTTTTACGCCGGGATTGACGCAAACCGGAATTTGTAGCGCCGTAGGGGGCGGCGTCCCCGACGCCCCGAACATGCCGTTATCTGATACGTGCGGGCCGTCGGGGACGCCGGCCCCTACGGCGAGAGCTCGACAAATCCCGATTTTTCTCTTTACAAATTGAACAGATTGTGTTATATAGGATATGCGCTGTATCCGACGCAAGGGCGGAACAGCAGCAGAAAGGAATCTGAAATGAGCAATGCAATCACTACAAACGACAGCAGAAAAACAAGCTCCGATAAGATCCGCAGGCTGACGCTCGCGGCGCTGCTGACGGCCGTGGTCGTCGTCCTGGCGCTTCTCGGCACTGCGATCCGCTTCGGCACCTTCAACCTCAACCTCGCCCTGGTTCCCATCGTCATCGGCGCGGCCATGCTCGGCGTCTGGTACGGCGCCTGGTTCGGCTTCGTCAATGCCGTCGTGATCCTGCTCTCCGGCGACGCCGCGCCCTTCCTGGCGGTCAACGTGGCGGGCACCATCGTGACCGTCCTGGCCAAAGGCATCCTGGCGGGCCTCGTTTCCGGCCTGGCCTACAAGCTCCTGGAGCATAAGAACAAGTACGCCGCCGTGGTGCTCGCGGCCCTGGTCTGCCCCCTGGTCAACACGGGTGTCTTCCTGATCGGCTGCCGGATCTTCTTCTGGGACACCCTGCATACCTGGTCCCAGGGCAGCGGCGCGGGCTCCACCTTCGCCTACGCCATTCTGTTCCTGGTCGGCACGAATTTCCTGATCGAGCTTGCCATCAACGTAATCCTGGCCCCGGCCATCGCCCGGATCCTGGGCATTTCCGAGAACGCCAACGTGGCCATGCTGATCTACGGCATCGTGATGACGGTCCTGGGTCTCTGCTTCTCAGCCTTTGCCGCTGTACTGCTGGTCCGCGCCATCCTTGGCGTGAACCCGACGGGCGTTGCGAATCCTGTTGTGCGCTATATTGTGATGCTGTGCTTCTCCGGCCTGGTCCTCTCCGGCGGCGTCGCTCTGACAATCGTCGGCGCGATCCGGAAGAAGCACGCCGCGGCAGCGCGGAAATAAGGGGAAAAAGCATTCTCCCCGACAAATCCTGATTTGCTTAACTCCCGATAAGATCGGACGCCTGTGGGCGTCCGATTTTTTTGTTGACGGAAACGATCCTTTGTTGTATAATACCGTGGAATCCAGTCTGGAGGTAGATGATCGATATGAAAAATTCCAATTCCACGCTTGTGAAATCCATTGTCACGCTCGTGATCGTGGTGATCGTCGTGGCCGGTCTGTTTTTCCTGGCCTTCCACGGAGCCGGCAGCGTGATCCTGCCCGCCAAGGACGGCGTCGTCCTGGGCCTCGATCTGGTGGGCGGCTCGGAGATCACCTACGAAGCCGTGGTCCCGGAGGGCCTGAGCGGCTCCGATCTGGAAGCGGGCATGGAGGACGCCCGGACCATGATGCAAAAGCGCCTTGACAAGCTGGGCTACACAGAAGCAAGCTGCTATATCTCCGGCGAGCGCCGTCTCGTGGTGGAGATCCCCTCCGTGGACGACCCGGAAAAGGCCGTCAAAGAGCTGGGCGCCACCGCGGTTGTGAGTTTTGTGGACGCCGACGGCAAAGTCTGGCTCACCGGCACCGACATCAAGGACGCATCCTATGAAAATTCCCCCACGGACAACACCGGCATCAGCCGTCCCCACGTGGTCCTGGCGCTGAATGAAGAGGGCCAGGGCAAGCTCCGGGACGCCTCCAAAGCCGTGCTGGCCCGGGCGGATCAGAACTTCTACCTTGCCATTGAAATGGACGGTGAGCAGATTTCCGCGCCTATGATCCAGGAGGTGCTGGACACCGATTCCGCCATCATTACCATCGGCAGCGTAGTTCCGGAGGAATTTGAAGGCCCGGAGGAATACGCCAACTATCTGGCCAACATCATCTCCGCCGGCAGCCTGCCCTTTGACCTGGTCACGGCCAAGCAGCAGACCATCGGCGCCTCCCTGGGCGAGAAGAGCCTCTCCACCAGCCTCCTGGCGGGCCTCATCGGTCTGATCCTGGTCATGCTCTTTATGATCGCGGTCTACCGCTTCATGGGCCTGATCTCCTGCGTGGCCCTGGGGACCTACGCGGCCCTCTTTGCCGTGACGCTCTCCCTGCTCCACGTCAACCTGAGCCTGCCCGGCATCGCCGGCATCATCCTCACCGTGGGCATGGCGGTGGACGCCAACGTCATCATCTTCGAGCGGATCAAGGAAGAGCTGCGCCTGGGCAAGACCCTCCGCTACGCCATCGAATCCGGCTACAAGCGGGCGATCCTGGCCATCGTGGACGCCAACGTGACCACGATGATCGCCGGTCTGGTCCTGCTGTGGCAGGGCTCCGGCACCATCCTCGGCTTTGCCAAGACCCTGCTGATCGGCGTGGCCCTGTCCATGCTCGTGATGCTGGTGCTGACGAAGATCCTGCTGAAAACCGCCGTGGGCTTGAAGATCACCAATCTCAAGCTCTACTGCGCGTAAGAAAGGAGGCGCTGTTATGATCAACAAGCTCAGAGGCTTCAGCTTTACCGGCCATTTCAAGCTCTTTGCCATCATCTCCCTGATCATGGTCTCCGTGGGCCTGGTCAGCCTGATCCTGACGATTTGCGGCGTCCCCGGCCTGTTCAACTTCGACATCGACTTTGTGGGCGGCACCACCTTTGAATTCCAGCTCCCCGTCAACGTGGACAAGAGCGTCACCGACCGGGTGGCCGTGCTCTACAGCGAAGCCATCGGCTCCGCGCCCTCCTCCGTGATTTCCTCGGGCCAGAACGGCCTGCGGATCAAGGCCCTGGAGCTCAGCGACGACGAGGTCGAGGCGGTCCGCGACGCCGTGGCACAGGAATACAAGATCAACGTTGAGAACGACTACCAGGTGGAGCGCGTCTCCGCCTCCGTGGGCCGGGACCTGTCCAAGGCGGCCTTCACGGCCTCCCTGGTGGCGGTGGCTCTGATCCTGGTCTACATCGGCTTCCGCTTTGAGTTCAAGTCCGGTATCGCCGCGGTCTGCGCCCTGATCCACGACCTGCTGGTGATGCTGAGCTTCTACGTGATCTTCCGCATCCCCTTCAACATCAACTTCATCGCCGCCGCCCTCACCATCCTGGGCTATTCCATCAACGCCACCATCGTGGTCTTCGACCGGGTGCGGGAGAACCGCAGGAACATGAACACCGGCAGCTTCGCGGAGATTGTGGACAGCTCCATCTGGGACACCATGACCCGCTCCGTCAACACCACCGTCACCACTCTGATCGTGATGCTGATGCTGCTGATCCTGGGCGTCAGCTCCATCCGCAACTTTGCCCTGCCCATCTGCATCGGCATCGTCTGCGGCTGCTACTCCTCCGTCTGCATCTCCGGCCCCCTGTGGAACCTGATGAACCACGGCAGAGTGCACAAGGGGTAGGTTTTAAGCGGGAAGTGACAAGGGACAAATGGCAAGTGACAAGTGACAAGGGACAAGTGACAAGTAATAAGTAATAAGTAAGAAGTAAGAAGTAAGAAGTAAGAGTTTGCGCTCTGCTTCTTGCTTCTTTTTTTATTTGGATTTGTCGGGGAGAATGAATTTGTATAGGCGCAGAGGCATCCCGGGAGGTTTCCGCCGGAGCGATGCGGGCATCGCTCCCTGCGGAATAATCCTTTCAGGGTCTTCATAGTCTGTCCCAGGTGATGTACGATGGAGGAACGTTTGGAGAAAATCCCGCTGCTGTTTCCCGAGCCCTACAAGTCGGCGGTGGAGGCGCTGCTGGAAGAAAAAGGGGAACGGGTGGAGGAAATACGGCTGCGGGCAGGGAGCCCGGTCAGTTGGGTCACCCGGGGACGGGAGCTCTGGTTAACGGATCGCGGCGGACCGGCCGTTTCGCCCCGCGTGCTGGAAGAGCTGGTCCGCCGGGCCTCGGGGCACGCGGTCTACGCGGTGCAGGAACAGCTCTGCCGGGGCTTTTTGCCCCTGGAGGGCGGACACCGCCTGGGCCTCGCCGGCACGGCCTCCCTGGAGGACGGCCGGGTCACGAGCTTCCGGGAGCCCCAGGCCCTCTGCCTGCGCCTGGCCTCGGAACGGCTCGGCTGCGCGGATCCTCTGGCGGGCGAGCTCTGGGCCGATCCGGTCTCGACTCTGATCCTGGGCCCGCCCGGGGCGGGCAAGACCACGGTGCTGCGGGATCTGGTGCGTCAGCTCTCGGATCGCTTCAGCCGCCGGGTGGGGCTGGTGGACGAACGGGGCGAGATCGCCGCCTGCCGGAACGGCTGTCCCCAGCTCAACGTGGGACGGCGCACCGACGTGCTCACGGGCTGCCCCAAGGAGCTGGGGATCGAACTGCTGCTGCGCTCCATGGCCCCCGCCTGGATCGCCGTGGACGAAATCACCGGCATCCGGGACGTGGAAGCCCTGCTCCGGGCCTCCTATTGCGGGGTGCGCTTCCTGGCGACGGCCCACGCCGCCCGCTTCGAGGATCTCCGGCTTCGGCCCGTGTACCGCACCCTGCTGGACGCGGGACTTTTCGGACGCTTTGCGCTGATCCTGCCGGATCGGAGCATCAAATGGGAAAGGATGAACCATGGGATGGATCAAGCTGGCCGGGACGGGAATGATCCTGGCTGCCTCGCTCTGGGCGGGGCTCCACGCCGCGCTGCGGCTCAGACGGAGCTATGAGGAGCTGCGGGATCTGCTGGCAGCCCTGGAGCTCATGGCGGGGGAGATCTCCTTCGCGGCGCCGCCCTTCGTCCCCCTCTGCAGACGGGCAGGGGAGGGGCGCTGCCCGGCGGTCCGCCGCTTTTTTGAGCAGATGGCCCTGGAGGGGAGCTGCCCGGAGGCGGATCCCGAGGGCCGGACCCGACGGATCTGCGCCGAGACGGGCCTCCTGCTGCCCGGCTCCGCGCTGCTGCCCCTGGAACGGCTCTTTGACGACTTCGGCCGCTATGACCGGGAGGGTCAGCTCCGGCAGCTGGGTCTGGCCGCCGGGGAGCTGAAAAGTCTGACGGACGAGCTTGGGGCCCAGCTCGCCAATCGCTGCAAAAGCTATGCGCTCCTGGGGCTGAGCGCGGGAACCGCCGTGCTGGTGCTGGTGCTCTGATGGACATTGATCTGATTTTCAAAATTGCCGCGGTGGGCATCATCATCTCCATCCTGAACCAGGTGCTGGTCCGTTCGGGCAGGGAGGAGCAGGCCACCATGACCACCCTGGCCGGACTCGTCGTGGTTTTGATGCTGGTTGTGGAGAAGATCGCCGACCTCTTCGATCTGGTCAAGGACCTGTTTCACTTCTGATGGAGAGCGCGCAAAAGCTGACGGCTCTGGCGCTGACCGCCGCCCTGCTGGCCCTGGTGCTCAAAAAGCAGAACCCGGAGCTGGCCCTGGCCCTGACCCTCTGCGCCTGCGCGCTGGGGGCCGGGCTGCTGCTGAGCGGCCTGCAGCCCGTGGTGGAGCTGGCGCGGTCCCTGGGAAAGCGGGCGGAGCTGGACGGGGATCTGACGGCCCCCCTCTGGAAATGCCTGGGGATGACCCTGCTGACCGAGATCACCGCCTCCGTCTGCGCGGACGCGGGACAAAGCGCCCTGGCAAAGCTGGTGGAGCTGGGCGGCGGCATCCTCTGCGTGGCCGTGAGCCTGCCCCTCCTGCAGGCCCTGCTGGCGCTGATCGAGGAACTGTTGTAACTTATGATGATCCTGAAAAAATTTCTCTCCGCCCTTCTCGCTGTCTTTGTGAGCTTGATCCTGCTTTCTGCTGCGATCCCCGCGGTATGGGCGGAAGATCCCGAAGCGGAGCTTTCCGGTCTCATCGACCCGGAGGCGGGGATCTCCGATTCGGTCAAAGAGGCCATCGGCGGATACGACGGGGCGGTGGAGGGCTTCGGGGCCCGGGCGCTGGAACTGTTGAAAAGCACCCTGGGGCAGATCGGGGAGCTGGGCCTCGGACCGGGTCTGCGGACCCTGGGGACCATCCTCGCCGCGGCCCTGCTCTGCGCGCTGCTGGAAACCGGAACGAGGACGAAGGCCGCGGTGCCCGTGGTGGGGGCCCTGACCGTCGGGGCGGCCTGTCTGGGTTCCTTCGGCTCCATGATCTCCCTGGGCACGGAGACGATCCGGGATCTGCACGGCTATACGGAGCTGCTGCTGCCCGCCATGGGCACGCTGATGAGCCTCTCCGGCAGCCCCGCCTCCGCCGGGCTCTCGGGTCTCGGCATGGTTCTCTTCGATCTGCTCCAGAGCCTGGTCTCCGGCCTGCTGGTACCAATGCTCTATCTCTTTCTGGGCCTCAGCGTGGCGGAATCCGCCCTGGGCCTGGAACCCTTCGGAGCCCTGCGGGACTTCGTGAAATGGCTGCTGACCACGGCGGTGAAGCTGCTGATGTGGGGCTACACCGGCATTCTGACCTTGACGGGCCTGGTTTCCGGGGCCGTGGACGCCCAGAAGCTCCGCAATCTCCGAACCGCCATCGCGGGGATGGTGCCCGTGGTGGGCTCCATCGTCTCCGAGGCCTCCTCCTCGCTGTTGAGCGCGGCGTCCCTGCTGCGCACGGCCTCGGGGCTCTACGGGATGCTGGCGGTGCTGGGGATCAGCCTGGAGCCCTTTTTTGAAATCGCCATCCAATATCTGCTGCTGAAGCTGGCCGGAGCCCTCTGCGGTCTCTTCGGCAAGGGATCCCAGACCCCGCTTTTGGAAAAGCTGACGGAGGGCATGGGGATCCTGCTGGCGCTGACCGGGATCTCCTGCCTCTGCTCGCTGATGATCCTCGTACTCTGTATCCGGACGGTGAACCCATGACGGCGATCAAAACCTATCTGCTGCGGCTGATTCTCTGCGGCTTCCTGGTGACCCTCTGCGGCGCTGTGCTCCGGGGCCGGAAGGGAAGCCGGGCCCTGGCCCTCTGCGGGGGCTGTCTGATGGCGCTGACGGCGCTGAAGCCCTTGGTCCAGGTGGATCTCAGCCGCCTGCCCGACCTGGTCACCGGCCTGACCCGGGAGGAACGGCAGGCCGCGGCCAGAGAAAAGAACGACGCGCTGCTCAAATCCCTGGTGGAATCCCAGACCGAAGACTGGATCGAAGCCAAGGCCCGGGAGCTGGGTATGGAGCTGCAGGCGGAGGTCAGCGCGGAGGAGGCGGAGGCGGACTGCTTCGTCCCCGCCACCGTCAGGTTGACCGGGAGCTGGACGGAGCAGCAGCGGGAGGCCCTGTCCGCGATCCTGGCGGCGGAGCTGGCGATCCCGCCGGAGCGGCAGAGGTGGGCGGGCGGATGAAACGGAAGCTGCCCGGGTCGGAAAAGCTGCTCGCCCTGCTGGAGCGATACAAGTACCCGATCCTGATCCTGCTGGCCGGGGTGGTCCTGCTGCTCTGGCCGGGGCGGAAAACGGCGGCCTCCGAAGCGGCGGAGCCGACGCCCGCCGCCGCCGAAACCGTCTCCGACGAGGGCCGGAGCTATTGCCGGGAGCTGGAGCTGCAGCTGGAAGGCCTGCTGGCCCAGATCGACGGCGCGGGCCGGGTCCGGGTGCTGCTGACGCTGAAAACCGGCCCTGCCGCGGCCTATCAGACCGACCGCAGCCGCAGCGAGGAACGGGAGGGCGATGTCCAGAGCCTCAACGAGGAGGAAAAGACTGTGATACTCAGACGGGGCAGCGCATACGATGAACCAGCCGTTGTGAGCAAGGCCTATCCGGTGTTCCGGGGCGCGCTGATCATCGCGGAGGGAGCCGGAGACCCCAGCGTCCGCCTGCGGCTCTCCGCCGCCGTGGCCGCGCTGCTGGAACTGGGGGCCGATCAGATCACCGTTGTGAAAATGAAGTAAAGGGGAATGAGCATGAAAACCTGGAAACGTAACGCGATCGTGTTTGCCGTTCTGTTCTTTGTCTGCGGAGGCATTTGGCTGAACTGGCGTTATGAAAAGAGCAAGGCCGTGGATCTGGTCTCCACCCTGGACGCCGAAAAGATCCTGGACGACGCGGCCCTGGTGCTGGCCTCCCGGGAGCCGGATCCGGCAGCCGCCGCGGCACAGGAACCCGGGACGGAGCAGAGCGCGGAGCAGGTCTTCGCCCAGATGCGTCTGAGCCGCCAGCAGAGCCGGGACAGCGCGGTCCACCTCCTGCAGGAGACCATCGCCTACGCCGGAGAGGGGGAGGATCTCAGCGCCAGCACCCTGCGTCTGGATGCCATCGTCAGTATGGCCCTCTCCGAGGCCTCCATCGAGAGTCTGGTGATCTCCAAGGGCTACGCGGACTGCGTGGCCTATATGACGGAGGAGGGCATCGACCTGGCCGTCGCCTCGGAGGGCCTGACCGAGACGGACGTGGCGGCGCTGACCGATATCGTCCTGGCCCAGACCGATTACGAGCTGCCGCAGATCCGAATTATTGAAGTAAATTGAAAAATAACCATTGTAATTTCCCGAATTTGTGATACAATAGAAAAAACCATTGGATCACAGAAGGAGGAAACAACCATGGCTGATAACAAGGATTACGTCTGCACGCAGCTGGAAAACGGCAGCGTCAACATCAACGAGGACGTCATCGTTACGGTCGCCGCCGCCTCTTTGCGGGACGTGGAGGGCGTCGTCAACGGAAAGAACGACAAGAAGAACATCCGCGTGACCCTCGGGGAGGACTGCGTTTTCGTGGAATGCGGCCTCGTCCTGCTCTACGGCCACTCCGTGGTGGAGATCGCCAGAAGCGTGCAGAACGCCGTGACCGGCGCCATCGAATCCATGACCGGCATCAAGGTCAAGCGGGTGGACGTCAACGTCACCGGCATCTCCATGACCAAGAACTGAGGCGAAGCCGACCATGACCAGATCCGCAGCCAGAGAGATCGCCGTCCATCTGATCTACGCCATGCAGTGTACCGGCGAGGACCCCGAAGGCGTTCTGGAAGAACGCTTTCAGGAGAGCTATTATGAGCTGCTCTCCGAAGAGAACGAAGTCTATGCCGAAAAACCTGACAAGAAACAGCTTGCCTACATCCGTTCCGTCGTGGAGGGCGTCAGCGCCCGCAGAGAAGAGCTGGAGGGCTATCTGACCCACTATTCCATCGGCTGGAACGTGAACCGGATTTCCAGACTCGCCAGGGCTGCCATGGAGCTGGCGATGTACGAGGCCCTCTACGTGGAGGACGTGCCCATGAACGTGGCCATCCACGAGGCCGTCAGACTTGCGCAGACCTACGAGGAGCCGGAGACCGTCGCCTTCGTCAACGGCGTTCTGGGCAGCTTCTCGCGGGACAGGGAGCCGACCAAATGATCTGTATCGGGTTCGACACCAGCAACTATACCACGTCCATCGCCGCCTTCGACGGCGAGCGGGGCGAGAACGCCTCCCGGCTCCTGCCGGTGCGGGCGGGAGAATTGGGCCTTCGCCAATCGGAGGCCCTGTTTTCTCATATCAAGCGCCTGCCGGAGCTCTCCGACAGGCTCTTTGCCCATCTGAACCCCGACGAAATCGGCTGTATCGGCGTCAGCACCCGCCCCAGAGCCGTTGAGGGCTCCTATATGCCCTGTTTCCTGGCGGGGGAGAGCCAGGCCAGATCCCTGGCCGCCGCTCTGCACGTGCCCGTCTATGCCTTCTCGCACCAGCAGGGCCACGTGGCAGCGGTGCTCTGGTCTGCCGGAAGGCTGGATCTGCTGGGCTCGGACTTCCTGGCCTGGCACCTTTCCGGGGGCACCACGGAGCTGCTTCTCGTGCATTCCGCCCCGGACGGCGGCATCGACTGTGAGAAGATCGGCGGCACCACGGACATCTCCGCGGGCCAGCTCATCGACCGCACCGGCCAGCTTCTGGGCTACGATTTCCCCTCGGGCAGGGACATCGACCGTCTTGCCAACGGGTACCTCAGCTCCACCCTGGGGGACAGAGCAGCGGCCACCTCCGCCTCGAAACGCTTTTTCCGGGTCCGGGTCACGGGCTGCGAGTTCTCCCTCTCCGGGGTGGAAAACCAGGTCCGCTCCGTCTATGAGAAGGGCGCTTCCAAAGCGGAGACCGCGTATTTTGCCCTGCGCAGCGTGATCGAGGCCGTGAAAAGCGCCACGAAACACGCGCAAACGGAGCATCCGATTCCCGTCCTTTTCTCCGGCGGCGTGGCCTCCAACAGCCTGCTCCGCCACATGATGCCCGACGGGATCTTCGGCGAGCCCCAGTATTCCACCGACAACGCCCTGGGCGTCGCGGTGCTGACCTGGCTGGCCTCCCGTACAACGCAGTAGGGGCACTCATTGAGCGCCCGCACGAGGGATCAGGGATCAGGGATTAAGGATTAGGGATTAAGGATTAAGGATTAGGGGATGTAGCGCGGGCTATCAGCCCGCACGAGGGATCGGGGATCAGAGATCAAGGATCAGGGTCTGTAGCGCGGGCTATCAGCCCGCCCGAGGGATCAGGGATCAGGGATTAAGGATTAAGGATTAAGGATTAAGGATTAGGGATTAAGGATTAGGGGATGTAGGGACAAGCATTGCTTGTCCGCCGTTACGCGCCATCAAACACAGGATCGGACAAGCTATGCTTGTCCCTGCAAACGTGAAATGGAAACCGTCTTATCCGTCACACAACTGAACAATTTGATCAAAGCCGCCTTCGACCACGTGCCGGCCCTGCAGAACGTCTGTGTTCGGGGCGAGATCAGCAACTACAAGCTCTACCCCTCGGGGCACCACTACTTTACGCTGAAGGACGCCGAGGGCAGCTTGAAGTGCGTCCTGTTCAAACAAAACGCCTTTTCTCTCCGCTTCCGACCGCAAAACGGCATGTCCGTGCTGGCCGTGGGGCGGGTTTCCGTCTATCCGAGGGACGGCGTCTATCAGCTCTACTGCAGCCGCCTGATCCCGGACGGGGCAGGGGATCTGCAGCTGGCCTTCGAACAGCTCAAACAGCGGCTGTATGCAGAGGGCCTCTTTGATCCCGCCCGGAAGCAGAGCCTGCCGCGCTTTCCCCACCGGATCGGCATCGTAACTTCTCCCGCCGGGGCGGCGGTCCACGATATGCTGCGCATCCTCCGCAAGCGCTACCCCCTCTGCAAGGCAATCCTGCTGCCGGTCCGGGTCCAGGGCGAGGAGGCGGCGGGGGAGATCGCCCGGGCCATCGCCTACGCCAACCGGACGGAGCTCTGCGATCTGCTGATCGTAGGCCGGGGCGGCGGCTCCATGGAGGACCTGTGGGCCTTTAATGAGGAACCCGTGGCCCGGGCCATCTACGCCTCGAAGATCCCGGTGATCTCCGCCGTGGGCCACGAGCCGGACGTGACGATCTCCGACTTCGCCGCGGATCTCCGGGCCGCCACCCCCTCCAACGCGGCAGAGCTGGCCGTGCCGGATCAGGCGGAGCTGCGCTCGGAGCTGGCCGCCCTGCAAAAGCAGATGGCCGCCGCCCTCCGAAGGAAGGCCCAGCTGGCCCGGAGCCGCCTGGAGGGGCTGGCGAAGCGCCCGGTTCTGACCGACCCGCTGCGGCCGGTGCAGGATCGCCGCCAGACCCTGGACCGGCTGACCGAACGCCTGGCCGCCGCCCAGGCCGCGGGCCTGTCGGCCCAGAGAAGGCGCCTGACCCATCTGGCCGCCTCCCTGGACGCCATGAGCCCCCTGAAGGTCCTGGCCCGGGGCTACGCGGTGGTTTCCGACGAGAGCGGAAAAATGATTACGCAGGCCCGTGATACGCGCCAGGGCCAAACCGTACGAATCACCTTCCGGGACGACAGCGTTTCCGCGCAGATCACGGAAGCGTAAATCGGGATTTGCCGGGATATTGCGAAAACGCCCGTAGGGGCCGAAGTCGCAGACTCACGAAGTATGCCCACATCGGCCCGTTCCCGTATCGGTGTGAGGGCCGATGTGGGCATCGGCCCCTACGGAGCGACAAATCCGAATTCCGGTTATCGGATTGACTCAGCAAACACGTTGTGGGGACGATGCCGCCAAAGGGCACGGCTCCTACGGCAGATTTGAAACGATTCTGCCTAAGCTGGGCGGTTCCTTCAAATCATCAGGCTGATTAAAGCCGATAACCAGAATCCGAATTTGTCCAACCAAAGGAGGACCTTATGCCAAAAACAAAATCGAAATCCTTTGAAGAGAATCTGAACCGGCTGGAGGAGATCGTGAAACAGCTGGAAGACGGCTCCGCGCCGCTGGAGGAATCCCTGAAGCTCTTTCAGGAGGGCACGGCTCTTGCCGCGTCCTGCGGGAAGCTGCTGGACGAGGCCGAGCTGGAGATCGTCAAGCTGACCAAGGGCCCCGACGGGTCCATACAGGAGGCGCCGTTTGCCCATGAAAACCTTGACTGAAACCTGGGCGGAATCCAACGCCCGCTTTGAAGCCCTGCTGAAGGGACTTTACGAGGACCACGGCGAGCCCCAGAGCCGCCTGTTCAAGGCCATGGCCTACAGCCTGAAAGCCGGGGGCAAGCGGCTGAGGCCCTTCCTGGTCTATCAGTTCTGCCTGGCCTGCGGCGGGCAGGAACGAGACGCGGATAACGCCGCTCTGGCCGTGGAAATGATTCACACCTACAGCCTGATCCACGACGACCTCCCCGCCATGGACAACGACGACTACCGCCGGGGCAAGCTCACCAACCACAAGGTCTACGGGGAGGCCATGGCAATCCTGGCGGGCGACGGCCTGTTGACCGACGCCTTTCTGACCCTTCACCAGGCGCCGTCTCTTTCCGCCGAGCAGATCAGCTCCTGCGTGGGCTGTCTTGCGATGAACGCGGGTTCCTGGGGCATGGTGGGCGGCCAGGTCTTGGATATGCTTTCGGAGGAACGGGAGCTGACGGAAGAGGAGGTCCGGGCCATCCAGACCCGCAAGACCGGCTGCCTCATCAAGGCCGCCTGCTGCCTTGGCGTGATCTGCGGGCAGGGGAGCGTGGAACAGCTGCAGGCCTCCATGCGATACGCCGACAGCCTGGGCCTGGCCTTCCAGGTCCGGGACGACATGCTGGACGTGATCGGCGACGCTGCCAGGCTGGGCAAGGCCGTGGGCGTGGACGCCGGGAAAAACACCTTCGTCCGGCTCCGGGGCTTGGAGGGATGCGAGAAGCTGATCGCCCAGCAGACGGAAGCCGCCTGCGCCGCACTTTCCGCCTTCCCGGAGCCGGGACTGCTGTCCGAGCTGGCCCATGCGCTGGCCTATCGCGACCATTAGAATTACACAAATCAATTTGTTTGCGTAAATTCTACGGAATTCGCATATACAAATACTTGTATATTTATATTGATTATGCTATAATATTTACGGTGGCGCTGTATCCTTAGTCGGAACCGCCGATTACCAGGAAGGGCCTAAAAATCCTTTGAAGGGCATATCGGTGAAGTCCCTG
>CAMUYE010000038.1 GCA_947164825.1 uncultured Clostridia bacterium
CGTCGTCCGGGTCGTCGTCGTCCGGGTCGTCGTCGTCCGGGTCGTCGTCGTCCGGATCATCGTCGTCCAGGTCGTCGTCCGGATCATCGTCGTCCAGATCGTCGTCATCCGGATCGTCATCGTCGTCGGCAGGCGTGCCGTCTGTTTCGAGGGGCTCCGTTTCCACCTTCCGGATCTCTCCGCTCACAGCGTCCACGTCGTATTCAAATTCTTTCCCTTCGGCCTCGAACTCCACCTCGTAGACCAGGCCGCCGTTCTCATACTCCAGCTCCGATTTCAGCTTTGCGGCCTCGCTTCGGCTGACGCCGGCGTGGAGCAGGGCGATTTCCTCCGCGGCTTCCCGGCCGATATAGGCCTTCTCGCTGGATTGGCCGGAGGCGTGGACCTCCTCGATGGCGTGGCGCTCCAAAAGCAGGGAGAGCTCATGGATGGAGAGGGCCGACAGCCCCTTGATATCGTATCGCGGGTTCGCCGCGGCCAGGCGTGCGATCAACAGGGCCTTGCCCGGGGAAATGCCGTACTCCTCCGCGGCGGCGGAGTCGCCGCCGGACTCCAGGACCTGGCTGAGGACGGAGCAGTCGAAGCCGCTGCTTTGCAGGTAGTCTCTGGCGTCCGCGCTCAGGCTGTCCCGCAGCCGCAGACCGCGGCCCTCGTCGGCGCTGTCAACCGTGATCAGCACGGAATTCGCCAGCTCGCTCAGATAGCCCTGCCGCAGCATCGCGCCCACGATGGCGTTCAGCGCCACCTTCACGTCGGTCCCGGCCAGGTCCATATCCGCCAGAACCTTTGCGCCGTCGTCGTTCTTTGCTTCCGCGGAGATGACCCTGTCGCTCCGGTCCAGCAGGAGGGCGATGCTCGGGTTCACGTCGATCATGATCCGGGCCGCGGGGTCCGGGTCGCGGGCGGAGATCAGCTTCGCTCCGAAGCCCAGCCCCAGCACCAGCAGCAGGGCGGCGGCCAGGGCTCCGAAGGCCCCCCAGGGGGTCTTTTTCTTTTCGGGCTTCCGTTCCGTATTCATGGCAGTATCTCCTTTCTTCGTTTCGCCTGTCTCGGAGAGAAGAGCAGATTTGAGATCCGGGGTCACGGCGCGAAACGCCGCTGCGATTTTCTGCTCCGTGGGATCATGCTTCATATCGTTTCATTCCTTTCCGCAATCACGTTTCTGAGCTTCTTCATAGCTCTGGCATATTTGGAGAGAACGGTTGCAAGGGGGAGCTTCAGGAAGGCGGCGATCTCTCTGTGCTTCCAGCCGGTCAAGGCGTGGAGCACGACGATCTGCTGTTCCTCCTCCTTCAGGACCTGCAGCCACTCCGCGGCCTGGAGATTGTCCGGCACGTCTTCCACCCGCAGCAGATGCTCCCAGGCCTCCTCGGAGAGCTCCGTCTGCCGGGCTCGCTCCTTCAGACGGTCGAGACAGAGATTTCGCGTGATCGTCATCAGGTAGGCCATGGGCTTGCCCATGGAACGGTAGCTTCCGGCAGCCTCGTACAGCCGCAGATAGCAGTCGTGCAGAACATCCTCGGCGTCGAAGGAATGCTTCAGCAGCGTCAGCGCATAGGCGTAAACCGCGCTGCTGGTCATGTCGTAAATGGGCCCCATGGCCGCGGTCTCCCCCTGCGCCAAACGCGCGATCAACGATTCAAGCCTCGCGTCGGAGGGATCCTTCTCCTGCGGGGCGGCTGTATGGATCGTTTGCATGCTTTCATCTCCCTTCACCCAGATAACGCCGGACGCGGCGCTTTTATTGCGTCGAAATGAAAAAAACATGGAAAAACTCCAAAAAGGCTTTGGAAGCTGTTCCACCCTTCCATCCGGTATTCTATTCCGGAATAACAAAAGATGCAAGATCGGGATTTGACATTTTTAAAAGATATGAATATAATATAAGAAAAACACAGGGGATGGAGAAGATGACATCATTAACCACGTGTGAAAAAGCGTTCCCTATAGAAAGTGTTTTACAAAAACTAAACGAATTGCAGGAGACTGGCGATATTTTGTTAGGTGGAGATATTCTCGACGCAAAAGGGCATTATACCTATGACAGTTGGTATTATTTGCCAAACCCACAGGCAGATCAACAGCAAAACTGCATAGACAGCATGAAAAAAGCACGAGAATATCTATCGGTTATAATGAAGAATCTCGGCACGCAATATTATGTTATACCGGTCATGCAAAAGCTAACGCCACGCGACATAGAGAGCCTGTGGAATATGGCTGGAAGACAGTTCCCCTTTTGTGAGTAAACGCCAGCGAATACGTTAGTCAGCATTTTCTCTGTAGTTAATTGTGATTCAGAATCGCTGGAATAAAAGAATAGACGACCTCGCTCATGTTTTTGTTGACACAGGCCGGATCAAGTGCTATATTGATTTTCAGAGGGTCCGCGGGAGCGGGCCGGAAAGGAGCGTACACCGATGATCCAGAAGGGCTTCAACGACTGATAACTGAATACAGGCGCAGAACAGGCAGGAGGGGTTTCCCTCCCGGTTTGGTGCGCCATTCCAGTAACTTTCGATGGTAAGAACCGCAGGACGCAGCCATACGGGAGCTGCTTCGCTGCGGGTTTTTTATACCTTTTTGTCACGTTTATCATGGAGGACTGCACAAATGAAACTTACATTGCGACCCATCGACAAGAATAACCGCGAGGCCGTTCTGGCCCTCTCCGTCCGGGAGGACCAGCCCTTCGTGGCCCCCAACGACGTCTCTCTGCGGCAGGCCCGGAAGACCAACAAGGAGCATCCGGGCGTGGCCCGTCCCTTCGGCATCTATGCCGACGACCGGCTGGTTGGCTTTTGCATGTTCGCCGTGGCTCCGGAGGCCGAGGACCCGGACGACCGGTATTACCTCTGGCGCTTTATGATCGACCAAAACGAGCAGGGCAAGGGCTACGGACAGGCCGCCCTGGCGGAAATCATCCGGTATTTCAAGGAGCTCGGCGCGGACCGGCTTGTGCTGTCCACGGAGCCGGAGAACGAGCGGGGCCTGCACGTCTACCACAAGGCAGGCTTCCGGGAGACCGGCGCCATCGACTGGGACGAGGCCGTTCTGCGGCTTTGGCTGAAGAAAACGCCGAAAAAGGAACGGGACAAATTCCTGTGGTTCGGCGTCAACGTGAAGGAGCGCCTGCGGATCAAGGAGAAAAACGGCTACGGCGTGAGCATGACCATCGCCGAGGGAGACGGCAAGGAGTTGGGTTATATGACCTACTGCGCCGGCAGCGGCCGCTACGGGCAGGACTTCCCCGTGAATCCCGACATGCTCTTCCAGGCGGGCTCCGTCTCGAAGCCCATGTTCGCCCTGACCCTGCTCCGCTATGTGGACAAGGGCAAGCTCGACCTGGACGCGGACATCTCCGGCGTCGTGCCGGAATTCGTCAAAAAAGGGCCGATGACTTTCGCTGCCCTGCTCAGCCACACGGCGGGCTACAACCTCCACGGTTTCCCCGGCTACCGGGCGGATCACGCGCCTCTCTCCCTGGAGGATGTGCTGAACGGCAAGGGCAACACGCCGAAGCTCAGAAGGATTCGTCCTTATGGCAAGCAGCACATGTACTCCGGCGGCGGCATCACGCTGGCACAGCTCGCCTTTGAGCGTATCACCGGCACGACCCTCCGCGAGGCCTTCCAAAAGGAGGTCGCCGAGCCTCTGGGGCTGAAGCGCACCGGCTTTTTCCAGCCGCTGGACGAAGAGCTGGTTTCCAACGCAGCGTTCGGAGGCAGACTTGCCGAGAAGGAAGATCCCGCGCACGGTTATCACTATTATCCGGAGCATGCGGCGGCGGGTCTTTGGACCACGCCGACGGATCTGGTCAAGATCGGTCGCGCCCTTTCCAAGAGCTACCGCGAGGGCGGTCTGCTCAGGAAGGAAACCGCAAGGCGCATGCTGACGCCGGTCATGGACAGCTACGGTCTGGGCATTCAAAGCTTCCGGGGCGATATCGGCTATCATGACGGATGGAACGAGGGCTTCCTGACGACCTGGCTCTTCTCCCTGCGGGAGGATCTGTGCGTGGCCGTGATGTTCAACCGGACCACGGAGGAGCTTGACTGGGCGCAAACCAATATCGCCATCGAGCTGTTCCAGACTTTGGAGGCGGAGCTGGCCGAGGACGCGGGCTTGGACAAGTCCGGCTGGGCGGCCTTCTGCGGGAAATACGAGCAGAACAACGAGGCGTTCCGGATCGACGAGATCTGTCTGGAGGACGAAAAGCTCTGGGCGAAGGTCCTGACCGGGGAGGGGGAGCAGCGCTATGAGCTCTACCCCATCGGCGAGAAGCGCTTCGGCCGCAAGGGCGGCTTCGCCGGGATCAGCTTCGGCGATAACTGCCTGACCATCGACGGAATCACCTGCAAGAAGCTGTAACGCACCCATGGGGCGGGCAGACCCTTGCCCGCCGAAATACGAGTCACGAATGGAGAATCTAATTATGGACAAGAAGACAATGATGGAGAACCTGATCCGGAAGGCCCATGAGAAGGGACTCTTCAACGGGACCTGGCTTTACGCCGAGCACGGCGAGGTCATCTCCAAGGGCGCCCTGGGCTGGCGCGACACCGAGGACAGGCTCCCCCTGCGCGAGGACAGCGTCTTCGACCTGGCCTCCGTCAGCAAGCAGTTCACCGCCGCGGCGGTCATGCTGCTGGTCCAGGAGGGCCTGCTGGACCTGGAGGACGAGGTCACGAAGTTCTTCCCCGAACTCCCGTACCCCGGCGTCACGGTCCGCCACCTGCTGACCCACACCGGCGGCGTGGCCGATTACTTTGACGACATCAACTGGCTGATCGGGATCTGGGAAAAAGAGGACCGGATCCCCGACAACAACGACGTCCTCCGCTTCCTCTGCGAGAGCGGCGCGGAGGCCTACTTCGCCCCCGGCGAGGACTCCTGCTATTCCAACAGCGACTACTGCCTGCTGGCCCTCATCGTGGAGCGGGTCTCCGGCCTGCCCTTCGAGGACTTTATGAAGCAGCGGGTCTTCGAGCCCGCCGGCATGCGCGATACCGCGGTCTGCCACGTCCGCAGGGACGGCTGGCCCTCCGACAATTTCGCCCGGGCCATGGTGCTGGAGGACGGGCGGTATCTGCTTCCGGATTTCTCCCAAAACGACAGAGACGTGATCCCGGAGGACGGGACCAGCGGCGATGGCAACGTGTATTCCAACATCTTCGACCTGTTCCGCTGGGACCGGGTGTTGCGGGAAGGAAGATTGCTCACTCCGGAGACCCAGCGGCTCATGTACGCCCCCGTGAAGCTCAACAGCGGCGAGGAATACGCGGACGAGGAGGGGGAGGGCTACGGCTTCGGCTGGGCCATCCCGAAGGAACGGTCGCAGGGGCTCATCGTGGAGCACGGCGGCTGGCACAAGGGCGCCCACACCCGGTATGAGCGCTTCATCGACAAGGACCTTGTCCTGATTATCCTGCTCTGCCGCGATCCCGAGGATACGCCTGCCTTTGAGGCCTTCTTTAAGGCGATCCGGGAGATCATGAGAGGCCGGGAGCCCGAGCCCTTCCGCACCCTGGAGGAGCGCATGGTCCGGGACCCCGACAAGTCCGCCTGGGCGAGCTTCTGCGGCAAATTCGCCCACGAAGAGGACGACTGCTTCTACCCGGAGGAGCTCTTCCTCCGGGACGGGGAGCTGTACGTCAAATGGATGCGGGGCCACGGCGCGGGCTTCACCTGGCGGCTCTACCCCTTGGGGGGCGACGAGTTCGGCATCAAGAAGTTCGATTTCACCCTTCGCCTCAGCGCCGAAGGCCTGACCGTCTTCGACGAGCTCTATAAGAAGCTGTAAACCGGCAACATCAACAACCTGAAATGGAGGTACATATGGATAAACATAATTTGATGAAAGAATTGGCCTGTGCACTGAACGAAAAGGACTGCTTCAACGGGGCCTGGCTCTACGCCGAACACGGGGAGATTGTCTCCAAGGGCGCCCTCGGCTTCCGGGACCCGGAGAACACCCTGCCCATCACGGAGGACACGATCTTCCAGCTGGCCTCTGTCACCAAGACCTTCACGGCGGCAGCCGTCATGCTGACCGTCCGGCAGGGACTGCTGTCCCTGGACGACGAGATCACCAAATACTTCCCGGAGCTCCCCTGGCCCGGCGTGACGGTCCGGCATCTGCTGAGCCACACCGGCGGCATTCCCGACTATTTTGACGACGCGGACTGGTTCACCGGGATCTGGCAGGAAGAAAAGCGGGTCCCCGGCAACGACGAGATCCTGCGCTTCCTCCGGGAGACCAAGGCCAAGCCGTACTTCGCCCCGGGGGAGGGCCTGCACTACTCCAACACCGGCTACAATCTGCTGGCTCTGCTGGTGGAGCGGCGCTCCGGCCTTCCCTTTGAGGACTTCCTGCAAAAGAATATCTTCGAGCCCGCCGGCATGACTGCCACCCGCTGCTGCCATATCCGCAGGGACGGGGTGCCCTTTGCAAACTACGCCCGGGCGACGGTGTTCGAGAACGGCAAATGGGTGGCCGACGTGGACTCCGAAGAGGACGGCGACGTGGCGGCCTTTGACGGGCTCAACGGCGACGACTACGTGTACTCCAACATCTTCGATATGCTCAAATGGGACCGGGCCCTGCGCGAGGGCAAGGTGCTCACCCTGGAAGAGCAGCAGCTCATGTACACCCCCGCGAAGCTGAACAACGGCGAGGACGCCGATTACGACGAGGGCGACGGGCTGGGCTACGGCTTCGGCTGGGCCGTCGGGCACGACGAGGCTCTTGGCCTGGTCGTCAGTCACAGCGGCGGTATGCCGGGCGTCGCCACCTGGTTCGAGCGCTTCCTCGACGCGGACAGGGTCCTTGTGATCCTCAGCAGCCGGGACTACCGGGACGTCAGAGCGTATCTGGGCTACTGGGATGGCATGGAGGCGATCGCAAGAGACAAGGAGCCGGAGCCCATCGTGTGCATCGAGGATATCGCGCTCCAAAACCCGGACAAGTCGAAGTGGGAGCGCTTTTGCGGCAAGTACGAGCACCCCGAGGACGCGGACTTCATCGTGGACGAGGTCCGGATGCAGGACGGCGAGCTTTGGGCGAAGTGCATCGACGAGGACGGAGATGACATGAGCTTCCGCCTCTATGCCATCGGGGAAAACGAGTTCGGCCGCAAGGGCGGCTTGCTGAAGCTGAGCTTCGGGGAAGGCAGCGTGACCATCAACGGGGAGACGGTCTGCAGGAAGCTGTAGAGACAATTCAATGAAAAAACCGATTGTATGAGGAGAAATTTGCAATGATCGACCACACGAACTATGAGATCCGGAACAAGGGCCTTCACCTGGTGAAGGCGGACCGGGAGAACTTCTGGGACATGATGAAGCTCCGGGTCTCGAAGGAGCAGGAGGACTTTGTGGCCTCCAACGCCATCAGCCTGGCCCAGGCCTACGACTGCCACGCCGACGGCAAGTACGCCCAGTGCTTCGGCCTCTATGACGGCGAAACCCTGGTGGGCTTCGCCATGATCGGCCATAATTCCGAGGACTACGAGGACATCCCCGAGGTCTATGCCCACAGCTACTGCCTGTGGCGCTACATGATCGACCAAAGATACCAGAAGCGCGGCTACGGCCGGGACGGCCTGGCGCTGCTGCTGGACTACATCCGGACCTTCCCGGACGGGGAGGAGGCCCTCTGGAGCACCTCCTACGAGCCGGAGAACGAGGTCGCCGCCAGGCTCTACGCCTCCTTCGGCTTCGAGCCCAACGGCGAGCTGGACGGGGACGAGATCGTCGCCGTACGGACTCTGTGAGAACGTGCCAACGGGGACGGCCCTCTGTGGCAGGCAAGTTACCTGAAAACCTGCCAACAGGAACCGTCCCGGCTGCCACGGGGAGGAAACAGGATGGATAAGCGGAAGCTCCGGCCCCCGGGGGAGAACAGCTTCTTCATCCAGGACGCGGGGAGCTCTGCTTGGAGGACTGCTACGTAAAGCACTGGGGCGAGACCCACAAAAAGCTGCAGAAACGAAACGCCGAATAGTATGAGGAGGAAAACGCTATGATCTATCCATCGGAAACAATTACCCTTCGGGACGGCAGGCGCTGTGTGCTCCGCTCCCCGGAGCCGGAGGACGCAGTTCCCATGCTGCGCTACATGAAAATCATGCTGGGCCAGACGCCCTTTCTGCTTCGCACGCCGGAGGAATTCGACTATACGCCGGAACAGGAGGCCCGGATCCTGGAAAGCCGGAAAAACGACCCCCGCAGCCTGATGCTGGCGGCGGAGCTGGACGGAGAGATCGTCGCCAACGCCAGTATCGCTTCTCACGGCAGCAAATCCCGCGTTTTTCACCGGGCGGAGCTGGGGATCTCGGTCCGGGAGGAGTTCTGGCGGCTGGGGATCGGTTCCGCTCTGATGGAGCGGCTCATCGCCTCCGCGGAGAAGCTCGGCTTTGAACAGATCGAGCTGACGGTGTCGGCTCCGAACCGCCGGGCCCTGAACCTGTATCTGAAATACGGCTTCACGGTTTACGGAACCCGTCCCCACGGGATGAAGTACGCCGACGGAAGCTATCACGACGATTACCTGATGGTAAAAATGCTGTAACGCATAGAAAAAGGAGAAACAACATGAAACTCACAAAGCTTCGCAACTACGCCCGCCTGATCGCCCGGATGGGCGTCAACATGCAGAAGGGCCAGGACGTTATCATCTACTGCCAGCTCGACCAGCCGAAATTCGTGGAGCTGCTGGTGGACGAGTGCTACAAGGCCGGTGCCCGGTACGTCAAGGTGGAGTTCCGCCACCAGCCCATCTACAAGCTGGACGTCCGGCACCAGACCGTCACCACCCTGGCGAAGGTGGAGGAGTGGGAGAAGGCCCGGCTCCAGCACTACGTGGACACCCTGCCCTGCACCATCTACCTGGTCTCCTCGGACCCCGACGGCCTGAAGGGCGTCAATCAGGGCAAGATCGCCAAGGCCGACCAGAAGAGCTGGCCCATCGTCAAGCCCTACTACGACCAGATGGAGAACAAGCAGCAGTGGTGCATCGCCGCCGTCCCCGGGGCGGCCTGGGCCAAGAAGGTCTTCCCCGGCCTCAAAAAGAACCAGGCCATTGAAAAGCTCTGGGAGGCCATTCTCTTCACCTCCCGCGCAGACGGCGAGGACCCCATCGCCGCCTGGGAGGCCCACAACAAGGACCTGCATGACCGCTGCGAATACCTGAACAGCCTGGGCATCGCCGAGCTGCGCTACAAGGGCGACAACGGCACGAACCTGACCGTGGGCATGATCCCCGAGGGGAGCTTCCTGGGCGGCCAGGAGACCACCATCGCCGGCCTGCCCTTCGACGCCAACATCCCCAGCGAGGAGTGCTACAGCTCCCCCATGCGGGGCAAGGCCGAGGGCATCGTCTACGCCACCAAGCCCCTGAGCTACAACGGCGAGCTCATCGAAAACTTCTGGGTCCGCTTCGAGGGCGGCAAGGCCGTGGAGGTCCACGCCGAAAAGAACCAGGCCCTGCTGGAGCAGATGATCTCCATGGACGAGGGCGCGGCCTATCTGGGCGAGTGCGCCCTGGTGCCCGTGAATTCCCCCATCTCCGAGTCCGGCCTGATCTTCTGGGAAACCCTCTTCGACGAGAACGCCGCCTGCCACCTGGCTCTGGGCATGGGCTTCACCAACACCATCCGGGGCTTCGAGAACAAGACCCTGGAGGAGTGCCGGGCCCTGGGCGTCAACGACTCCATGGAGCACAACGACTTCATGATCGGCTACGAAGGCCTGGACATCGACGCCGTAACGCAGGACGGCAGGACCGTCCCCATCTTCCGCCGCGGCCGCTGGGCCTTCTGATACTGAACTCCCATAGAAACCTTTAATCTGTTTCGGCAGGAATTGTGTCATACTTCGTTGTCGTCCTTGCCGGGCGTCAAGCCCGCCTGCGTCCTCCGCCTCGTCTGACGCAATTCCTGCACGGAACATTTTTCAATCTTTCTATGGGAGTTCAGTATGACAAACCAAAAAATGAACCAAAACCACCGGTCAAGCCGGTGGTTTTGGTTTTCAAATCAGTCGCTGTCGGTTCATACTGTTTTTTAACAGAAGCTGACGCTGTACTCCCGCACGTTCAGCACGGTCTCCCCGTCGATCTGCAGGGCCACCGGGCGATCAAAGCTGACCCGGACCTTTTTGCCGGTAAGGGTATGGGTCATCTTGTTCTTCACGTGCTCCCCCTTGAAGATCTTGGGGAATGCGATCAGCGTGCGGATCCGGCCCGCTCCCTGCATGACCATCACCGTCACCCTGGGATCCTTCTGCAGGCGCTTCTGCTCCGGGGCGGCCATCATGCCGCCGCCGTAATACCGGCCATACATGGTGGGGGCCAGCCAGGCCTTCTCGTAGACGGTCTTCTTCCCGTCCACCTCCACGGTGGCGGTGGTGGGCTGATAGTGGAAGAGCAGGCCCTTGACGGCGATGCCCGTGTAGTTGATGGGCTTGTCGGAGCTCTCCCGGAGCTTGTCCGCCACCTCGCAGCAATAGCCGTCGATGCCGTAGCCCACGCCGTTGATGAACTTCCGGGTCATGCCGTTGACTGTGACCGTGGGCAGATTCTTCAGATACGCGTTGATCCTGCAGGGGCTGTCCCCCGGGGCCTTGCCCAGGTCGCGCCAGAAGTCGTTTCCGGTGCCGGTTGGGTAGAAATACAGGTCGTTTTTCAGCTCCAGGCCGTCCACGTCGTTGGCGAAGTGGTTCAGGGTGCCGTCTCCGCCGCAGAGCAGCAGCTCGTCCTCAGGCGCCAGTCCCGCCAGAAACGCCTGATAGTCCTTCAGCTCCAGGACGTTGCGGAATTCCTGTTCCTTGTTCTTCCAGTTCTCCGCCGCCTTTTTGGCCGCGGCCTCGCCGGTCCCGTTGTTGGCCAGTTTGTTGTACAAAATGTAGGTTTTCATCGAAGCGCTCCCTTCTCGATTGATCGGAGCCATTATAATCTGCAACTTAACAGATTTCAAGTTTTTTCGACAGACTCATGTAAACTATATTTCTGGTTCGAAAGCGCCTCCGGCCTGTGTTTTCTCGCTTTGCATCTGTTCCGCAGTCTGATCCCTTCTCTCTTCCGCCCGCGGCCATTTCCAGCTTGACATCCGCCGCGTTATCTGGTAAGATCGAATTGACCCGCAAAGACATGAAAAGGAGGTATGAACCATGAGTTTGCTGTCGAAACTGCTGAACGGCAAGAAGCCCACCCTGGACGACGTGGTCGACCTTTTTAAGGAAAAGGATGCGCCCGCCGCGAAGCCCGCCGCTCAGCCCGCGAAGCCCGCCTGCAGCCCCCGCCCGGAACCGCTTGATCAGCAATCCCTGGGAGAGGAGACCCCCATCGGCCGCTCCTGGGGCGAACGGATGCCCAACGAGCCCAATCAGTACAACTACCCCGGCAGCTACCGGCAGTATTTTGAGGACATCTTCCGCACCGAATTCGCGGCCTACCGCGCAGTCCGCTCGGAAAATCCCCTGACGAGCCGCGCCTCCTCCTACACCTTCTACAGCGGGGACAGCCCCGTGCTGGTGGTGGAGCTGCTCTCCCGCAAATGCGAGGCCAACAAGGTCCGGAAGAACTGCCGCAAATCCGGCACGCCCTATCTGCGCTTCTACTACGACTACGAGGGCTGGTGGAACGCCCGGTCCTATGTGGTGCGCAGGATGCGCGAGGCCATCGGCGCCTGACCCTTATCCTGTTCCCCGACAGAACGGTCTGAAAGATTTCTGTTGGAGAACAATATCTGCGAGCCGCGGCCCGCGCCAAACAAGTAAAAAACAGAAAGAGAACGCTCTGCGCCTGCGGCGGACCCGGCACAGACCTTGATGCGGCTTCGCAGGCAGCCGGTCTGTGTACGGTCTGGTACATCCCGAAATTATTCGGGCTTTAACGCTTTCTCTTTCTGTTTTTTTATTCAGGTGATACTATGACGATCTTGGAAGCCCTTTCCTCCCCGGAGATCTGGGAGGCTTTTTTTCAATATAAGTCCGGCCTCATCAGCTCCAGGGGGGAGCTCGACGCCCTCCGGGCCTTCATCGACCGCCGGGCCTATCTCCCCGTCTGCGAACGGATCCGCAGCGGAGCGCCCATGTCTCTGCCCCGCAGGGTCGTGATCTCCAAGCTGTATTCCGCCAAAAAGCGGGTCGTTTACGTGTATCCGGAGCCGGAAAACACCGTGTACAAGCTGCTGACCTGGCTGCTGCTCCGGCGCTATGACGGGCTGTTCTCCCCGGGCCTCTATTCCTTCCGTCCCGGAAGGACCGCCAAGGACGCGGTTCGCAGGCTGCTCGCGATTCCGGGGATCCGGGGGATGTACGCCTACAAGGTGGACGTCAGCAACTACTTCAACTCCATCGACCTGGACCGCTTCCTGCCCCTGCTGCGAGAGGTCCTGGCGGAAGACCCGGCCCTCTGCGCCTTCCTGTGCTCCCTGCTCTCGGAGCCCCGGGTCCTGGACGGCGGGAAGGTCCTGACGGAGCAGAAGGGCATCATGGCCGGAACGCCCCAGTCCTCCTTCTACGCCAATCTCTTTCTCCGGGACGTGGACGCGGCCTTCCATGCCGGGGGGATCCCCTACGCCCGCTATTCCGACGACATCATCCTCTTCGCCCCCACGGAAGAGGCGCTGCGTGCCCGCTCCGAGGAGCTCCGCTCGCATCTGGCGGCGAAGGGCCTGACCGTAAACCCCTCCAAGGAGGTTTATTACGCGCCGGAGGAGGGCTGGACCTTCCTGGGCTTCTGCTGCGCCGGGGGAAGCATCGACATCGCGCCCGCCACGCTGGACAAGCTGAAGGCCAAAATGCGCCGCAAGACCAGGGCGCTTTCCCGCTGGCGGGACCGCACGGATCACAGCGGGGAGCAGGCGGCCCGGGCCTTTATCCGGATCTTCAACCGGAAGCTGCTGGAAGCCCCCAGCGACAGCGAGCTGAGCTGGAGCCGCTGGTTTTTCCCGGTCATCAACACCGCCGACAGTCTTCAGGTGATCGACCGCTACGCCCAGGACTGCCTGCGGACCCTGGTCAGCGGAACGCGGACCAAGGCCCGCTTCAACGTCCGCTATGAGGACCTGAAGGCCCTGGGCTATCGGAGTCTGGTCCACGCCTACTACGACCACAAAAAGGCCGAAAAGAACGCGGAAGCCCCGGCAGCCGCCGCGGAGACCGGGTCGGCTGCCGGGGCAAAGGCCGGGGCGGAGGCCGGATGTGTCCCGTCAACTGCGGCGGATACCGGGTCGGCTGCCGGGGCAAAGGCCGGGGCGGAGGAATAGGGCCGCTGTCTAAGCGTCCGCGCTGGCGTTCCGCAGCATGTTCCGGAGGAAGCGGCCGGTTTTGGAGGCCGCGCAGTCCGGGAGCCCGGCCGGGGGCCCCTCATAGAGCACCGTCCCGCCGCCGGAACCGCCCTCCGGACCCAGGTCGATGACCCAATCCGCCTGGGCGATCAGCTCCATGCGCTGTTCCACCATAACCACGGTGTTTCCCTCGTCTACCAGCCTGCGCAGCAGCGCCAGCAGCTTCTCCGCGTCCTTGGCGTGGAGGCCGGTGCTGGGCTCGTCCAAAATGTAGATCTGACCCTGCCTGTGCAGCTCGCTGGCCAGCTTGACCCGCTGGATCTCGCCCCCCGAAAGTTTGCTTGTGGGCTGCCCGAGGGTGAGGTATTCCAGGCCCACGTCCACCATACTCTGCAGGCGTCTGCGGATTTTCGCGCTGTCAAAGAACGCGCAGGCCTCCGCGATGGTCAGATCCATGACCTGCTCGATGTTCAGCCCGTGATACCGGTAGGACAGGGCCGTGGGATTGTAGCGGTGGCCCCCGCATTCCTCGCAGGTCACGGTCACCGGTTCGGCAAAGGCCATTTCATAGCTGATCTGTCCCGTGCCCCTGCAGATCGGGCAGCCGCCCTCGGAGTTGAAGGAGAACCAGCCCGCGCCGACGCCGTTTTCCCTGGCGAACACTTTGCGGATCTCATCCATGACGCCGGTGTAGGTGGCCGGGGTGGAGCGGATCGAGGTCCCGATGGGCTTTTGGTCGATCACAATGGCGTCCGGGTAGCGCTCCGGGAAGGCATAGCGCATCAGGGAGCTCTTGCCGCTGCCCGCTACGCCGGTCACTGCGGTGAGGATCCCCTTCGGGATCGTAACGCTGACCCGCTTCAGATTGTGGCAGCAGGCGTCGCGGATCGGATAGCCCTCCGTCCAGGGAAGCGGCTCCCGATTCAGGCTGATCCGCTGATTGATCGCCCGGCCCGTCGGGGTGTCGGCCGCCTTCAGCTCTGCCAGACTGCCGGCGAAGACGAGCTCGCCGCCCCGGCTCCCCGCGCCAGGGCCCAGCTCGATGATATGGTCGGCCAGCTCGATCATCTGCCTGGAGTGCTCCACCACCAGGACGTTGTTGTGCTTGTCCCGCAGCTCGCAGAGCATCCGTCCGATGCGCTCCGCGTCCGCGGGATGCAGGCCCGCAGTGGGTTCGTCGAAGATATAGGTGATATTGTTGAGATAGGCGCCGAGGTTCCGCACGATCTTGATGCGCTGGGCCTCGCCGCCGGAAAGGGTCTCCGTCTTGCGGGACAGAGACAGATAGCCGATGCCCACGTCCACCATGCGCTCCAGATAGGCGGCGATCTGCCGGGCCAGAGAGCTGCCCCGGGGATCGTCGATGCTTTGCAGGAAGACCAGCAGATCGGCCGCGGTCATGTCCATGCACTCCACGATGTTCCTGCCCTTGATCCTGGACGCCAGGGCCTTGGGATTCAGCCCGGAGCCGCCGCAGCTTTTGCAGAAGCCCCGCCGGACATGGGTCAGGATCTCGTCCTGCAGGCTCTTTTTCAGCTTGGTGATGTCCTTTTTCATGTACAGGCGTTCAAAGCGGGGATATACGCCTTCATAGGGCAGATAGTCCATGCGGCCGATGTTGTTGCACTTGAACTCCACCATCAGGGGCTCCGGGCTGCCATAGGCCAAAAGCTGCCATTCCTCCGGGCTGAAGTCCCGGAGCTTTTTGTAGGCGTTGAGCTTGGGATTGTTCTGATAGTAGACGGTCTGCCAGCCCGTGGAAAACTGGCTGAAGCGGATCGCCCCCTCCACCAGAGACTTGTCCGGGTCGAAAAAGCTCTCCCGGATCAGCTCCGTCTGCTCCCCGAGGCCGGTGCAGTCCGGGCACATCCCCGCAGGATGATTGAAGGAATAGGCCATGGAGCCGCCTGCGCTGGGCTCGCCCACCCGGGAAAAGAGCAGCCGCAGCAGCGGAGCGACGTCCACTGCCGTGCCCACCGTGGAGCGGGAGTTGGAGCCGATGGCGTGCTGATCCACCACGATGGCGGGCGTCAGGTTCCGGATCTCATCCACCTTCGGTCTGTCGTAGTGGGGCATTTTGTTCCGCAGGTACAGGGGGTAGGCCTGCTGCCACTCCCGCTCCGATTCCACGGCCACGGTATCGAAGGCCAGAGAGGATTTCCCCGAACCGGAAATGCCCGCGAAAACCACGAGCCGCCCCTTCGGGATCGTCACGTCGATATGCTTCAGGTTGTTTTCCGACGCGCCAAGCACCTCGATATCGTCCACAGGAATGTGTTTCATGGCTGAGCTTCTCCTTTGATGGCAGGCTTTCCTGTCTGCCCGCTTTTTGTCATCATACCATAGAAGCCCCGCCTTGTCCATCCTTTGAAAGAGGCCGATTTCGAAAATTGCCTGTTTTCAAATCCGGAAGGATATGATATAATTTATAATACACTTATTTTTCACGCAATCCGGAAAAACAGAGAGAAAGAGGTGCGCTGTGATGCGAAAAATATCTGATAAAGCGAAAGACGCCCGACGTTTCCGCGTCGGGCGTCTTTCGCATATTCGCGCTGGTTTTTCCCGCGTCCTGCCTCACGCGTCCTCGTCCAGGGCCTCCAGCAGGAAGCTCACGGGGCGGAAACCGTCGTTGCAGGAGATCATGGCCGACTTTGGGTTTTTCATCCAGCCGTCGTAGAAATTCTCCCCGCCGTGGGCCAGGGTCATCACAAAGGGCGACACCGTATCCCAGGCGCTGACGCAGAAGCCCGCCGGCCGTTCCCAGCCGTTGCAGACGAAGCTCTGCCCCAGCCGCATCTCGCAGGCGTGCTCGATGGGGTTCTCATATTGCTCCATCAGATCGTCATAGCGGGCAATCTTTTTCACTGTGATGCGCACTTTTTTCACCGTTTCCTTCCCTCCGTTGACAAGTTTGGCGGTTTGCCCCTCCGGGCTCCCGGGGGGACGCGGATCTCTCGCGGCGCGCTCTCTCCCCGTTCCGTCGGGACAGGCCCGGGGGACGCTTACAGATTCAGCAGGACCAGGGCGAGGAGGATCAGCAGCACGCCGGGCCACTGGCGTTTATGCAGCCGCTCCCGGAACAGGAGGGCGCTCAGCCCCAGAACCAGCAGAATGGTGGCCGTGCTGTAGCTGGGATAGGCCACGCTTGCCGGGAGCTGCTGCAGGGAGCGCAGCAGCAGATAGGAGGAGAAATAGTTCGGAATACCCACCAGGACGCCGGCGGCGAACTCCTTGAGGCGGATCCCCTTTCCGCTCCGTTTCTTCTCCAGGACGGCCAGTACTGCGCAGAGCAGCACCGCCGTGACAAACAGCCAGAAAAAGTACAGGCTGTCCTGATTCCGGTCTCCGAAGCCGTCGAAGACCTTTGCCATGGCGTCGGCGCAGCCGCTGGCGGCCAGGGTCAGAAGCAGCAGGCCGAAGCCCCGTCCGCCTCCGGGCCGCCTCTCCCCTGCCCCGTCCGTTCGCAGGACCACGATGGCGCCGATGGCCAGCCCGATCCCCACCAGCTGCAGGGCGGAGGGCCGCTCCCGGAAGAGCAGGATGCTGACTCCAAGGGCGACGATGAGCCCCAGCCGGGCAAAGGCGGAGGTGATGCCCGCGCCGTTGGCCCGGATGCTGGACTGCATGCAGACCAGGGCCAGCACGAAGAACAGCCCGCCGCCCACGCCGCAGACCAGGGTGATCCAGCTTCCCGAGACGATCAGGCCCTTGTCCGGCAGCATCCAGACGGCGATGACCACGCAGGTCAGATAGTTGCCCAGCAGGATCCCGTAACGGTTGCCCTCCTGATTGCGGAAGTATTTGAGGACGATGGCCATGGCCGCACTGGACAGGACGGCGAGCACGAGATACAGCATGACGTTCTCCTTTCTGCAAAAACAGCTTTGCCGGCGCGGCAGCTCCCCGGGAGATCGTATCAGTCCCGCTCGCCCCGTTCCAGAGCCAGCAGACAGCGCTTTCGTTCCAGTCCGCCCGCGTAGCCGGTGAGGCCGCCGTCGGCGCCGACGACCCGGTGGCAGGGGACGATAATCCAGATCGGGTTCCGTCCCACAGCCCCGCCGACGGCCCGGGCGGAGATGCGCGAAATGCCGCGCTGTTCCGCGAGGCGCTGCGCCAGCGCGCCGTAGCTCACGGTCTGCCCGTAGGGGATCTCCAAAAGCAGCGCCCAGACAGCCTTCCGAAAGGCCGTCCCCTCCGGCCGCAGCGGCGGCGTGAAATCCGGCGCGCCGCCGCTGAAATAGCAATCGAGCCAGCGCACAGTCCGGGCAAAAACCGGAAGCGCTTCCTCCTCCCTTGCCTGCGACAGGTCCAGCGGCGGTTTCCGCCCCTCGAACCAAAGGCCGGTCAGGGCTTCGCCGTCGCTTGCGAGGATCATTTCCCCCAGCGGGGAGGTATAACGACAGATATCCAGCATCATAAGCTCCATTCAGGCGGAGAAACGGAGGGCAGCCGATGACCGCCCCTGCGACGTGATCCCCTGTTGCCTGTTGCCCCGTCCATGCGGGGAACGGCGGACGGCCAATGGCCGCCCCTACGAGCGTGTCATTGCGAGGCCAGTTCGCAAACTGGCCGCGGCAATCCGCATCCCCCCGTCCCATTTTGCATTTTGCATCTTGCATTTTGCATTATGTATCCGAGCGG
>CAMUYE010000039.1 GCA_947164825.1 uncultured Clostridia bacterium
TGGACAGGGGCTCGTCCATGAGGAAGACCTTGGGGTCGCGGACCATGGCGCGGCCAATGGCCACACGCTGTCTCTGGCCGCCGGAGAGGGCCTTGGGCTTCCGCTCGAGGTACTGGGTGATGTCGAGGATCTCGGCGACCTCCCGGACTTTCTTGTCGATGTTCGCCTTGCTGACCTTGCGGAGCTTGAGGGCGAAGGCCATGTTGTCATACACGGTCATGTGCGGGTAGAGCGCATAGTTCTGGAACACCATGGCGATGTCCCGATCCTTGGGGGCGACCTCGTTGACCAGTCTGCCGTCGATGTAGAGCTCGCCGTCGGAGATCTCCTCCAGGCCCGCCACCATACGCAGGGTCGTGGACTTGCCGCAGCCGGAGGGTCCGACCAGGACGATAAACTCCTTGTCCTTGATGTGCAGATTGACGTCGTGTACCGCGGTCACCTTGTTGTCATAGACCTTTTTCAGATCTTTCAGGATGACTTCTGCCATACTTTTGTTGATTCCTCCTTTTCCTGTGATTCAAATTACATTTTGTTGCGCGGATAAGTTTACATTTCGCGTTAATGTAAACTTGTCTGTAAATCAAATATATACCACGATTTACGGAATGTCAATATAAATGTAAATAATATTTTCACATATCGTAAATTTTAGAGGAATTAACAAGCGAAAACCGCTTGTTTTGTAGAAAATGACAGTTTTTACATTTTTACGAAGTTTACATTTTGCACATCTTGATTTTTCCGTCATTCGGTGCTATAATAGACGCAGTAAATGATGAAAACTCTCATCGGCAGGAGGTTCCCTATGGCACTGAAACGTGTTACGATGCAGGACATCGCAGACGCCTGCGACCTGTCCCGAAATACAGTCTCAAAAATCTTCAATGGACGCGGCTCGGTTCCGGAGGCTACCCGCAGAAAGGTCCTCGCCACAGCCGAGCGCCTGGGCTACGCTTTGCCCCAGGAGAAGGAGGACCCGCCGCAGGACGCCGGCGATACGATTGCGATGCTGACCGGCAGAAAAGGTATGACCCATAATTTCGGCTCCAGCTTCAGCGCTGCTTTTGCCGACGCCATCAGCCGTGCCGGAAGGACGCTGCAGATCTACGAGGTCTCTTCGGAAGAGATCGCGGAAAAGATGTTGCCCCCCCATCTTCATCTGGATCAAACCGCAGGCATTCTTTGCATGGAGCTATTTGACCGATCCTACTTGGAGATGCTCTGCGGCCTTGGATTGCCGATCCTCACCGTGGACGGTTACGCCGGTATGTCGTCCGACCTCTGCCGGTGCGACTGCGTCTATATGGAAAACTTCGCCACGGCGAAAGCTCTGACGCGTCATATGATCGGAAAAGGCGCAAAGCTGCCCGGCTTTGTCGGGGACTGCAGGCATTGCAACAGCTTCTTCCTCCGCTGGCAGGGCTTCCGGCAGGCTTTAGAGGACGCCGGGCTTCCTTATGATCCCACCTGCTGCATCCTTGCGGACGACACCAAGCCCTACGACGATCCCGCATGGATCGAGGAGCAGCTCCGCGACATGCCAAAGCTGCCGGATGCGTTCTTCTGCGCCAACGATTTCATTGCCTTGAAGCTTATGACCGCCGTGAAGAACATGGGCCTCTCGATCCCGGAGGACGTGATGGTGACCGGCTTCGACGGCTCGCCGGAGTCCGAGGTCGTCACCCCAGCTCTGACTACCGCCAGCATTCCCAGCATCGAAATCGGCCGCATGGCCGCGGTGGAGCTCCTGCACCACATCCAAAAGCCTGAACGTCCGCCCCTCTTCACCCTCGTTGCCACCACCCCCATCTACCGTGCCAGCACAGATCGGCAGGCTCCGAAAGAATAAAAGAATGAAGGCAAAACAAACACGCCGGACAAATACGGGTGATATCAGCCCGTATTTATCCGGTGTGTTTACTTTCTTCAGTTTTGTGGAAAAACACCTAAAACATCCTTGACATCAGGAAGACTCAATTGTACAATCAAAATTGAAAGTTGACCTGTTTGCGTGAGGCGGCAGTTCTGTTTTTCGGTCTTTGGATTTGTTTCGTTCAGCCGCGATCCATTGAGTGAATATTTGAGTGACAACGCATGTGGGGACCTCGAAAACGCTTGTCCTTTCTGGGTTTTTTGAATGAGCGTTAAACTCCTAAGCGGCAGGTCGGAGGTTCGAATCCCCTCGTGGGTGCCAAAACGACCGGAAGCCATTTTTTGGCTTCCGGTCGTTTTGGCTTTTTTTGTGGAACCGGGATGCGATTTGGGATCCGGGGTCCGGTTCTGGATCCGGGATGCGATTTGGGATCCGGGATGCGATTTGGGATCCGGGGTCCGATTACAGCCAGTCGCCCTCCCAGGGCTGGATGCGGCGGGGTTCGCCCTCCAGCAGGGCCCGCTGGGCGTCGGTCAGGTGCTTTTTGCGGACGATGACCTCATAGACGTATTCGCGGAAGTACTTCTCGCTGCAGACAAAATAGCCCTTCTTCCCCGCCTGCTCGCCCCAGCTGTTTTCGATCTTCCAGCGGTCGGGAGCCCCGGTTTCGTCAAAATTGACGCCCACAAAGATCATGGCGTGGGTGGCAAAGCTGTCGTGGTACTCCAGGCGATCGCCCTTGGACAGATCGAAGTCTATGCCGCCCATGAGCCCGGAGAAGTCCAGGCTGTCGGGATCCCAGACGCCCTTTTCCCGGTCTCCGTACGCGCCGGAATCGCAGCCGAACCAAACCGGCTCGCCGTCGCGCAGCTGCTTTACGGTCAGCTCCTCCATCTCCTCCACGGTCAGATTGAGGTTGACGACGTCGCGATTGGCCATGGAGCCCATGTAGTGGAACACGTAATAGAGATCCATGGGCAGGCCGTGGGTGGGATGGTTGGTTATCGTGATGTACTCGTCCAGCGCGTCGCCCACGAACTTCTCACAGAAGCTCCGGCCGTCGAGGTCCCGCTCGGCGTGGAACTCGTTGTCCTTGTCCCGGTACTCGAAAGCGAAGGTCTTGGGGGGCTCGCCGAAGGCGATGCACTCCATCCGATAGACCTCCTCCAGCATGGCCTCCTTGACGGGCCGGGGGTCCTCCCCCGCCGCGATGACGGCCCGGAGCCGGGCGGCGTCCTTGCGCAGCAGGGAGTTGAGCAGCTTGAGGAATTTTTCGGTGTGGGTGGACTGGAAGGTCTCCGGCATCACGCTGGACGGAACGACGCCGTACTTCTTCACGAGATCCGTCGCCATGTCCCAATAGCCGCCGTCGCCCACGCCGCCCAGAATATATTCCATCATGCGGTCGTTCAGGGGCTTATCGGCGTGCTCGATGACCAGCTCCAGGAAGTTGTTGGCCTTCTCCAGCTTGTCGTAGAAAGATAGGTAGTTGGCGGACAGCTCGAACTTGTCCAGTTTGCAGGTCTCGGAGATCCGCTCCCGCAGGATGTTCAACACGGCATAGAGCCAGCAGCGTCCGCTCTTCTGCTGCCAGGTCACGCCGCGGGTTTTGAGCTCGATGGCAAAATCGCCGTTCAGCTTCGCCGCAGCGGAGGGAACGTAGGCCAGATCCTTCAGCTCTGTTTTTGCCATGGCAGCCTGAAGGGTTTTCAGTTCCTTCCGTTCCGCCTCCGCCGCCCGAAAGCGATCCAGCAGCGCAAATGTGATCTCATTCATGTCTCTGTCTCCTTGTTTTGGTTTTTTGTTGTTCTGCATTAGATTGTAACACGCTTCGACAAAGATTGCAAGAACGAATACGAGCGTCCCGGCCGGATTCCCGCGGGACGCTCGATTCGTTTCGGTATTGTCGTCAAATGCCTGTTCAGGCTTATTTTATGGTGGCGCTGGTGTCCTTCTGGATCACGTCATGGGCGCCGCCCTCCACGATGCTGGTGGCGGAGACCAGGGTCAGCTTGGCCTTCTGCTGGAAGTCGGGAATGTTCAGCGCGCCGCAGTTACACATGGTGGATTTGACCTTGCTGAGGGTCAGGGCCACGTTGTCCTTCAGGCGGCCGGCGTAGGGTACGTAGGAGTCTACGCCTTCCTCGAAGCTGAGCTTCTTTTCGCCGCCCATATCGTAGCGCTGCCAGTTGCGGGCCCGGGCGGAGCCCTCGCCCCAATATTCCTTGTAGTAGGTGCCGTTGATGGAGACCTTGTTGGAGGGGCTCTCGTCAAAGCGGGCGAAGTAGCGGCCAAGCATGATGAAGTCCGCGCCCATGGCCAGGGCCAGGGTGATGTGGTGGTCGTAGACGATGCCGCCGTCGGAGCAGACCGGCACGTAGACGCCGGTCTCTTTGTAGTACTCGTCCCGGGCCTCGCAGACGTCGATCAGCGCTGTGGCCTGGCCCCGGCCGATGCCCTTGGTCTCCCGCGTAATGCAGATGGAGCCGCCGCCGATGCCGACCTTTACGAAGTCCGCGCCGCAGTCCGCCAGGAAGCGGAAGCCGTCGGCGTCCACCACGTTGCCCGCGCCGACCTTGACGCTGTCGCCGTAGCGGGAACGGATCCAGGCGATGGTGCGCTGCTGCCACTCGGAAAAGCCCTCGGAGGAGTCGATGCAAAGCACGTCCGCACCGGCTTCGAGCAGGGCCGGGACGCGGGTTTCGTAGTCCCGGGTGTTGATGCCCGCGCCGACCACGTAGCGCTTATGGTCGTCCAGCAGTTCGTTCTGGTTCTGCTTGTGGGAGTCGTAGTCCTTTCGGAAGACGAAATAGCAGAGCTGACCTGCCGCGTTGACGATGGGCAGGCTGTTCAGCTTGTGGTCCCAGATGATGTCGTTTGCCTCCTTCAGGGTGGTTCCCTCGGGGGCGCAGATCAGCTTTTCCAGCGGCGTCATAAAGCTGCTGACCGGCGTATCCGGCTGCATGCGGCTGACGCGGTAATCGCGGCTGGTGACGATGCCAAGGAGCTTTCCGTCGGCTGTGCCGTCGTCGGTAACGGCCATGGTGGAATGTCCCGTCTGTTCCCGAAGCGCCACAACCTCGCTCAGGGTGTTGTCCGGACGCAGGTTGGAATCGCTGCGGACGAAGCCAGCCTTATAATCCTTGGCCCGTTTTACCATCGCGGCCTCGTCCTCCACGGACTGGGAGCCGTAAATGAAGCTCACGCCGCCTTCCGTGGCCAGGGCGACGGCCAGCCGGTCGCCGGAGACCGCCTGCATAATGGCGGAAACCAGCGGAATATTCAGGCTGAGCGCGGGGGTCTCTCCCCTGCGGAATTTTACCAGAGGGGTACGAAGACTGACGTTGGCCGGAATGCACTCCGAGGAAGAGAAGCCGGGGATCAACAGATATTCGTTAAAGGTGCGGGACGGTTCGGAAATAAAAGTTGCCATTGTATTTCTCCTCTCTTGCATCGTTACACGGTTCTGAAGTAAGCGACAGCAGATTCAAACAGATGTGCGTCATATTCGCCGGGGACGTTCTGATACAGTCCGGCGCCGATACGCTCGGAATGGCCCATCTTGCCAAGGATTCTGCCGTCCGGGGAGGTAATGCCCTCGATGGCGAGGACGGAGCCGTTGGGGTTGAAGCGAAGGTCGGAAGTCGGTATCCCATCCAGATCCACGTACTGGGTGGCAATCTGACCGTTTCGGATCAGTTCCGCCAGCAGCGCGTCGGAGGCGATGAAACGGCCTTCGCCGTGGGAGATGGGAACGTTGACGATCTGACCGACCTGCAGCTTGGCGAACCAGGGGGACTTGTCGGAGGCGATCCGGGTGCGGACGATCCGGGACTGGTGTCTGCCGATGGTATTGAAGGTGAGCGTGGGGCTGTTCTCATCAGGCTCAAGGATTCTGCCGTAGGGCACCAGGCCCAGCTTGATCAGCGCCTGGAAGCCGTTGCACACGCCCAGCATCAGGCCGTCCCGACGCTCCAACAGCTCAGTGACGCCCTCCCGGATGGCCGCGTTCCGGAAGAAGGCGGTGATGAATTTGCCGCTGCCGTCGGGTTCGTCGCCGCCGGAGAAGCCGCCGGGGATGAAGATGATCTGGGACTCCCGCAGACTTGCGGCGAAGCGATCCACGGAACGGCGGATCCCGTCGGCGGAGAGGTTGTTGATTACCAGGATCTCGGGCTCTGCGCCTGCGTCCCGGACCGCCTTTGCGCTGTCGTATTCGCAGTTGGTTCCGGGGAAGGCGGGGATCAGCACCTTCGGTCTGACGCAGCGGATCGCCGGAGCGGTCTTCCCTTCGGCCCGGAAGCTCAGGGTCTGGCAGGCTTCGGCCTTCCGGTCCAGGCCCACGGGATAGACGGATTCCAGCCGCCGCTCCCAGCGCAGACGCAGCGCCTCCGCGTCCACGCGGCTATCGCCCAGGACGAAGCAGGGCTTCGCGGTGACGACGCCCAGGCAGTCCCATTCGGGAATCGGCTCCGCCAATTCAACCAGGAAGGAGCCGTACTGTTTCTTCTGCAGCTCTGAAACGCTCAGGCTGAGATCCTCCGCGAAGCGGAAGCCGAAGCCGTTGCCGAAGGCCATTTTGATGACGCCCTCCAGGATGCCGCCGGGGCCGACGGCCCAGCAGGCGCAGATCTTCCCGGTCCGCTGCAACTCGGTGATCCGACGGAAGGTGGAAAGCAGGGATTCCGGTCTGGGCAGGCCGTTCTCGGCCCGTTCCGGAGCCAGCAGCGCCACGGGATGCCCCGCCTGCTTGAACTCGGGGGAAAGGATATGCCCGGTCTTGTCGGTGGTGACCGCGAAGCTCACCAGCGTGGGCGGTACGTCCATTTTTTCGAAGCTGCCGGACATGGAGTCCTTGCCGCCGATGGCGCCGATGCCCAGATCCATCTGGGCCCGGAAGGCTCCGAGCAGCGCGGACAGCGGCTGTCCCCAGCGTCTGGGATCCCGGCCCGGTTTGGCGAAGTACTCCTGGAAGCTCAGATACACGTCCTCAAAGGAGGCGCCGGAAGCGATCAGCTTGGAAACAGAGTCCACCACCGCCAGATAGGCGGCATGGTAGGGGCTGCGCTCCGAGAGCCAGGGGTCAAAGCCGAAGGCCATCAGGGAGCAGTCGTCGGTATGACCCTGCTCCACGGAGACCTCCTGAACCATGGCCTGGATCGGCGTGAGCTGGTTTCTGCCGCCGAAGGGCATCAGGACGGTGCCCGCGCCGATGGTGGAGTCGAAGCGCTCGGAAAGGCCGCGATGGGAACAGAGGTTCAGATCCGCGGCGATCCGCTCACAGGCCTCGGGGAAGCTCCGGGCCGCCGGAGCCGCTTCCCGCTCCGGGGCGGAGGTCTCGATGCAGATGTGCTTCTCCGCGCCGTTGGAATTGAGAAATTCCCTGCTGAGATCGACGATCCTTCTTCCGTTCCAGTCCATGACCAGGCGCGGCGATTCCGTCACCACGGCGACGGGGACCGCCTGAAGGTTTTCCAGATCCGCCAGGGCCAGGAAGCGATCGGCGTCTTCCGGCGCGACCACCACGGCCATGCGC
The DNA here is from genome assembly GCA_947164825.1 of uncultured Clostridia bacterium. Classification (GTDB taxonomy): domain Bacteria; phylum Bacillota; class Clostridia; order Oscillospirales; family Oscillospiraceae; genus JAFRPC01. The sequence continues at coordinate 7,413 of CAMUYE010000039.1, forward strand.
TCCTGGGATTCGGAGATGGCGAGCTCGGTCCCGTCCAGGCCCTCATACTTGCGGGGAACGGCGTTGAGGTCGATGTGCAGGCCGTCGGCCAGCTCGCCGATGGCGACGCTGACGCCGCCCGCGCCGAAATCGTTGCAGCGTTTAATGAGACGGGAGGCCTCCGGGTTGCGGAAAAGCCGCTGGAGCTTGCGCTCTTCCGGGGCGTTGCCCTTCTGGACCTCCGCGCCGCAGCTCTCCACGGAATGGGCGTTGTGGGCCTTGGAGGAACCCGTGGCCCCGCCGATGCCGTCGCGTCCGGTGCTGCCGCCGAGAAGGATCACGACGTCGCCGGGATCCGGACGCTCCCGCCGAACATTGGCCTGGGGCGCGGCGGCAATGACCGCGCCGATCTCCATGCGTTTGGCCGCGTATCCGGGATGATAGAGCTCCTCCACGAGACCGGTGGCAAGGCCGATCTGGTTGCCGTAGGAGGAATAGCCAGCGGCGGCGGTGGTGACCAGCTTGCGCTGGGGCAGCTTGCCGGGGATCGTTTCGGAGACGGAGGCCGTGGGGTCCGCCGCGCCGGTTACGCGCATGGCGCCGTAGACGTAGGCGCGGCCGGACAGCGGGTCGCGGATGGCGCCTCCGATGCAGGTAGCGGCGCCGCCGAAGGGTTCGATCTCCGTGGGGTGGTTGTGGGTCTCGTTCTTGAACAGCAGGAGCCAGGGCTCGGGCTTTCCGTCCACCTCCACCGTCATCTTCACGGTGCAGGCGTTGATCTCTTCGGATTCGTCCAGCTTGTCCAGCCTGCCTCTGCGCTTCAGATCGCGGACGGCGATGGTCGCCAGATCCATCAGGCAGGGCGGCTTGGTTCGTCCCAGCTCCCGGCGGAGGGCCAGGTAGTCCTCCCAGGTCTTTTGCAGCTCCGGGTCCTCGAAATCGGCCCGGTCAATAATCGTATGGAAGGTGGTATGACGGCAGTGATCGGACCAGTAGGTGTCGATCATTTTCAGCTCGGTGATCGTGGGATCCCGGTTTTCCTTCCGGAAATAGGCCTGACAGAAGGCGATGTCCGCCTCGTCCATGGCAAGGCCGTAGTCCCGGATCATGGCCGCGAGTCCTTCCGCGTTCAGCGTGCGGAAGCCCTCCAGCGTGCGAACCGTGGTGGGGATCTCGTAGGCGGTTTTCAGGGTCTCAGGCAGCTCCAGGGCCGCTTCTCTGGCCTCCACGGGGTTGATGACGTATTTTTTGATCTTCTCCAGGTTTTCCGCATCCAGGTCCCCGTAGAGGGCGTAGACCTTCGCGGAGCGGATCAATGGCCGTTCCGACTGGTACATGAGCTGGATGCACTGGGCGGCGGAATCGGCCCGCTGATCGAACTGGCCGGGAAGATATTCCACGGCGAAGATCGCGTCCGCGTCGTGGAGGGCCGGGGCGGTGCAGGCCGTATCCACCTGGGGCTCGGAAAAAACCGTGGGGATGGCGGCCTCGAACTGCTCCCGGGTGATGGACTCGGCGTCATAGCGGTTCAGCACACGGACGCGTTTCAGCCCCGCGATCCCCAAGAAGGAGTTCAACTCCCGGCACAGCGCCTCCGCCTCCTGGGCGTAGGCCCCTTTCTTTTCCACGTAAATCCGGTAGACCATTAGCCCTCCTTTGCCGCAAGGGCGCGCTTGCCGATGTCCCGGCGATAATAGGCGTTGTCGAAATGGATTTGTTTCACGGCGGCGTAGGCCCTTTCCAGTGCCTCCGGCAGCGTCGCCGCGGTGGCGGTGACGCCCAGGACCCGGCCGCCGGAAGTCACAAGATGTCCGTTCTGCTCCTTCGCCCCGGCCACGAAAAGCTCCGCGTCCAGATCGGCGGGGATTGTGATGGGGCAGCCCTTTTCATAGGATCCGGGATAGCCCTTGGAGGCCATGATCACGCAGGCTGCGGCGTCGGTGGAAAACTCCACCGGGCAGTCTGCCAGGCGTTCGTCGGTGACGGCCCGCATGACGGTCAGCAGATCCGTTTTCAGAAGGGGAAGCACCACCTGGGTCTCCGGATCGCCGAAGCGGCAGTTGTACTCGATGACCTTGGGGCCGTCTTTGGTCAGCATGAGGCCGAAATAGAGGCAGCCCTTGAAGGGACGGCCTTCCGCGGACATCGCCCGGATCGTGGGAAGGAAGATCTCTTCCATGCAGCGTCGGGCGACGGCGGGCGTATAGCAGGGGTTCGGGGCGATGGTGCCCATTCCCCCGGTATTCAGGCCGGTGTCTCCCTCCCCTGCCCGCTTGTGGTCCATGGACGAGACCATGGGCACCAGCGTCCTGCCATCGGTGAAGGAGAGGACGGAGATCTCCGGACCTTCCAGGAACTCCTCGATGACGACCCGATCACCGCTTTTGCCGAAGCGGTGATCCGCCATCATGGAACGGACCGCCGCCTCCGCTTCGGGGAGGGTCTCGGCGATGATGACGCCTTTTCCCAGGGCCAGGCCGTCGGCCTTGACCACGGTGGGCATGGGTGCGCTCTGCAGATACGCTAGCGCCTTTTCCATATCGTCGAAGCTCTCGTATCGGGCGGTCGGAATCCCGTAACGCTTCATCAGATCCTTGGCGAAAACCTTGCTGGACTCGATGATCGCGGCCTTTTGGTTGGGGCCGAAGCAGGGAATCCCCGCGGCCTCCAGCCTGTCCACCGCGCCAAGGGCCAGCGGATCGTCCGGGGTCACGACGGCATAGTCGATCTGCCGTTCCTTCGCGAAGCTCAGAATGCCCTCCAGATCTGTAGCGCCGATGGGAACGCAGGTGGCGTCCCCGGCGATGCCGCCGTTGCCGGGAAGGCAGTACAGCTCGGTTACGGTTTCGTTTTCTTTCAGCTTTTTGACGATGGCGTGCTCCCGCCCGCCGCCGCCGATGACCATTACTTTCATAGCATTACCTCAATGATGGAACAGCCGCAGGCCCGTAAAACACATCACCATGTCGTGCCGGTCGCAGCAGTCGATCACGGCGTCGTCGCGGATGGAACCGCCGGGCTGGGCGACGTATTTGACGCCGCTGCGGAAAGCCCGCTCGATGTTGTCAAAGAAGGGGAAGAACGCGTCGGAGCCCAGAGCCACGTTCCGGACCGTGTCCAGATATGCTCTCTGCTCCTCGCGGGTGAAAGGCTCCGGGCGCCGGGTGAAGAAGCGCTGCCAGACGCCTTCGGCGCAGACGTCTTCCTCGTTCTGGTTGATATAGCCGTCGATGACATTGTCCCGGTCCGGGCGTCCGATGTCGGAGCGGAAGGGCAGATCCAGCACCCTGTCGCTCTGGCGCAGGAACCAGGTATCCGCCTTGGAACCGGCCAGACGGGTGCAGTGGATCCGGGACTGCTGGCCCGCGCCGACGCCGATGGCCTGGCCGTCCACGGCAAAGCAGACGGAATTGGACTGGGTATATTTCAGCGTAATGAGAGAAACAATCAGATCCCGGGCGGCTGTTTCGGGCAGTTCCCTGTTGGCGGTGACAAGCTTGTTCAGCAGCGTCCGGTCGATTTTGCAGTTGTTCCGGCCCTGCTCGAAGGTGACGCCGAAGACCTGCTTTCTTTCGCGGGGAGCCGGAACGTAATCCGGGTCGATGCGGATCACGTTGTAGCCGCCCTTGCGCTTGGTCTTCAGGATTTCCAGCGCCTCCGGGCTGTAGCCGGGGGCGATGACGCCGTCGGAGACCTCCCGTTTGATGAGGCTCGCGGTCATGGCGTCGCACTCGTCGGAAAGGGCGACCCAGTCGCCGAAGGAGCACATCCGATCGGTGCCCCGGGCGCGTGCGTAGGCGCAGGCAAGCGGATTGCCGTCCAGCCCGGGAACGTCGTCGACGAAGCAGGCCCGTTTCAAGGCCTCAGGCAGCGGCAGACCGAGGGCTGCGGAGGTGGGGCTCACGTGCTTGAAGGAGGCCGCGGCAGGCAGGCCGAGGGCTTCCTTCAGCTCTTTGACAAGCTGCCAGGAGTTCAGCGCGTCGAGAAAATTGATGTAGCCGGGGCGGCCGTTCAGGATCTCCACCGGAAGCTCGCCGCCGTCGGCCATAAAGATCCTGGCAGGCTTTTGGTTGGGATTGCAGCCGTATTTCAGTTCAAATTCGTTCATAGGCGCTCCTTATTGATTGCGGTTGACAAGACGTTCCTCGTACCGGCCTCCGTCCAGCTCCGTAAAGCGGACGTAGAGGGAGATCCGGTTGTCCCCGTCCAGGCTCTCCCAGAGCTCCTGGGCAAAGGTCTCCGGGTCGTTTCCGATCCGAACCCGCTCCGGCTCTCCCTGGAAGGTGGGCAGCGGACTGCCGTCCCGCACGTAGGTGTGGATAAAATGGCCCAGGCCCGGCTTGGCGGGATAGCGGAACGTATAGCGGGCGCAGTCGGAGCCAAGCTCGTCGATGCTCTTTAGGATGCTCATCTCATAGCGGGGACGCGCCGGATCCAGGACCAGCATGCCGCTGATCCGGGGCGTGAAGTTGGGCGCGTCGGGCTCAAAGCAGCGGGACTCCAGGGCTTCGGAGAAGGACTTTCCGGCCTGCAGGCCCTCGAAGACCGTATCGGTCTGGTCGCCGTTGGTGACGATCAGCCGGTTCTCAAACTGTCGCACCGCGGCGTAGATGATGAGGCTGGGATCCTCCACCTTCGCGACGTCAAACGGCTCGGTGAAAAGCGCGCCGTCTTTGAGGGTGAAGATCCGGTTGCGGGAATTTGCGCTGCGGCCCATGATGAAATAGGCGGCGACGGCCTTTTTCCCGTCTTCGGTGAGGCCCAGGACGATGCCGCGGCCGGGATAAGGATTCCCCTGAAGCCGATCGGCGATGGGAAGCGCTTCGTAGATGTTCATAGGATGCCCCTTCTTACTGATTGCTTCTTTCTTCTTGCGTTATGCCCTCGACGGCAACCATTTCGATGGCCCGGGGCAGCAGGATCCATTCCGCCTGCTCCATGACCCGGCGCTGAAGCGTCTCCGGGCTGTCGCCGGGCAGGACCTCCACGGCCTTTTGCAGCAGGATCTCGCCGCCGTCGGGAATCTCGTTGACGAAGTGGACCGTGGCGCCGGTGAGCTTGACCCCCCGGGCCAGCGCCGCTTCATGGACCCGAAGGCCGTAGTAGTCCCGGCCGCAGAAGGCGGGGATCAGCGAGGGATGGATGTTGAGGATCCGGTGGTCCCAGCGGCGGGTGAAGTCTTCGGAGAGGATGGTCAAAAAACCGGCCAGAACGATCAGATCGATCCGGTATTCCTCCAAAGCCCGCTGCAGCGCATGTTCAAAGGCCTCCATGCCTCCGAGTTCTTTTGCCGAAAGCGTCAGGGCGGGAATCCCTGCCCTGGCGGCCCGCTCCAGCGCGTAAGCGCCGGGCTTATTGGAGACGACCAGGACGATCTCCGCGTGACGGATCACGCTTCCTCTGGCGTCCAGGATCGCCTGAAGATTCGTGCCGCCGCCGGAGACCAGGACCGCCACCCGCCGGGACGGGCTCAGCATAGCTCGATCCTCCGCTCCCCTTCCGTGATCTCGCCCAGCAGATAGGCGTCTTCGCCATTGGCGCGTAGGATCTCCAGCGCCCTTTCCGCCTCCTTCGGGGAGACGACCAGACACATGCCGACGCCCATATTGAAGGTGTTGAACATATCCCGGCGGGAGATCTTTCCGGTCTCGGCGATCAGATCAAAGATGGGAAGCACCCGGACGTTGGCCTCCGGGATGCGGGCGCAGAGCCCCTCGGGGATCATCCGGGGAATGTTCTCATAGAAACCGCCGCCGGTGATATGGGAAATGCCCTTGACCCGAAGCTGTTCCAGCAGAGCCAGAACCGGCTTTACGTAGATCCTGGTGGGGGTCAGCAGGGTATCTCCGAGAGATTTGCCGCCCAGCGCCTCCACGGGAGCTCTGAGGTCGCAGTGATCCACGTCGAAGACCTTGCGGACCAGGGAGAAGCCGTTGGAGTGGACGCCGCTGGAAGGCAGGGCGATCAAAACGTCGCCGGGCTCCATCTCGGCGTTATTCAAAATCCTGTCCTTGTCCACCACGCCGGTGGAATATCCCGCGAGATCGTATTCGTCCACGGGGTAGAAGCCGGGCATCTCAGCGGTCTCGCCGCCGATCAGGGCGCAGCCGGCCTGGACGCAGCCGTCGCAGACGCCCTTGACCAGGCTCTCGATCCGTTCCGGGACGTTTTTGCCGCAGGCGATGTAGTCCAGGAAAAACAGGGGCCTGGCGCCGCAGCAGATGATGTCGTTCACGCACATGGCAACGCAGTCGATTCCCACGGTGTCATGCCGATCCATCAAAAAGGCCAGCTTGAGCTTGGTGCCGACGCCGTCGGTGCCGGAGACCAGCACGGGGCGGCGAATGCCCTCCAGGTCCAGCTCGAACAGACCGCCGAAGCCGCCCACGTCGGAGCAGACCCCGGGGATCACGGTGCGGGCAATATGCCGCTTCATCAGCTCCACGGCCTTATACCCGGCGGTGATGTCGACACCGGCGGCAGCATAGGCCTCAGATTTGGAAAAATCGTTCATGCTTTATTCCTTTCCGTTCCAGCAGTAGGTACACAGCTCGCACTTCGGCAGGCCGATCGCCTCGATGACGCCCTCCAGGGACTGGAACTCCAGAGACGAGAACTGGAATTTCTCGCAGATGGCGCGGCGCATGCGCTGTCCGCGTTCGGTGCTGCCGTCGCAGTATTCCTCCAGGTGCTCGAAGCCCTCTTCTCCCTCCAGCTCCATGATCACCCGGCGGGCGATCAGATCCAGCTCGGAGGTGTTCCGGGAGAAGCTCAGGTATTTGCAGCTGAACATGATGGGCGGGCAGGCAGAACGCATGTGGACGGATTTCGCGCCGTTTTCATAGAGGAACTCCACGGTCTCCCGGAGCTGGGTGCCCCGGACAATGGAATCGTCCACGAAAAGCAGTTCCTTATCCTTGATCAGCTCTTTCACGGGGATCTGCTTCATTTTTGCGATCTTTTCCCGGTCGACCTGGACGGGCGGCATAAAGCTCCGGGCCCAGGTTGGCGTATATTTGATAAAGGCCCGGGCAAAGTGTTTGCCGCTCTCATTGGCGTAGCCGATGGCGTGCGGGGTGCCGGAATCCGGAACGCCGCCCACGTAATCGATGGCTTGTTCTCCGCGAGCCTTGTCGTCCCGGGCGAGGATGGCGCCGTTGCGGTAGCGCATGGCCTCCACGTTGACGCCTTCGTAGGTGGAAGTCGGATAGCCGTAGTAGCTCCAAAGGAAGGAGCAGATCCGCTTCTCCTTCCCCGGCGGAAGAAGCTGGGTCATACTCTGGGGCGTCAGCGCAACGATCTCCCCCGGTCCCAGCTCTTTCTCGAAGACAAAGCCGAGCTTCTCATAGGCGAAGGACTCAAAGGACACAGCGTAACCGTCCTCCCGTTTTCCGATGGTAACGGGAAGCCGGCCCAGACGATCCCGGGCGGCGATGAGGCTGCCGTCCTCCTGGAGGATCAGGATCGAAGCGCTTCCGTCGATGGCGTTCTGCGCAAAGCGGATCCCATCGGCAAAGCTGGTCTTCTGGTCGATCAGGGCCGCCAGCAGTTCCACGGCGTTGACCTTGCCGCCGGTTTTGGCGTCAAAATGCCCGCCGGAAAAGGAGAGGTACTGGCTGATCAGCTCGTCGGCATTGTTGATCCGTCCGATCATCGTGATGGCGTAGGTGCCGTGATTGGAGCGGATCAGCAGGGGCTGCGGCTCGCTGTCGCTGATGCATCCGATGGCGGAAGTGCCCACCATCTCGTCGAAGATATGCTCGAAGCGGGTGCGGAAGGGCGCGTTTTCGATGTTGTGTATCTTTCTCTGCAGACCGATCTCCGGGTCGTAGGCCGCCATGCCGCCCCGGCGGGTGCCGAGGTGGGAATGGTAGTCCGTGCCGAAAAACACGTCGGTCATGCAGTCAAATGTTGAAGTGATGCCGAAAAAGCCTCCCATTGGGAACCTCCTGGGAAAAAATTGAGAAATATGGATGCTTCGCTGCGTTCAGAGTGACAATCATGCGAAGAAAAGCTTGGACAGGGTCATGGGGTCGATGTATTTCCCGTCCTTGTAGACGCGCATATTGCCGGAGGCAATCTCGTCAATGAGCATGACCTTGCCCTCGGCGTCATAGCCGAACTCGAACTTGATATCGTACAGCACCATGCCCCGGGCGGCCATCTCGTCGGCCACGATCTGGGTGATCTTCTGGGTCATGGCCTTGATCTCGTCGTACTGCTCGCCGGTCATAACGCCCAGAACGATCAGTCCGTCCTTGGTGACCAGGGGATCGCCCTTGGCGTCATTCTTGAAGGTGGTCTCCACGTAGGCGGGCAGATCCGCGCCTTCCTCAATGTATTCGCCGTAGCGGCGCAGGAAGCTGCCGACAGCCTTATGACGGCAGATGACCTCCAGGCCCTTGCCGAAGACCTTGGCGGGCAGGACTTCCATGGTGGTATTGGCCAGATCCGCGGAGACGTAGTGGGTACGGATGCCGGCGGCATTGACCTTCTCGAAGAAATAGATGGACATGCGCAGGTTCACGTCGCCCACGCCGTCGATGGTAAGGCCTACGGAGTTCTCACCGGGGTCGAAGACGCCGTCCTTGCCGGTGCAGTCGTCTTTGAATTTCAGCAGATAATTTCCGTTTTCCAGAGCGTAGACGTTCTTGGTTTTTCCGGTGTAAACAAGTCTGTTTTCCATGGTAGTTTCCCTTTCTCTTTCCGTTATTTCGTGTTGTGCTCCTGCTGGAGCAGCATGTTCTGATCCAGAATGGTTTCGGCCATTGCGGTGCGTTGATCCACAAGCCGCTGTGCCAGTTCGTGGTCGTCCACCGCCAGGATCTGGGCGGCCAGGATCGCGGCGTTGGCGCCGCCGCCGATGGCGACCGTGGCGACGGGAATCCCGCTGGGCATCTGTACGGTTGCGAGCAGCGCGTCCAGTCCTTCCAGATAGGAGCCCGCACAGGGCACGCCGATGACCGGCAGCGTGGTATTGGCGGCAATAACGCCTGCCAGATGGGCTGCCATACCGGCAAAGGCGATTACGGCGGCAAGGCCCCGGCCTCTGGCGGAACGGGCGTATTCGGCCGTCTCTCCAGGGGTGCGGTGGGCGGAAAGAATATGAACCTCATAGGGAATCTCCAATTCCCGAAGCTTGTCGATGGCTTTCTGGACGACGGGCATATCGCTCTTGCTGCCCATGACGATGCCGATGGCTTTCATAATCGTATCTCCTTTTTGGAAAATGGGGGGCCGTTCCGCGGCGAAAACGCCGCGGAACGGCGGTTAATCGGGATCAGCCTCCCGCCTTGGTTTCGCAGTAGAGGCAGCGGTAAACTTTGTTTTCCCGGTCGGTCAGTTTGAAGATGTGATGCAGTTCCTGTTCCGTGGAGGTGATGCAGCGGGGGTTCTTGCAGACAAGCACGTCCGTCAGGGTCAGCGGCAGCTCCATCTGACGCTTCTCCACCAGCGCTCCGTTGCGGATGATATTGACCGTGGCGCCGGGATCCACGTAGGCGATCACGTCCAGATTCACGGGAATATCCGCGTCGATCTTGATGATGTCCTTCTTGCCCATCTTGTGGCTCACCACATTCCGGATGATGGCCACAGAGAGCTCGGTCTGATCCAGCTTCAACAGGTGGTAGAGCCGCATGCCCTGTCCCGCCTGGATGTGGTCGATGACGACGCCGTTCTGGATGGAATCAATATTCATAGTTTGCCAGCCTCCTTCAGAAGTTTGAGGATCAATGCCATGCGCATATATTTACCGTTGAGCACCTGCTTGAAATAGCAGGCCCGGGGATCGTCGTCAATGGCGACGCTGATCTCGTTGACGCGGGGCAGGGGGTGCAGGATGGCGAGATCGGGCTTGGCGTTTTTGAGCTTGTCCGGGGTGAGGATATAGCTGTCCTTCAGGCGGAGATAATCCTCTTCGTTGAAGAAGCGCTCCCGCTGGATGCGGGTCATATAGAGGATGTCCAGCTCCGGCATGGCAGCCTCGAGATCCGTGGTCTGCATATAGGGAATGTTGTACTTTTTGAGGCTCCCCTTCTTGACGTAGCTGGGGACCTTCAGCTCCTCGGGGGAGATCAGCACGAACTTGTTGTCGGAGTAGCGGGACATGGCGTTGATCAGAGAATGCACCGTGCGTCCGAATTTCAGGTCGCCGCAGACGCCGATGGTCAGGCCGGTAAAGCGGCGCTTCTCTCTCCAGATGGTGAGCAGGTCCGCCAGGGTCTGGGTGGGATGGCAGTGGCCGCCGTCGCCGGCGTTGATAACGGGAATGCTCGCGTTGGTGGCCGCCACGTAGGCCGCGCCTTCCTTGGGATGACGCATGGCGATGATGTCGGCGTAGCAGGAGACGGTCTTGGCCGTGTCTGCCACGCTCTCGCCCTTGGCGGCGGAAGAGGACATGGCGCTTGAGACGGAGATCACGTGTCCGCCCAGCTCGTACATGGCCGCCTCAAAGCTCATGCGGGTACGGG
>CAMUYE010000040.1 GCA_947164825.1 uncultured Clostridia bacterium
CCAAGCTGGCCGTCAATAGCGGCTACTGGTTCCTGTACCGCTACAGCCCCGAGCTCCGGGCGGCAGGCAAGAACCCCTTCGTCCTGGACAGCAAGGAGCCCACGATGCCCCTGGAGGACTTCCTCAACGGCGAGGTGCGCTACGCCTCCCTGCGCCGGACCTTCCCGGCGGACGCCGACGTCCTGCTGGAGAAGGCCAAGGCCTTCAGCGCCGAGAAGTACGAGAAGTACAAGAAGCTGTCCGAGGGCTGATCCCTCCGGGGCTGACAGAAACACGCAAAAAGGCGTTGCCTCAAATCAGCGGGTTTTCGCTGTTTTGAGACAACGCCTTTTGTTGCCTTTTTGCCACGGGCATGATATAATCATCCTGTCAAATCAAAACGTGCAGGGAGGGAGCCCGGACGGACGGCTTCACGGACGAAAGAGACAGCAAATTATTGGACCAGGACAGATGCACCTTCTTCGTGCTGCGCCGGGTCCTGGGCAGCAGCTGCCAGCTGGTGCTGTCGGATCACGAGAACCTGATCCTCTGCTACACCTGCGAGCCCTATCCGGTCTGGATCTGGACGCCGGATCACGCCCCGCTGGCCCTGCTGGAACGGGCCTATCGGCTCGTGTCGGAGCATTCCTTGCTCCGCAAAGAGCAGCGCTTCAATCTCAAGTACGAGCTTGCGGACTATATGATCCGCAGAGCGGCGGAGGATGGGATCGGACTGACCCTCTACAAAAACATGTTTGCCTACACTTATCCGGAGCACCGCAGGAAGCATTACGCGGAAAACCTGGTGTATCAGGTTACCTGTCTGGTAAAGGAGGACGGCATGATCCCCATGCTGTATACCAACGCGGACTACGCCGCCCACAACGCCTGCTACCGAAAGATCGGTTACGTGCTGCGCGGAAGGCTGTGCAGCGTCGCCGTGCGCTGACGAAACTGAAAAACAGAGAGAAAAGAAATGGACGCCAAGCCAGAAGGAGTTCTATATTTATCGGAATTCCTCGGTGGTCCGGCAATTAAAGGAGCGATGAGATGAAACGACGGAAAAACGGGTTGCGGCTGCTGACCCTGCTGCTGGCCCTCTGCCTGCTGTGCTCCGGCTGTGTCTTTAACGTCCCGACCCTGGCCTCGTCGACAGGACCCGTCACGACGGAGCTCACTGCCCCGACGACGAGCCCCGTCGAAACGAAGACCGAGGTCCCGACGACCGAGGCCACGGAGGAATCCGACGACGGGGGCCCGGTCCGCTGGCAGGACGGGGGAGAACTGCGCTTCCTGCCTCACGAGCCGATCCAGGTCCCCCTGTCCTCCGAGCTGACTTACACCCTCACCACCCTGGATTTCGAGGGGCTAAAAGCCAAATATGCAGCTCTCACGGAAAAAACCGCTTCCTGCGACGACGCAGAAGAGCTTTTGGCAGACTATTATGAGATCCTCCCCATCCGCCGAAAGCTGGAGACCATGAACGCGATCTGCTATTTCCGCTTCTGCAGGGATCAGGACAGCTATTTTTCGACCAAGAGCTACATCTTCGGCTCTGAAATGAACGTCGTGCAGGAAAAGGAAGCTGTGCTTTTCGCGGCCTTTGCCGCTTCTCCCTGCCGGGAGGAGCTGGAACGACGCTATTTCGGCGAAGGGTTCTTCGACGACTATGACGATGTTACCGCTGTGGACGAGACCTACTATGATCTGCTCTCCCGGGCAGGAGATTATTCCTCATGGTGCAAAGAAGTGAATGACGCTTCGCTCACCTCTGTCGACAGTTATATCCAGACGCACGATGAGATCGGGAACTATTATGTGATGCTTGTCAGGGTTCGCCGGCAGATCGCCGAGGCAAAGGGCTTTGAGACCTATTCGGATTACAGCTACGCCAAGGTCTACAAACGGGACTTTACCCCGGCCCAGACCAGAGAGTATCTGAACGACGTCAAGGAGTACCTGGTGCCTTTGGCGAAGGAGTTGTACCAAAATCACCGCTCCCTGTATTACAGCGACTGCCCGGCTGTGAAGAAAACAAAGCTGATGGACTATCTGTCCGGCGCCGCGGAACGGATGGGCGACCCCATCCGGGAGGCCTTCCGGTTCATGGAGGCTTATGAGCTCTGTGATATCACAGGCTCCTCGGAGAAATACCCGATCACCTATACCACCTATCTCCCGGATTTCGAAGCACCTCTGATCTTTCTTTACGATACCAGCTATAATGCGCTCTGCCATGAATTCGGGCATTTTTCAGATAATTATTGCACCTACGGAGATCGGGTGGGCAACGACATCGCGGAGATCTATTCCCAGGCCATGGAGTATCTTGCCGCCGCCTACACCGACGATTTCAGCGAATCCCAGCGCGCCAAAAGCCTCCAGGTCACCCTGAAGGACCTGCTCCTGAACAGCGTGATCCATCAGGCGGCCCTGGCGGACTTCGAGCTACAGATCTACGCTATGGACCCGGAGGAGCTCACCCTGGAGGCCATCGATGCTATCTACGCGCAATGCCGGCAGGACTACGACATCCGGGATGGCCTGAACGACGAGCTCGGCGGCATGAGCTGGTTCCTCTACACAAGCTTCTATGATAATGCGTGCTATAACATCAGCTATTCCGTCTCTGCCATCGCGAGCCTGCAGATCTGCCGGCTGGAGGCGGAGGAGCCCGGCATGGGGGTCGATGCCTTCTGCCGCCTGCTTGACCGGACCCGCGGAAAGAAATTCGCCTTTGTGCTGAAGGAGGCGGGGCTGGACAGTCCCTTTGAGGAGAACACCATTATACGGACGGCGGAGTTCCTGCGGGAAGTCCTGGACAGATAGTTCGAGGAACTCTTCTGTTTTTACGAAAACCATTCCGGAGACAGAACACAGGGGACGACCCCCTGTCCTGAGATACAGGACAGGGGGTCGTCCCCTGATTGGGCTTGCGTCACGCTTCGGGATTTTCAGCTTCGGGCTTCTCCTCAGCGGGAGCCTCGGGCTTCGCCTCGATGGGAGCTTCGGGCGTTTCCGCCATGACAGTTTCGACCGGTTTCTCGCCGGTGGCCCATTCCTCCGCCTTGTCCACAGTGGCGTCCGCCGTGTTGAACAGCGTCTTGCCGAGCTTGGCGAAAGCGCCGCCGAGCTCTTTCCCGGTCTCGCGCCAGGTGCCGTCGTTGGTGACGTTTTCTTCGGGTACGGCTTTCTCGGGGTCCTTGTCGTCAGCCCAGGCTTCCGCCTTGTCCACGCCGACCTTCGCAGTCTTGATCAGCGTCTTGCCCAGATTGGCAAACGCGCCGCCGAGACTCTTGCCGGTGTCCTTCCATTCTTTGTTCAGTGCCATAGTATTCACCCCCTTCTGTCGCCATTATACCCCCGGACACGCAAATTGTCAAAGACTAATTCTGAATAAGTTTTCAGAAATCTGTAAAAAAGATACGAATGGGATCGGTTTGGCGCGGTCAGGGCGCCTGCGTTTCCGCGGACGAATCTTTTTCCTCATACTTTTTGAATACCGGTTCGATAAAAAGGGACCAGAAGAGGACCAGCAGGGCCGGGAGGATCAGCAGGGGGAGGAAGAACAGCCGGGGCGTCAGCCAGACGCAGGCTCCGGTCGCCAGAGCCATGGCCAGAGTCCCCGGAAGATGGCCCAGGCCCAGCCGAATCGAATTGACGCAGAGGGGGCCGAAGCCCAGCTCGAAGCGGCTCAGGGCCGGGAATACCCAGCAAGCCGTCCCCGTCGGGACGCAGAGTACAACCAGCAGGGCCCAGGCGGCCATGACGGCGGCGTCGCCGGAGGCATGCCCCGTGAACCAGCGGTAGCCCAGGATCAAAAGTGTCAGCAGACCGCCCCAGAACAGCGTGGGCAGGATCCCGTGCTTCCACTCGGCCTTGAAGGTGGTGAAGAAGCGATAGAGGTAGTCCGACTCATGCCGCCGGAAATCGTGGACCACCGCGTCGTAGAGGGCCGCTGTTGCCCCGCCGAGGGTCACCACCGGAATGCTGCACAGCAGCCAGAGGCCGCTGAGCACAAGAAGGTCCGCCAGCCAGCCGAAGGGTTTCCAGAGCCAGCTGTCGGCTTTGAAGATGCCCCGGAACATCAGAGCAGATCCCGGACGATCGGCGCCAGTACGTCGGCGAACTGCCGATGGCCCTTTCGGGTGAAGTGCATGTGGTCGTAATCGTTGAATTCCGCCAGACCCTCAGCGTCCAGGAACGCGCAGCCCTGGCGTTCTGCCGCGGGGGCCAGGAATTTGGCCAGCTCCCGGGACTTTTCGGGACAGCCCTTTCCCATGGGGAAGCCTTCGGGACAGTCGTAAAGGCCCTCGCCGATGTGGGGCGGGCAAATCACCAGGATATTCGGCCGGCTGTTGTCCCGCCAGGCGGGGACGGTTTTGGCCTTCATGATCAGCCGCTCCATGCCGATGGAGATGACAGCGGCGTTGGCCCCCAGCCGCTCTTTCGTGTCGTTTGTGCCCAGCATGATAACCAGCAGATCCACGGGCTCGTGGCTCATCAGACAGGAGTAGATGGAATCCAGACCGGACATGCACTCGTGAAGCGGGTCGGAGAAGGCGCTGGTACGGCCGGAGAGTCCCTCTTCGATCACCAGATAGTCTTCGCCCAGCTGCTTCTGAAGCAGGCAGGTCCAGCGCTCGTCCTCGTTGAAGCGGATGCCGCCGTCAGCGCAGTCGGCGGGCTGGGCGCAGTAGCCGTGGGTGTTGGAGTCTCCGAAGCAGACGATATGTTTTCTCATTTGATTGCCTCCTGTTATAGTCTTTTCCCCAGTATAACACAGTTCGGGCCGCTTGTCATCAAAAAAGAAGTGAATTTTCAAAAAACTTTTCTATTGAAATTTCCTTTCACCCGTGGTACTATGAGATCAGAACGAAGCGCCTGCCGAGACGGGCGCAAAAAAGGAGGATGTCTGTATGAACAGAGCGCGGCTCGTCGAAACCAAAGTGTGGGTCCGGGAGGAACTGGACCGCTGCGTCGATTTCTGGCTGAAACATGGCATGGACCCGGTGAACGGCGGCGTCTACACCTGCCTGGACCGGAAGGGCAAGATCTACTCTACCGATAAGAGCGTCTGGATGCAGGGACGCTGCGGCTGGATCTTTGCCTGGCTTTGCCGCCTCTATGGCCCCAGGCCGGAGTGGTTGGCCGCATCCAAGAGCTGCCTGGACTTTATGGAGGCCCACTGCATAAACCGGGAAGCGGGGGATCGGATGTATTTCACCGTCACTGCCGACGGACGTCCCCTGCGTCAGCGCCGTTACTGCTTCTCCGAATCCTTCTATTCTATGGCAAACGCCGAATACTACGGGATCACCGGGGACCGGGACTGCCTGCTGCGGGCCCGCAGGGCCTACGATCTGTACTGGGACCTGAATCACGGGATGCCGGACCCCACAGGCCTGGGCCCCAAAACCATCCCCGAGACCCGGGCCGGCAGAGGCTTTGGCACTCCCATGATCTGTCTGAACATGACCGGCGTCATGCTGCGCACCGATCCCGAGCGGAAAGCGCTCTATGAAGCCCGTGCCGCCGCCTGCGTGGAGGAGATCTTCCGCTATCACGTCAAGGATGAGCTGGGCTGCGTGCTGGAAAACGTAGGCCCCGACGGCGAAGCCAGGCTGGACGTTACAGAGGGCCGGATCGTCAACCCCGGCCACGACATCGAGGGCGTCTGGTTCCTGCTCGAGCAGGCCAAACGCACCGGCGACACAGCCCTCGTCGGCAAGGCGGAGACCATCTTCAACCGGGCCATCAACGCCGGCTGGGATAAGGAGTACGGCGGTTTGCTGTACTTTATCGACGCCCTGGGCAATCCGCCCGAGGCCTACGAGCACGACATGAAGCTCTGGTGGCCCCACGACGAGATCCTGATCGCCTCCATGATGCTCTACCGGGACACCGGCAAGGAGGAATACCTCGACTGGTTCTTCCGTACCCTGGACTACTGCAAAACCTATTTCTCCGATCCCGAATACGGCGAATGGTTCGGCTACCTGCGCCGGGACGGCAAACCCACCGAACCCCCCTGCAAGGGTTCCACCTTCAAGGGCCCCTTCCACCTGCCCCGGATGCTCTCCATGGTCGATACCATGCTGGGAGAGCTGCTGGCCTGAGACCGGCTGCGTCATTGAGACGCCCCTCATCCGTCATCGGGCTTCCGTGAGACGCCCGATGCCACCTTCCCCCAGGGGGGAAGGCTTTGCCCGTTGCCTGTTGCCTGGCCGAAGGAGTATGCCTATGACACAAATCATCGAAAACATCTATGAAAGGATCGACCAGCGCTTCTACGAGCTGACAACCGCCGAGCGGAAGGCCGCGAAATTTGTCATGCGCCGCCGGGGGGACGTACAGTTCCTTTCCATCGGCGAGTTCGCCGAGCAGAGCGGCGTGGCCGAGGCCACCATCACCCGCTTCTGCCGCCGCCTTGGCTGCGCGGGCTACAGTGCGTTTAAGCTGGCGGTAGCCAACGCCGGCGCCCACCAGCGCGAGCCACTGCACAGCCACAGCGTCGAGGCCGGCGACAGTCTGGACGACGTGAGCAGAAAGCTCCTCATCGCAGACGCAGAGGCCATGGAGAAGACGCTGGAGCTGATCCGGCCCGAGAACGTGGACCGGGCTGTGGAGCTGCTGCGCGGCGCCCGCAAGGTGCTCTGCATGGGGCTTGGCGGCTCCATGCTCATCGCCGCTGAAGCAGCCCACCTCTTCTCCACCGTCAGCGGCAAGTTCGTCCCTGTGAGCGACGCCCATCTGCAGGTCATTGCCGCCTCTACCCTCAGCGCCGACGACGTGGTGCTCTACTTCTCCTACTCCGGCGCGACCAAGGACATGACAGAGCTCCTTCAGACCGTCCGCGAGCAGGGGGCAAAGGTGGTGCTGGTCACCCGTTTCCCCCGCTCGCCCGGCGCGGCTCTGGCCGATCTGGTGCTCCAGTGCGGCGCAAGCGAGAGTCCCCTGGAAACCGGCTCCGTGGCCCCGAGAATCGCCCAGCTCTATCTGCTGGACGTGCTCTACACCCGCTGGTGTATGCAGGATCCGGAGGGCTGCGCCGAAACCCGCCGCCGCATCGCCGCGGCGCTCTCTGAGAAGCATCTGTAGGCCGCATCGGAACCCTCTGAGCAGGCTGTTTCGCAGCAGCGGCTCTTGGCATTCTCGCTAAATCCGCAGCCCGTTTTTTGTTCATATAGTAGATTTATTTTCAAGATGCCCCATTTCTGAAATTTATTTTCATTTAGCTGTTGACAAACGCGGTGCGATACGCTAAAATCCACTGTAGGTACCCGTGGGGAAGCACTGCTTCTCCGTCGGATTCCATAAGGAAAAGGAATATTATTTTAGGAGGAAAAACATGAAAAAGCTGCTTGCTCTGCTGCTCGTCCTGTGCATGATTTTTGCGCTGGCCGCCTGCAGCACCGATCCCGGCACTGAGTCCGAAGCCCCCGCGGGCGAGGACGTCGCTATCACCCTGTGGACCTATCCCATTGGCGGCTGGGGCAACTCTGAGACCGTCAAGACCCTGACCGACAAGTTTGAAGCCGCCAACCCCGGCATCAAGGTCAACGTGGAGTACCTCGACTACACCAACGGCGACGATCAGGTCAACACCGCCATCGAGGGCAAGAAGGCCCCCGACCTCATCATGGAAGGCCCCGAGCGTCTGGTTGCCAACTGGGGCGCCAAGGGCTACATGGTCGATCTGGCTGATCTCTGGGACGACACCGACAAGAACGAAGTCATCCCCTCCGTCGTGTCCGCCTGCTTCAACGCGGAAGGCAAGTGCTATGAGTACCCCGTTTGCATGACCGCGCACTGCATGGCCATCAACCTCGACGCCTTCAAGAAGGCCGGCGCCGATCAGTATCTCGATCTCGAGAACCTCACCTGGACCACCGAAGGCTTCATCAACGCCGTCAAGGCTCTGAAGGAAGCCGGTTATGAGAACGTCGCTGCCGTCTACTGCGGCGGCCAGGGCGGCGACCAGGGCACCCGCGCCATCGTCAACAACCTCTACAGCGGCACCTTCACCAACGCCGAGCACACCGCCTACACTGCGGACTCCGCCGAGAACGTCAAGGCTCTTGAGCTGCTCAAGGAGCTCGACGGCGTGAACTTCGACGCCTCCATCGTGGGCGGCGACGAGATCAACCTCTTCCGCCAGGGCGTCCTGCAGATGGCTTTCTGCTGGAACATCGGCGCGCAGACCAACGTTGACAACGGCAACGAGGTCGGCAAGACCAACAACGGCGAAGAGATCGTCTGCATGGCTTTCCCCTCCGACGACGGCAAGGCTGAGCTCTGCGGCGGCATCTGGGGCTTCGGTATCTTCGACAACGGCGACGCTGCCAAGATCGACGCTGCCAAGAAGTTCATCAAGTACATGGCTGACGGCGAAGGCACTGCTGACGCGGTCAAGGCTTCTACCTACTTTGCCGTCCGCGACACCGCGGAGGGCAACGACCTCACCAAGATCTACGCCGACGATCCCGTCCGTACCGAGTACACCAAGCTGATGCCCCTGCTCGGCGACTACTACCAGGTCGTTCCCGGCTGGGCTGAGGCCCGTACCGCCTGGTGGAACATGCTCCAGCAGATCGGCTCCGGCACTGACGTCTCCACCGCTGTTGCGGAATTCGTCGCCACTGCCAACGCTGCTGCCGGTGCTTAAGCTCCCGACACACAACTGATATTGAGTTGAAAACTGCGCCCTCCCTGCGCCAGCGCAGGGAGGGCGTTTCCGTTGTCCCCGCGGGACACGGATCAGCTCTCACCAAGCAAGAAAGGAGAGTCGTAAGCATGCCAAAACGTTCCCGAATGAGCCGGGCCCTCGTGCGGCGGGAAACCACCGCAGGCTATCTCTTCCTGCTGCCGAGCTTATTCTTCTTTATCACCTTCGTCCTCGTTCCCATGTTCATCTGCATCTACACCAGCTTCTTTGACTCCAACATGGGCAAGGACACCCAGGACGTCTTCATCGGCTTCAACAACTACAAGGAGCTCCTGGGCGACGAGATCTTCCTCGGCGCTCTGAAAAACACCCTGATCATCGTGGTGGTCTCCGTCCCCACGGTCTGTATCTTCTCCCTCTGGGTCGCCTCCGCCATCTACGACATGAAGCCGGCCCTGACCTCCATCTACCGCGTGATCTTCTACCTGCCGGTGGTCACCGGCTCCGTGGCGGTCACCGTGGTGTGGAAGTGGATGTTCAACAACTACTACGGCATCTTCAACTACCTGTCCCAGGGCGTGGGCCTGACGAACCAGAACATCAACTGGCTCGGCGACGCCCGCTACGCCCTCTGGTGCATCATCCTGATCCTCTTCACGACCTCCGTGGGCCAGCCCATCGTGCTCTACGTCTCCGCCCTGGGCAATGTGGACCAGACCCTGGTGGAGGCTGCCGAGGTGGACGGCGCCACCAACACCCAGGTCTTCTGGAAGATCAAGTGGCCCCAGATCATGCCCACCACCCTGTACATCCTGGTCATCACCACCATCAACTCCTTCCAGTGCTTCGCGCTGATCCAGCTGCTCACCTCGGGCGGACCCAACCACAGCACGGACACGATCATGTATTACATCTACTACACCGCCTTCAAGCTCTACCGCTACGGCTACGGCAACGCCATGGGCGTGGTGCTGATGATCCTGATCGCCATTCTTTCGGCTGTCCAGTTCCGGCTGGGCAAATCCAAATCTTAG
Source organism: uncultured Clostridia bacterium (assembly GCA_947164825.1). Classification (GTDB taxonomy): domain Bacteria; phylum Bacillota; class Clostridia; order Oscillospirales; family Oscillospiraceae; genus JAFRPC01. Next base: position 9,682 of record CAMUYE010000040.1, read on the forward strand.
GGAGGGCTGCGGTATGAGAAGTCAAAAATCCATGGCCTACCGGGTGATCGCCATGATCCTGGTGGTCATCCTGGCCCTGCTCTTCCTCTTCCCCCTCTACTGGATCGTTACCGGCTCCTTCAAGACCGGCAAGGAGATCAACTCCACCACCCCGGTCTGGTGGCCCAGCGAGTGGACCCTGACGAACTATGAGACCCTCATGAGCAAGCAGACCGCCAATCTTTTCGATCTGTCCATTCCCTTCAGTCAGTACTTCACCAAGGACGGAGAGGCCATCGTCTTCCTCTCAGGCCCCGAGGTCCCCGCCGCCATCCGCTGGCTGCTCAACACGGTCTGGATGGCTGTGGCGGCCATGCTGCTGACCTGCGCCACAGCGGCCATGGCGGGCTACGCCCTGGCAAAGAAGCGCTTTGTGGGTCGGGGACTGATCTTCACCCTTATCGTCTGCGCCATGGCCCTGCCGAAGCAGGTGATCCTGATCCCCCTGATCCGGGAGATGTCCTCGCTGAAGCTCTACAATACCATCAGCGCGGTCATCTATCCCATCGTAGGCTGGCCCTTCGGCGTTTTCCTGATCAAGCAGTTTGCTGAGGGCATTCCGGGCGAGATCCTGGAGTCCGCCCGCATCGACGGCGCGGGCGAGTTCCGGACCTTCACCAAGATCGCCTTCCCCATGATCAAGCCCGGCGTCGGCGCACTTGCCATCTTCACCTTCATCAGCGCCTGGAACGACTACTTCATGCAGTTGATCATGCTGACCAGCACCCGGAATCTGACGATCTCCCTCGGCATCGCCAAGATGCAGGCGGAGAACTCCACGAACTTCGGCCTGATCATGGCCGGCGCGGCCTTTGCGGCGGTCCCCATCATCATCGTTTTCGTGATCTTCCAGAAATACTTCACCCGCGGCATCACCATGGGCGCGGTGAAAGGCTGACGCCTTTCAAATTGACAATTGAGAATTGACAATTTGCTGAAAGGATTCGAGACACCATGATCCATGCCAAACTATCTGACGCAAAGGATTACCGGGGCATTCATCCCCGGCTGGACAAGGCCCTGGAGCTCCTGACCCCCGCGTTTCTGGAAAGCGTGGGAACGGTCCGGCAAAACCTGGAGGAGGATCGCCTCTACGTCACCCGCTTCGACTATGAAACCGTGGACGAGGCGCAGAGCTTTTTCGAGGCCCACCGCCGCTATCTGGACGTCCACGTGATGGTCAGCGGCTGCGAGCGCGTGGATCTCTCAGATCCCGCCGGGCTGACGGAATTCACCCATCAGGGCGATTTCTGGGGGTATCACGGGGAGGCCGAGCAGAGTCTGATCCTCAAGCCCGGCGACTTTCTGGTAGTCTTCCCCGGGGACGCCCATCGACTGAAGATCAGGCTGGGGGACCCTGCCCGGGTGTCCAAGGTCGTCTTCAAGGCACTTGTCAACGAATAACGGAGAACTTAAATGAAGAACACAACAAAATATCAAGGCATTTTCCCCGCATTCTACGCCTGCTATGACGAAAAGGGAGCCATTGCTCCTGCGCGGGTGCGGGAATTCACCGAATATCTCATCGGCAAGGGCGTCCAGGGCCTCTACGTGGGCGGCTCCTCCGGCGAATGCATCTATCAGTCCGTGGCGGAGCGGAAGCTCCTCCTGGAGAACGTCATGGCCGTGGCAAAGGGCAGGGTCGTTGTCATCGCCCATGTGGCCTGCAACAACACCGCCGACAGCCGGGAACTGGCTGCCCATGCAGAAGGGCTGGGCGTGGACGCCATCGCCGCCATTCCCCCCATCTACTTCCACCTGCCCCCCGCCGGCATCGCGAAATACTGGAACGACATTTCCGACGCGGCGCCCAACACGGACTTTATCATCTACAACATTCCCCAGCTTGCCGGCGTGGCGCTCAGCGGCGCCCTGCTGCGGGAGATGCTGAAGAATCCCAGAGTCATCGGCGTCAAAAATTCCTCCATGCCCGTGCAGGACATTGAGATGTGGCGCGACGAAGGCGCCATCGTCTTCAACGGCCCGGACGAGCAGCTGCTCTCCGGTCTCGCAGCCGGCGCCATCGGCGGCATCGGCGGGACCTATGCGGTCATGCCGGAGCTCTATCTGAGGATCTTCACCCTGGTCAACGAGGGACGGATCGCCGAGGCAAGGCCCATTCAGGACGCCTGCTGCCACATCATCTATAAGCTCTGCGCAGGAAAGGGCAACATGTATGCCGTTATCAAGGCTGTCCTGCGGAAGCTGGGCGCCCCGGACATCGGCGGCGTCCGCGCCCCGCTGACCGACGTGCAGCCCGGAGACGAAGCCGTCATCGACGAGGCTGCGGATATGATCCGCGCCGCCCTGGCGGAGCTCCTCTGAGCGAGGAACATTCAGGAAAAGAGGCTAATGCTATGAATTATCTCGGTATCAACTACGACTACAAAAACAAGCCCTCCCTGGAGCCGGAGTTCATTCCCTTCCAGGTCTGGGCCGACGCCTTCCTGAAGGGGGCTGACCGTCCCTTCCGGGTCGCTGTCGAGCGCGACCACGGCAGCGTGTCCGTCTTCTCCTCCTGCCTGCGGGGTGAGGAATTCGCCGAGGCCAACTACCGCTATATGGAGCGCTACGTGAAGTTCCTGCTCTGGAGCGTGGGCGGCCTGCGGGTCACCATCCTCGGCTGCCCGGAGACTGCCCGGAAGCTGCAGGACGCCTATACCATCGGCGGCCTGCGGGAGTTCGACATCCACTTTATGGAGGACGTCTTCGACCGTCCCTTTGAAATCGTCATCTGCGAGAACGAGGCGGAGTTCCCCGCCGCCAACGAGCAGCCCAAGGCCGTGGGCGGCCATCTGGAGGGCTGCCGCATCGGCTTCGACGCCGGCGGCTCCGACCGGAAGGTTTCCGCGGTCATCGACGGCAAGACCGTCTACTCCGAGGAGGTCGTCTGGTTCCCCAAGCAGTCCGAGGATCTGAGCTATCAGTTCAACGGCATCGTGGAGGCCTTCAGGACCGCCGCCTCCAAGATGCCCCGGGTGGACGCCATCGGCGTCTCCTCCGCCGGTACCTTCGTGGGCAACGAGCCCCGGGTCTGCTCCCTCTTCATCAAGATCCCCCGCAGCGAGAAGAAGCTGGTCCACTCCATCTATGACCGGGCTGCCAAGGAGATCGGCGACGTGCCCATCGTGGTCATCAACGACGGCGACGTCACCGCCCTGGCGGGCTCCATGAGCCTGGACTCCGGCGCCGTCATGGGCATCGCCATGGGCACCAGCGAGGCCGGCGGCTACGTGACCCGGGACCGGAAGATCCTGGGCTGGTTCAACGAGCTGGCCTTTGCTCCGGTGGATCTTCAGGACAGGGCCGAGCAGGATGAGTGGTCCACCGACCGCGGCGTGGGCTGCAAGTACTTCTCCCAGGACGCCGTGATCCGCCTGGCGCCCCGGGCGGGCATCGCCCTCTCCGACAAGCTCAGTCTGGCGGAGAAGCTGAAGGAGGTCCAGAAGCTGGCCGAGGCCGGTCATCCCGGCGCGCTGGAAATCTTCAAGAGCATCGGCGTCTATTTCGCCCACACCGTTGCCCTCTACTCCAACTACTATGATCTGAAATACCTGCTGGTCATGGGCCGTGTGGCCTCCGGCATCGGCGGCGACGTCCTGATCGCGGAGTGCAACCGGGTCCTGCGGGAGGAATATCCGGAGCTGGCCGCCAAGGTCACCGTCATGCTGCCGGACGAGAAGGCCCGCCGCGTGGGTCAGAGCATTGCCGCCGCCAGCCTTCCGGCCCTGCCGGAGAAGAAGTAAGGAGGGACCGGGATGCGCATCATCCGCGCCAAGGACTACGACCACATGAGCCGGCAGGCGGCGAACCTCATCTCCGCCCAGGTCATCCTCAAGCCCGACTCCGTGCTGGGCCTGGCCACGGGCTCCAGTCCCATCGGCACCTATCAGCAGCTCATCAAGTGGTTCAAGAAGGGCGACCTGGACTTTGGCCAGGTGCGCACAGTCAATCTGGACGAGTACGTAGGCCTGGCCCCCGTGGATCCTCAGAGCTACTACTGCTTTATGCGCCGCAATTTTTTCGACTATGTGAACATCTATCCCGCCAATACCAACATCCCCTACGGGTTGAACCGCAACGCCGAGGACGAGTGCAGCCGATACGACGAGACGATCCGCCGTCTGGGCGGCATCGACCTCCAGCTCCTGGGGCTGGGAGTAAACGGACACATCGGTTTCAATGAGCCCGCGGAGTACTTTACCAAGGGGACCCACAAGGTCACGCTCTCCGAATCCACCGTCCAGGCCAACAAGCGCTTCTTTGAGAAGGAAGAGGACGTGCCGCGTTTTGCTTACACCATGGGAATCTGTGACATCATGCAGGCGAAGCGCGTGGTTATGGTGGTTTCCGGCGAGAGCAAGGCGGAGATCGTGAAACGCGCCTTCTTCGGACCGGTCACGCCCTTCGTCCCTGCCTCCATCCTCCAGCTTCACACAGATTTCACTCTGGTCGCGGATGACGCCGCGCTCAAGGAGATCTGACACTATCTCATCTGACAGGAGTTGAAATTATGGCAGAAGTCATTTTGAACAACATCAAAAAGGTCTATCCCTTCGTCTCCGGCGAGCAGAAAAAGGGCAGGAAAAAGAAGGCCGAAGAGCCCGCGAAAAAGGTCAACCTCCAAATCACAGATGAAGGTGTGGTTGCGGTTCAGCAGTTCAGCCTGAACATCGCGGATAAGGAGTTCATCGTTCTGGTCGGCCCCTCCGGCTGCGGCAAGTCCACCACCCTGCGGATGGTGGCCGGCCTGGAGGAAATTTCCGACGGTGAGCTCATCATCGACGGCAAGGTCATGAATAACGTGGCCCCCAAGGACCGCGACATCGCCATGGTCTTCCAGAGCTACGCCCTCTATCCCCACATGACGGTCTACGAAAACATGGCCTTCGCCCTCCGGCTGCGTCACCTGGACAGGAAAGAGATCGACCGGAAGGTCCGGGAGGCCGCGGAGATCCTGGACATTACCCAGTACCTGGACCGCAAGCCCAAGGCCCTCTCCGGCGGCCAGCGTCAGCGTGTGGCCATCGGCCGGGCCATCGTCCGGGCCCCCAAGGTCATGCTCATGGACGAGCCTCTGTCCAACCTGGACGCCAAGCTCAGAAACGAGATGCGCGCCGAGATCATCAAGCTCCGCCAGCGCATCGACACCACCTTCATTTATGTGACCCACGACCAGACGGAGGCCATGACCCTGGGCGACCGGATCGTTATCATGAAGGACGGCTATATCCAGCAGATCGGAACGCCCCAGGAGGTCTTCAACCATCCCGCCAACCTCTTTGTGGCCGGCTTCATCGGGATGCCGGTGATGAACTTCTTCGACGCGAAGCTTCTGCGGGAAGGGGAGCACTACTTTGTGGAGCTGGGCGGACACAAGGTTCACCTCTCCGAAGAGAAGTGCGCCCGCCTGCTTGCGAAGGAGGTTCCGTCCCAGGACATCACCCTGGGCGTCCGCCCGGAGCATACCGATCTGGCGGACAACGGCGTCAGCGGCATCGTAGACGTCAGTGAGATGATGGGCTCCTCCGTCCATCTCCATATCACTGCCGAAGGCCGCGACGTGATCCTGATTGTTCCCACCGTGGACATGAAGAATATCCCCGCCATGGGCGACCGGATCCACTTTAGCTTCAACGGCAAGGTGGCCCACGTCTTCTCCAAGGAAGACGACCGCAATCTTGAATTCTGATCTCGCAGCTGTGTCAGAGGCCGCGGGGACGGGCTCCCGTCCCCGCGGCCTCTCAGTCTGTCAAAGAACCGCAGGTTTCAGAGGATGAAATCTGCGGTTCTTTGACAGACTGAAGGGAACACAGGGGGAAGTCCCCCTGTGTTCCCTTTGTTCAATGATTACGATTACGAGACGGAGGCCCGGAAGAGGAAGGTTACGATTTGGGCGCGGCTGCAGGGGCCGTGCGGGTTGAAGCTGCTCTCGGAGACGCCCTCCGCGATGCCCTGCTCATAGGCCCAAAGGACGGCCTTGCAGTAGTAAGCGGTGGGCCTTACGTCGGTAAAGGGATTCTCTGTGAGTACAGGCTCCGGCTTACCGGCAGCGGCCCAAAGGAAGGAAACGGCCTGGGCGCGGCTGCAGGGGTCGTGGGGGCTGAAGGTGGTGGGAGTCGTGCCGGAGGTAATCCCCTGCTCCACGGCCCAGAGGACGGCCTTGTAGTAGTAGGCGCCGGTCCGGACGTCGGTGAAGGGGAGCTCCGTGAGGCTGGGCTCCGGCTTACCGGCAGCGGCCCAGAGGAAGGTGACCATCTGGGCGCGGGTGACCGTGAGCTCAGGACTGAAGGTGGTGGGGGAGGTGCCCGCTGTGATCTGGTTGTCGATGGCCCAGTCAATGGCCTCGTGGGCCCAGTGGTCTCTGCCGGGCATATCCGTAAACATGTGGCCCGGGCAGTCGGCCTCGTCCCGGAGAGGCAGTTCCACAGTCTCGCGGCTGAGCTCCTCGCCGCAGACGGTGCAGGAGATCACATGCTCCTCGCTGCCGTGGGTGACGCAGGTGGAGGGGGAGATGGGGGTTACCACGGCCTCGCCGGGGGTATGGCCGGAGGCGGGGAGCTCCACGGTCTCACGGCTGATCTCGTCGCCGCAGACGCTGCAGTAGATCACATGGTCCTCGCTGCCGGGAACGGTGCAGGTGGGATCGACGTGGTTCTCGGTGACAGTCTCGCCGGGAGTGTGACCGGGGGCGGGGAGCTCCACGGTCTCACGGCTGATCTCGTCGCCGCAGACGGTGC
>CAMUYE010000041.1 GCA_947164825.1 uncultured Clostridia bacterium
TCGGTGCAGTTGGGCTCGGTGACAACATCGGCGTAGTCGTGGCCCAGAGCCTCCACAGCGACGGTCTCGCGGCTCAGCTCCTCGCCGCACTCGGTGCAGTAGACCACCAGATCATAGCTGCCGGCCTCGGTGCAGGTGGCGGGCACGACGTTTTCCTCGACGGGCTCGCCCGGGACGTGCTCATGGGCCACGTCGGCAAGAACGGTGGTGTAGTAGGGGGTTCCGGTGTTGTATTCCTTCCACAGGCGGATATCATTCGCGGAGGAGTAGGCCCGGAAGTAGTAGGAGGAGCCGGTGCCGGTCTTGTAGAAGCTCAGGACGGAGCGGTTGGCGTCGGCGACCTGGCTCTTCAGGGTGACGACGCCGTCAGCAGCCACGGAGAGCTTCCAGGCGCAGTCGTCGGCGTAGGCCTCGGCGGATCTGAGGGTATAGGACTGGCTCAGCTTCCGGTCCGCCAGGTAGGTCCCCATAGCGACGCTGCGGAAGCCGTAGACGGAGCCGTGGGCCTCGGCGGTGAAGACGTAATCCATGGGGACGCCGGACAGGGTATCGCCGTTGAGGACCATGCCGGTGTCGGCCAGGAGAGCCGCGCCGCCGTTCTTCTTGTCCTCATAGGACTTGCCGGCCTCGATGCCCTTCATGATGTAGGCGGCGTCCGCGCCGTGGGTAATCACGTAATTGCCGGTCCAGTCGGCGGGGGCGGCGCTGACCAGGACGTAGGAGGCCTCGCCGCCTACGTAGTAGAGGAAGAGGGCGTTCAGGGTGATCTCCTCGGGGGCGATGTAGCGGCCGGTCAGGATCTCGCCGGGCTTGTCCGTCACGTTGGTATAGGTATCGGTGACCCAGCCCAGGAAGGCGTAGCCCTCGGGAGCGGAAATCACGGGCAGAGTGATGCCGGTGTTGGTGTTGGAAACCATGTCGGCGGGCTGCTCCACGCCCTCGGGCACGGAGAAGTGCACGGTGTAGTCAAAGCCCAGGGCGGGAACGAAGCTGTCGTTGAAGCTGTAGCCGCAGACCGTACAGGTGTGGACGGTATAGCCCTGGTCGGCGGGGGTGGGCGGGACCACCTCGTCCTCGTAGGAGCAGTTCTCGGTATCGACGCCCTGGCAGACGGAGCAGACGCGGCTGTGGGTGCCGTTGTTGTTGGTGCTCCAGTCGCCGTAGCTGTGGTCGCCGGTGGCGGGGACAACCACGTGGGTCCGGCTGACCTGCGCGCCGCAGACGGTGCAGTAGACCACGGTGTCATAGCCGCCGTCCACGCCGCAGTTGGGCGCGGTCTCGTTCTCGGTCACGGGCTCACCGGCGGTATGGCCGGTGGCGGGCAGCACCACGGAGGCCGCGGGGATCTCGTTCTCGCCGGCGGCGTCGGAGAAGCACTTGCCGCAGAGGGAGCAGCGCCAGTGCTCGATATTGCCGTTCTCGGTGCAGGTGGGCGCGGCGGCCTCCACGTGGACCAGCTCGTGTTCATGCGGCGTGACCTCGGTATAGTAGAAGGTCTCGCCATCCTCGATCTCCTTCCAGAACTGGACGGGATACTGATTGAAGGTGCTCTCGCCGTAGAGGGCGAACTTCATGTTGTTGTAGAAAACCAGGTAGGGATAGCTGGTGTTTGCGACGTTTTTTGCTTTTGTTCCGACGTTGGAGACAAAGGAGAAGGTCCAGACGGCGCCGCTGTCGATGGCGCCCAGGCTGTAGAGGGACAGGCCGCTGGAGCCCAGGTAGGTCTCGTTGCCCAGGTTCCGGATGGTATAGCCGGAGCCGGAGGCCTCAACCTGCCAGATGTAGTCGTCGGCGACCTCCCGAAGCAGATCGTCCTCAAATTCCATGCCGGCATCGGTATGGTTCACGACGCTGTTGCCATAATCGTTCTCATAGCCGCCTCCGGCGTTCAGCGCCTTCAGAACCTTGATGGTGCCGGTCTTGCTGCCGGAGATGACGTAGTTGCCTTCCCAATTGTCCGGCGTTTCAGTCACGAGTTTATAGGCAATGCCGCCGTTGCCAAAGACGCAGGAATAGAGGGCATAGAGATTTACGCTGGCGGACTGAACCGTGTAGCTCGCGCCCGGCTTGAAGAAAGCGGGCTTTACGTTGGTCTCGTAGACGGGAGCCTCCACCCAGCCGCGGAAGCGGTAGCCGTAGATCTCCGGCGCCTCGGTCGGAAGGATCACGTCGTCGCCCAGATAGCTGTTCTCGGTGCCGCAGGCCGTGCTGTTGGAGTAGTAGTTGACCACGGCGGGGGTCTTGGCGGCGAAGTTAATCCGCACGGAGCAGTCGGACTCCGCCTGGACCAGGAATCTGTTCCCGTTCTGGGTGATGGTGGCGGTTCCGCTGAGGAGCTCATAGCCCGCGGCGTAATAGCCCTCGGCGGGGTAGGCGATGATTTGAGAGCCGCGGACCTCCACGGTGCCCCATTCCTCGTTGTTGGAGGAGGCGGTCACCTCGTAGTTGGTGCCGAAGAGAGACCAGGTGGAGTAGACGGTCTGGGCCTGATCCACATTGCCGTGGCCGGGATACTCGTCCTCGGAGGAGGCCACGATGGGCCAGGCGGGATAGCTGCTGGTATAGGGGTCGGGACAGCCTACGGCCGCCTTCATGGCAGCCACGGCGGTGGCCATATCGTCGCCGTTCTTGATGGACGTGTTGAGGCTGTTCATGTAGTCCATGTCGCCGGCGAAGGTGACGGACTGGGAGTAGCCGTAGACCACCTCAACGCCCTTGCCCCGCAGACCGGCCTCCATCTTGTCGGTGGCCATGCCCAGGCAGATGCCCATGTAGAGGTAGCTGTTGGGGGCGTCGGCGGTCATGTGGGCGGCAATGCAGTCGCCGTTGACGTAAGCGCCGCTGCCGCTGCGGATGCAGTTGTAGTAGGTGCCATAGGGTCCCGTTTGGGCGGCGGTATCGGCAGAGGTGACGCCCGTGGCGGTGGTCAGGCAGAGGTAGGAGCTGTTGGCCCGGGAGGTGTAGTCGCCGCCGGAACCAGAATAGTCGGTGGTGCCGTGGGAGTCGAACATCACCAGGGCGCACTGGGACATGGTGGCTGCGATGTTGTCCACGTTGGCATTGGACATGGCGTAGCGCAGGCCGGTGCCGCCGGTGGCCTCATAGAGCGACTGCCACATAGCCTTGTACTGGGGAGAGTAGTTGTTGAAGGAGCTGTCGGCATAGTTGGAGCTGCTCTCCCAGTAGGGCTGGATCAGACCGATGTCAGCGGTGTAGGGACCGCCGCCGCAGATCTCGCCCACGTCCTGCAGGATGGCTTCCGCCTGGGCCTCGGCCAGGGCGATCTGCTCCGGGGTGGGGTCGTTCTCGGTGTTGTGGAGCTCGGCCTCCATGCGGGGGTCATAGCAGCAGGGAATGCCGACGGTGGTCTCCCAGACCAGGAAATTGCCGTTGGCCTGGAGGGTGCCGGGAACGTAGGTGGCCGAAGCCTTGACGGCTTCGATGATCTGGGGAACCAGATCGATGTAGTCCTGCTCGGTCATCTTCCCGATGCCGCCGCAGGTTCTGGCTGCGCCGAGCTTGACTGACTCGATGGCGGCAAAGACGTCCGCATCAAGCCGGGCATTGTCGGCCTCGGTGTAGACGTAAAGGGGTTCTTCCGCCTGCTCCGCGGCTCTTGTCGGAATGGGCAGCACCGTCAGCAGCAGCGCCGCGCAGAGGAGCCATGCAAAAAAGCGTTTCATTGGGTAACCTCCATTCTGTTTTATACCTAAATTATATTATAGCAGAAACGCGGGAAAGAAGCAAGGGAAAATCCTGCTCTTTCCCGCGTGAAAATCACGCAGCGGTCTGTGTGAAATTACAACCGTCTTTTTTGTGAAAACCAATCCGCTCGGCGGGCTGCACGCCGCGGACGCTACGGACGGGCGTCATCAGACCCCCGGCGGCGTCAGAGTGTCCGCAGGCCCTTTGGATAGTGGTTTTTCAAGGTCCCGCGCACGCCCTTGCCCCAACCCAGGGAGAGGCCGTCCACGGTGACGAGGGTCCAGCCTTCCGCGTCCGTCGGGATCGTCTCGCCCCGCAGGTACGCAGCGCAGGCGGGGTCGTCGGCGCTCAGGGCGTGGCTTGATGCGGCGGTCTTGGCCCAGAGGGCCAGGGCGTGGGCCGGGACGGCCAGGTCCCGGCGCAGCTCCGCCAGCTCCAGGCCGGGCCGCAGGACCTTCAGGCCCCGCAGCTCTGGGCACTCCGGCGGCGCCCAGAAGACCCGTTCGCCGAAGCACACGGGCTTCCCCGCCGGAAGTGCGATCCCCAGCTCCGAGAGCAGCAGCCCCACCGGACGGGGCAGCTCCGTAGGGGCGGCCATCGGCCGCCCGCCCGAGGCTGAAGCTTTCCCGTCCGCGGGAATCCGGTATTCGGAAGAATCTGCGGTATGCGGGCGGCCAATGGCCGCCCCTACATGCTTTCGCAGGACCGCCGCGAAATGGCCCTCCCCGCGCAGCCGGTGGGGCCAGAGGCGGATCGTTTTCGACAGCTCCGGATTCCCGTCGGCCCATTCGGGATGGCCGGGAGCTCCGTAGGGGCCGAACTCTTTAGAGTCACGAAGTATGCCCACATCGGCCCTTGTCTCCTCTACCTCAAACTCCGGGTGCCGGGTCAGGAAGGCCGCTACGCTGCCCTCGTTCTCCTCCGGGGAGAAGGTGCAGGTGGAGTAGACCAGCCGCCCGCCGGGACGGAGCATGGCGGCGGCGCTGTCCAGGATCTCGGCCTGGCGGCGGGCGCACATGGCAACGGTCTCCGGGCTCCAGTCCTCGAAGGCCGCGTCGTGCTTGCGGAACATGCCTTCGCCGGAGCAGGGGGCGTCCACCAGGACCCGGTCGAAGAAGCCGGGGAAGCGCTCGGCCAGCCGGGCCGGGTGCTCGTTCAGCACCAGAGCATTGGCGATGCCAAGACGTTCAATGTTGGAGGCCAGGATCGCCGCCCGTTTCGGGTGGATCTCATTGCAGACCAGAAGTCCCCTGCCCTGCAGCTTCCCGGCGAGCTGGGTGGACTTGCCGCCCGGGGCGGCGCAGAGGTCCAGCACCCGCTCCCCCGGCTGGGGATCCAGCAGCTCCGCCGGAGCCATGGCCGAGGGCTCCTGGAGATAGTAGGCCCCGGCGGCGTGGTACGGATGCAGGCCGGGACGGGTCTCCGGGTCGTACCAGAATCCGGTGGGACACCAGGGAACAGGAGACAGATTGAAAATTGAGAATTGAGAATTGAGAATTGAGAATTGATCCGTAGCGGCCGCTGACCACAGCGGCCATTCCTCTGTCTGCTTCTGCAGGGACGAGCAATGCTTGTCCCTACATACGTTTTCCGGGCAGACCTTTAACGGATTGACCCGCAGCCCCACCGCCCGGGGGCGGTCCAGGGCAGCCAGAAACGCCTCATATTCGTTCCCCAGCAGGGTTTTCATCTTTTCGCAGAACAGCTCCGGCAGCATGGGCCTCTCCCCTTTCGGTTTTTCGTTATTGTACCGCAAACCGGCAAAAAAAGCAAGCACAAGCCGCAGCCTGTGCTTGCCGATGGGGAGTTGTCTGGATGACAGATTACCCGCCCTTGAATGATCCGGTTTTCGCCTCCGGAACTGCCTTATCCGAAGAACCAGCTCCAGGGATCGCCGCTGCCCCAGGGGAAGCCGCTGCCGCCGTCAGAGCCGTCGGAGCCGTTGGAACCGCTGCCGCCCCAGGGATTGGAACCGTTGCCGCCCCAGGGGGACTGGCCCTGGCCGGATTGACCGTCCTGGTTCTGACCGTCCTGGCCTTGGCCGTTCGGGTTCTGGCCGTTCTGACCGTTCTGACCGCTTTGGCTCTGGCCGGACTGCTGATCCGGCAGGGCAGACTGTGTCTTCTCCCCCACGGTGACAGTGAGATTCACGGTCTCGCCCTTGCGGTAGACAGTGAAGTTCAACTGATCGCCGGGTTCGCAGCCGGAAACGATCGTGACCAGCTCATCGTAGCTCGTGATGGTCTTGCCGTTGACGGCGGTAACGATATCATTGGCCTGCAGACCCCCCTGCTCGGCAGGGCCGCCCTGCTCCACGGCGCGAATGGCCGCGCCCTGGGGCATGCCGTAGCTCTGGCTTTCCTCGCTGACGTTGGACACGGTGACGCCGATATAGGGCGTGGTGATATAGCCTTTTTCGATGATGGAGCTCACGATCTGCCGGACGGAATTGATGGGGATCGCAAAGCCGATGTTGTCGATGCTGGCCTCGCCGCTGTAGCCGCTGGAGGAGTACTTGGCGTTGGTGATGCCCACCACCTCGCCGTACATGTTGAACAGCGCGCCACCGGAATTGCCGGAGTTGATGGCGGCGTCGGTCTGGATCAGGTTCATCGTGACATTGCTGGAGAGGGTGACGGCCCGGTTCAGAGCGGAGACGTTGCCCTTGGTCAGGGAGAAGGTCAGCTCACCCAGGGGATTGCCGATGGCAACCACCTCGTCGCCCACCTTCAGGGCGTCGGAATCGCCCAGGGTCACGGGAGTCAGGCCCTTGGCGTCGATCTTCAGCACCGCGATATCATTGCTGACGTCGTAGCCGATCAGAGTCGCGGGATATTTGGTCCCGTCGTACATGGCGACGGTGATGGAGTTGGCGTTTTCAATGACGTGCTCATTGGTGAGGATATAGCCGTCTTCGGTGAGGATGAAGCCGGAGCCTGCCGCAGCGGCGGTGGACTGGAAGCCCCAGACGTTGGTGGTGATCTCGGTGGTGATGCCCACGGTGGAGTTTACGTTGGACTCATAGACCTGGGCGGCGGTCTTCAGCTTGCCGCTGTCCACGGTGATTACATTGAGCTCCGTGCTCTCCCGGGGGGCCGCCACCTGGACGGTGGAGCCGCTGCCGGGACCGTTTACGGCGTTTGTTTTGGCGGGTTGCAGCTTGTTCGCCAGCAGGGCGCCGCCGAAGCCCGCAGCGCCGCCCAGCAGGCAGCAGACCAGGGCCAGGGCCACGGCCTTTTTCCAGAAGCCGCCGGAGCGGCGCTTCTCCGCCTTGGTCTGCGCCTGGACGGTGTAGGGGGAGACAGGTGCTTGCGTGTCAGATTGGCTCCTGGGCTGGACGACGTGGGCGCTCTGGGTCTGTTCCGTCCGGGTCTGACCGTAGGCAGACCAGCCCTGGGCGGGGCGGGCCGTGAAGGCCGGATCGGAGGAATCATAATAGTTCTGATAGATGGGCTGCTCGTCGGCGATGGGCTGCTCGCTGTCGGCGGGCTGTTCGTCGGCGATGGGCTGCTCGCTGTCGGCGGGCTGTTCGTTGTCGAGGGGGGTATAGCCGCTGAAGTCGGCGGCCATTACAGGATCGGCGGCAGAGCCGATGGGGGCATCGGCCCCTGCGGCGGGGTCAGAGTAGGAGTCGGCAGAGTCGATATGTGCATCGGACTCTGCGGCGGCGGGCTCGTCGGGGTTCCGGTCGGCGGCCTCGTGCTCCGGGACCTCGCCCTCCGTTTTCATTTCATCAAAGGGATCGTATTCGTTCATAGCTTGGCGCTCCTTTGCTGTCAATTTTTCTTTACGCCGCTATCATACCGCGAAAATTTGAACATAATTCGCGAAAAAACAAAAAAGTTTGTAAACAAACGAAACCGGCGGGCACTGAACCCGCCGGTGTTTGCGGGCAGATTGCCCGCGCTACAGAGGAACCTCGTGTTCCGCAAAGGCGTCCAGCAAATGCTCCATATCCGGAGGCACGGAGATGGGCTCGCCCCGGGCGGCAATGGCGTTTGCCACGTCCTTGAGGCCGTTGCCCGTGACCACGGAGACCACCGTCGCGTCGGCGGGGAGTCTCCCCTGCTCCCGGAGCTTCTTGACTCCCGCCGTGCCGGTGACGCCCGCGGGCTCGCCGAAAACGCCGCAGCTCTCGCCCAGGAGCTTCTGGGCGTCCATGATCTCCCGGTCCGTCACCTCCACGGTCAGGCCGCCGGACTCCCGGATCGCCATGATCGCCTTGTCCGCGTTCCGGGGCACGCCCACGGCGATGGAGTCCGCCAGGGTGTTCTCCTCCATGGGGCGCCAGGGCTCCCCGGTCTCCACGGCCCGGTTGATGGGCCAGCAGCCCGCTGCCTGGGCGGAGATCAGCTTGGGCAGCCGGTCGATGAAGCCGATGGCGTGCAGGTCCTTCAATCCCTTCCAGAGCCCGGCGATGGTGCAGCCGTCGCCCACGGAGATGGCGATATAGTCCGGAACCTGCCAGTTCAGCTGCTCCATAATCTCCAGGCCCACAGTTTTCTTGCCCTCGGAGAGGTAGGGGTTGATGGCCGCGTTGCGGTTATACCAGCCCCAGCGCTCGATGGCCTGCTTCGACAGCTCGAAGGTGTCCTCGTAGCTGCCCCGGACGGAGATCACCGTGGCCCCGAAGCTCAAAAGCTGGGCCAGCTTGCCCTTTGGAGCCCGGGCCGGGACGAAGATGTAGGTCTTCAGCCCCGCCGCCGCGGCGTTGCCCGCCAGGGACGAGGCCGCGTTGCCGGTGGAGGAGCAGGCGATGACCTCCGCCCCGGCCTCCCGGGCCTTGGCCACAGCCATGGCCGAGGCCCGGTCCTTCAGGGAGGCGGTGGGGTTCACGCCGTCGTCCTTGATCCAGAGCTTTTTCAGCCCCAGGCGCTTCGCCAGCCGGGGCGCCTCGTAGAGAGGCGACCAGCCCACCCGGAGCTCGGTGTCGGGCGTCGTTTCCTCCACGGGCAGCAGCTCCCGGTAGCGCCACATGGTTGGGTTCCGGCGATTTGCCAGGGTCTCCGTGGTGAGCTTCGTTTTGATGTAGTCGTAATCGTAGATAATATCGAGGATGCCGCCGCATTCACAGTTGGTGAGATTCGGCGTCGCCTCGTATTCCTTGCCGCATTTCACACAGCGGGCACAGATGACGTTTCGCATGTTTTCACTCCTAAAGCCAGGTAATGTAGCGGCGCACATCGTGCGCCAAGGGACTGCGCAGTTGCTGGGCAGGTCCTTGCAGGGGCGGCTCTTGCCCAGAGGGATGAGCCGCCCGGTTTGCGCAGCAAACGATCGTCCGGAGGACAATCCGGCCACGTCGTCTCACAGAGCTTTCAGCAAAACATAAAAGAAAAATGAAAAGCTAAGCAGGGTCAGGCATACCAGGATCAGAAGAAACAGGGCGCCTCTTTCTTCACGGCGAATTGCCTTTGCGTCCGAAATGACAGCGGCGATCACCGTCCCTGCAACGGCAGTCAGGCAGGCCAGAATCTTTGGATTTGTGAAAAATGCTCTATAGTAACTTGCATGGCTCCCGGTCGTCACAAGGTATTTCCAGTGATCCTCCAATTCAGTCCCCATCAGATACAGCAGACAGAAAAACATGAGGATGATAACCAGTAACGCAGCGGCAGACAGGATGCAATACAGTTTGTCGCGCTTCATTTCAGATACTCCCTTCCACAAAGTCAACGAAATCAAAGGTGGAAGCCTCGGGCGGGCGGCCGATGGCCGCCCCTACGGAGCGGGGTCTCTGATCTCTCAGCCCTTCCCCCACCCTGATCCCTGATCCTTAATCCCTAATCCCTTGTCCGTGCTCAGCCCTTGGGCCCGTAGACCTTGTACAGGAAGGTGATGATCTGGCCCCGGGTGCAGGTGCTGTTCGTGCCGAAGGCGGTCTCGCTCATGCCGCTGGTGACGCCGTTTTCCAGGGCCCAGAGCACGGCCTTGTAGTAGTACTTGCCGGGCTTCACGTCGGTGAAAGGGCAGCTCGTGCTCTCAGGCTCCGGACAGCCGTAGGAATTCCAGAGGAAGGTCATGGCCTGGGCCCGGGTGCAGGACTCGCCGACGCCGAATTTCCCGTCGCCGACGCCGCTGGTGATTCCGTTCTCCACGGCCCAGAGCACGGCCTTATAGTAGTATTTGTTCGGCTTGACGTCGGTAAAGGGGTTCTCCGTGGTCATGGGCTCCGGGGCGTTGCAGGCCTTCCAGAGGAAGGTCACGATCTGCTCCCGGGTGCAGTTCACCTTGGGGCCGAAGTGGGTTTCGTCAATGCCGCTGGTGATGACCGGATCGTGCTCGATGGCCCAGAGGACGGGCTCGTAGAAGTAGTCCTTGGCACGGACGTCCACAAAGGGCGTTTTCCGCACGAAGCTGGCCCGGATATTCACGTCGTGATCCAGGTTAAAGGTGTATTTCTCGTCCCGGCTCAGAACCTCAAAGGTGTCGGCGTCATACCACATGCTGAACATGTGCGTGGGGTCCGCCTTCGCCTCCAGGGTGATGGAGCCCTCCTCCACGTTGCTGAAGTCCATCGTCGTGACCCATCTTTCACGCTCCCGGTCCGTGCGGAACTTGCCGCCGCCGTAGGGAACGTCGACGGTAAAGTTATAAGCTTTCGGGACGGTCACGGCCACAACGGCGCCCACAAGGTTCGGGACGCCCTCGCTGCTCGCCAGATCCACCATGCGCACGAGCTTCGCGTTCTTCCCGAAGACGTCCAGCTTCAGATTGCTGCTGGAAATATTGTAATTGATTCCGCCGTTGATGCGGACCAGAGCGTAGTAGGTCTTTCCGCCCTCCAGGGTCCCCTCGTACCAGTCGCCGCTGAGGTTCTGGTTCGTGTACCAGCCCCACACGGACATCTCCAGGCCGGGGGTCAGGGAGCTGACGGTGGGGTTGACACTCTGCCCCGCCCTGGGGGTCTGGATGAAGACGCCGGCCTGTCTGAGGGAATCGCCGGCGGAAACAGTGATGCGGTAGACCACCTCCAGCACATATTCGTCAAGTCTTCTTGCGGAGACAAACTCGGCGCCGTGAATCGTCACAGCGGGTGTCTGTGCGCCGACATAGCAGTACACGAAGGCGCGGCCGTAATAGGTTTTCCCCCGCTCCAGGGCGTAGGGCCAGCTGAAATCCAGATAGGCGGGCGAATTGAAATCCGGCGCGTGACCATCCTCCGGGAGATAGAGGTGATCCCCTTCTGCACTGTAGTCGGCTCTGGCCGGAACAGTAATGATCGGGTCCGAGCAGTCGTCCTCCGTCAGGCAGGAGGCGGGCAATGTCACGCAGAGCTCCACGGACTCCGGCCCGGCGAACCACATGGCATAGAGGGTCAGATCTTCGTAGACTTCATCGTCGAAAGAATAGTAATCTGTCCAGTTTTCGGCGAAGGGGTCCAGGCTCCAATCGTTGAAACACTCATAGGGCTTATCCGGCATCCGCACAACGTCAAAATTCCGGATGGCGTCCCAGACCGTGCCGCCGATGGGAACCCGGATTGGCGCCGGCGCAGGGGACGAGCTGCCGTTGGCGTCGAAGGTAACGGTCACAGTGCCCGGCGCGCATTTGAGATAAACGGTAAAGTATGCGAGACCGTCTTGGATGGAATCGAAATTCGCGATGCGGTCATTCACGTAGCAATAGGAATCGTCATTGAACACGTACCCTTCATCCGGGCGAAGAATCACCTGGCAGGCATAGCGGACGTTGGCGTTGAAAACGGCTTGCTCCGTGAGGAAAGCGCCTATGGGCTGGCCGTTTTCGCCCAGCTCAAAAAAGTGGACCTCCTCCACGGTATAGGGTTCGTCGTCATAGCATAGAATGCCGGTCAGATTCGGGTGCTCTCCGGCCACCGGATAGGAGATGAAGGCCTCAGCGGAATAGATTGTCTCCTCGGAAGGTCCTGCCAACGCCGCGGCGGGCATGAGCCCGAAGGTCAAAAGCACGGCCAGCAAAACGGACAGGATGCGGGTATACGGATGCTTCATGGGGATCCTCCTTTCGTGATCGTGCGGCGGACGGGCGCGTCATTCTGCGCGAAGCGACACCGAAGGCGTGCCTTGTGCAAAAATCCGCATCCCCCGTCCCCTGTTGCCTGTTGCCTATTGCCTGACCACTGTCCCCTGTTGCCTGTTCCCTGTTGCCTGGTCACAGGCGGGGACCAACGGGCGGTCAATGAGCGCCCCTACAGGGCGGCGAGGAGGCCGACCTCGGCGTTGAAGGCCTCGGTGAGTTTGTCCAGCTCGGCGGCCTGGGCGTGCATCTCGTCCCAGGTCTCGGGCTTGTACCACTGGTCGTTCAGGTCCTCGACCTTCATCTGCTGCTGCTCCACCCAAGTGTAGTACTTCAGGTTGTGGACCCGCTTGCGCTCGGGGTAAGTCAGCTCCAGCATATTGTCGGTCTTGAGCCCCAGCATGTGCAGGGCGTGGTCCTTGGAGGCCTCGAAGACGGAGTAGGGGCCGTACATCTCGTTGAGCTCGGCGACCCGGGACTTGTACATCACGGCGGAATCGGTGAGGACGGTGACCAGGATATCGTTCTCCGTCAGCTCATACCACTTGGCCATCTTGATGCAGCACAGCACGTTGGCGATGCCGGAAATGCCCATCCAGGTGAATTTCTCGATCTGCTCGTCGGAGAGCTTCAGCTCGTCCTTCAGGTACTTCTGACCCTCCGGAGTGTTGAAGAGCCGGAGCAGGCGCTGGGAGTCCTCGTCGTCGATGGCGATGCCCATGTCGGTGTTGCGGACGTTGTGGACCCAGGGGATGTGCTTATCGCCAATGCCCTCAATCCGATGGCCGCCGAAGCCGTTGCAGACGATGGTGGGGCACTGCAGGGCCTCGCCCACGGCCAGCTTCATGTAGGGATAGCGCTCCTTCAGCAGGTCGCCGGCGCTCATGGTGCCCGCGGAGCCGGAGGTGAAGGCCGCCGCGGCCAGCCGCTGGCCGGGCTTTTTGACGGCTTCAAAGAGCTCCGCCAGGGCCGTGCCGGTGACGTTGTAGTGCCAGAGGGGGTTGCCCATCTCGGAGAACTGGTTGAAGATCATCATGGAGGGGTCCTGCTTCAGCTCCCAGGTCTTGTCGAAGATCTCCTTGACGTTGGACTCGCAGCCCGGGGTGGCGATGACCCGGCCCGCGATGGATTTCAGCCAGTCGAAGCGCTCCCGGGACATATCCTCGGGAAGGATGGCCACGGAGTCCACGGCCAGGAGCTTGGAGTTGAAGGCGCCGCCCCGGCAGTAGTTGCCGGTGGAGGGCCAGACCGCGTGGTGGTAGTCGGCGTCGAACTGGCCCGTCACCAGCCGGGGCACCAGGCAGCCGTAGGAGGCGCCCACCTTGTGGCAGCCTGTGGGGAACCACTTGCCGGCCATGGCCAGGATGCGGCAGGGCACGCCGGAGAGCTCCGGGGGGATCTCCACGTAATTGGGGACCTTCTGGAACAGGCCGCCGGATTCCTTGGCTTCGTTGTGCCAGTTGATACGGAAGAGGTTGACGGGGTCCACGGCCCAGAGATCGGTTTTCGCGAGCTTTTCCCGGATCTTCTCGGGGATCAGCTCGGGATGCTGCATCTGGGCGATGGTGGGGATGATGACGTGATGCTCGCGGGCGCGCCGGATATTGTGGGCCAGGCCCTCTTTGCAAATGGAAAGATCAATCATGGTTCTTGTCCTCCTGTTTGTTGTCTAAGTAAGAGTAGAGCGTGTATTTGGAGATGCCGAAGTACTTGGAGATCCGGTCGCCGGATTTGGTGATAAGCATGGCTCCGCTGTCGGCCAGGAAACGGATGGCCGTGACCTTGTCCTCCTTGCTCATCCGGTCCACGGGCCTGCCCACCAGACGGACGGAGCGCTCGATGAGGTTGTCCAGCAGCTCGTTGACGTCGTTGGGAATGGGCTCCGGCTCGGTTTGGGCCGTTTCTGCGGGCGCGGCCAGCTCGTTCAGAATGCTCCCGGCCAGGGAGAGGGCGGAGACGTCGAAGTTGACGCCGAAGAGGGCGCAGGGCTCCCCCGCCTCGTCCCGCAGGACGACGGTGGAGGATTTGAGCAGCTTGCCGCCGGGGGTCCGGGTCAGGTAGCTGAAGCGGTCGGAGACGACCTCGGCGTTCTGACTGTGCCGAAGCTGTTCCAGAACCACGTTGCTCGGCCCATCGCCGGGCTTGCGGCCGGAAACGTGTCCGTTTTCGATGATGACCAGGGAATGCTCCGCGCTCTGTTCGGAGAGCTCGTGGACCACCACCTCGCAGCCGCTGCCAAACTGGGCGGCAACGCCCTTGGCGATGCTCCGCAGCATTTCCAATTCATGCGCTTTCAACATAGGGGGAAATTCCTCCTTTTACAATTGTCAATTTAATAATATCAACAGCTGTGAGAGAAATCAACTTTATTTCCAAAAAAATTATGAAGCTCCCAAAATTTTTTTGTAGGGCCTTGACTTCTTGTATACTTTGACTTGACTTCTTGTATACTTGTGATAGAATAGTATGCGGTTCACTGTTGATTTTTGGGAACATCGCAAAAATGCATACGCAATATACGGAGGGTTCACATGGATTTTGAACAGATTCGGCAGGCCGCCGCAAGCTATCAGAAGGATATGACCCGCTTCCTGCGGGATATGATCGCCATCCCCTCCGAGTCCTGCGAGGAGGCGGGCGTGGCAAAGCGCATCGCCGAAGAATTGACAAAGCTGGGCTATGACAAGGTCGAGTTCGACAAGCTGGGCAACGTCATCGGCTGGCTGGGCGAGGGCGAGAAGATCATCGCCATCGACTCCCACATCGACACCGTGGGCGTGGGCAACCGGGCCAACTGGAGCGCCGACCCCTACGAGGGCTACGAGACCGACACCATCATCTACGGCCGGGGCGGCTCCGACCAGGAGGGCGGCATGGCCGCCGCAGCCTACAGCGGAAAGATCATGAAGGACCTGGGGCTCATCCCTGCGGGCTACCGGATCATGATCGTGGGCTCCGTCCAGGAGGAGGACTGCGACGGCATGTGCTGGCAGTCCCTCGTCAACGAATACTTTGACGGACCCGAGGACGCCCGCTCGAAGATCGAGTTCGTGATCTCCACCGAGCCCACCGACGGCGGCATCTATCGGGGCCACCGGGGCCGCATGGAGATCCGGGTGGACGTCCGCGGCGTGAGCTGCCACGGCTCCGCCCCGGAGCGGGGCGACAACGCCATCCACAAGATGGCCGAGATCCTGCTGAACGTCCGGGACCTCAACGAGAACGACGCCGCAGACGGCAGGGAGATCAAGGGCCTGGTGAAGATGCTGGACCCGAAGTACAATCCCGGCCACTTCGAGGACGCCCGCTTCCTGGGCCGCGGCAGCTGCACCACCAGCCAGATCTTCTATACCTCCCCCAGCCGCTGCGCCGTGGCGGACTCCTGCTCCATCTCTGTGGATCGCCGCATGACCGCCGGCGAGACCTACCGCTCCTGCCTGAAGGAGATCGAGGAGCTGCCCGCGGTGAAGAAATACGCCAAGGACGTGAAGGTCTCCATGTACATGTACGACCGCCCCTCCTGGACCGGCCACGTCTACGAAACCGAGGCCTTCTTCCCCACCTGGATCAACAAGGAGACCGCGCCCCACGTCCAGGCCCTCGTGGACGCCCACAAGGCCCTCTGGGGCGAGAAGCGGCTCTGGGCAGACGAGACCGCCCGGGAAAAGCGGGAAGGTCGTCCCCTCACCGATAAATGGACCTTCTCTACCAACGGCGTGGCGATCCAGGGCCGCTACGGCATCCCCTGCGTGGGCTTCGGCCCCGGAGCGGAGAGCCAGGCCCACGCCCCCAACGAGATCACCTGGAAGCAGGATCTGGTGGTCTGCGCCGCCCTCTACGCCGCGGTTCCCATGCTGTACAAGCCCGGCGACAAATCCGAGTCCGCCACCAGCTTCCGCCAGGAGCTGACGGGGAACGACATCCGGTAACACGCCTGTAGGGACAAGCATTGCTTGTCCGCCTTTCCCCGCTCTCAGCCTCAGGCATCGGGCAATAGGCATCAGGCATCAGGCATCAGGCACCGCCTGGGTTGTTATGCGTTGTCTGACCCTGTACCCCGTTTGTCAGTCTGTGCCGGATTGCAGACCTCACCGCAGGGACGGTCTTCGACCGATCAAACAGAGACGTCCGATGCTGTGCCGTTAGGTAATTTCAAAACAATACAAACTGTCTCACGCGGATTGAACTGCCCTGCGAACGGGCTGATCGGCAACAGATTTGAACCGTCTTTCGAGCGGTGCCTGATGCCTGATGCCTGATCCCTGATGCCTCGTCAATCGACCTCTTCACACAAACATGATAAAGGAGCTTGTAACCTATGAGCAAAGCCTTTGAACTGGCCCGCGAGCTTGAAAAACTCCACATCAACAACATGTACAAGCAGGACTTCTACTGGACCTGGGACAAGACCGACGACGAGCTCGCCGCGGTCTTCACCGTGGCCGACGCCCTGCGGGATCTGCGGGAGCGCAACAAATCCTGCCGCATCTTCAACTCCGGCCTGGGCATTTCCCTGTTCCGGGACAACTCCACCCGCACCCGCTTCTCCTTCGCCTCGGCCTGCAATCTGCTGGGCCTGGAGGAGCAGGTCCTGGACGAGAAAAAATCCCAGATCGCCCACGGCGAGACCGTCCGGGAGACCGCCAACATGGTCTCCT
>CAMUYE010000042.1 GCA_947164825.1 uncultured Clostridia bacterium
AATCAAAAATCAAACGATGCAGTGACGAGCTTTTGCGGCTGACGCGGAAGGCTCGGCTGGAGCGGGATATCAACGTAAACGGCATGGCCCATTACGGTGATATCCAGCCTCGGACGTTTCGGGAGCTTTGCAGGGGAAGGAATATCGAATTTGGCAGCCTGCTGAAAACCCTTGCAAAAACCGAGTGCGTCCTGCATCTGTACCATCCTCTGATCGGTTTGGAATCCGTACAGAGACCAAGCGATTACGGAAAGTCAGTCTGGAACGTGCTGCATGAAAGCGGCTGTTCGATCACGGTTTACGCCAAAGACAGCGCGTTCTCCCGTCAAACCCTTTCGTCCGTTATCAACGGAACAAACGATAGCCGCTATTTTTCTTATCTGAGTCCAATACTCAGGAATACGTTGATTACGGATGTTACGGAAGAAGACTTGCGGATTTGGCTTGTTAAGTCCTACTTGCCGACAAAACCGAGGGAGTCAGCACTTAAAAAGATGCTGCAAATCCTGAAACAGGTTTTTGCTTATGGTATGAGCAAAAACCTGTGTGTTTACAATCCTGCCGAGTATATCCTTTTCGACGATTATGTAAAAGGCTGCAATTTGCAGAAAAAGAGACCGGAAGAGAGAGAGTTCTCGGAAGAAGAATGTGCCGCGCTGCGTCGTGATGCGCTGAAGCATATAAGCAATCCACGTTCTGTTATGCGACTGTTCGCGATGGAGACAGGCTTGCGGGCTGGAGAACTGTCAGCCTTGCTGTGGTCTGATGTGCTGGAAGATTTCGTTCACGTCCACCGTCAACAGGTGTTGGAAAAAAAGCGGACATCAGCAATTCTGCGACGTTCCGTACACGAAGGATGAACGGAAGCATCCCCATGGAGGACGCTACGTACCAAGGACCGAAAGGCTCGATCAGGTTCTGGAATACGCAAAAGCGCTTGACGGGTCTTCGGAATATGTTTTTCATGACAAGGCAGGGAAGCCGATCTCAAAGGATTCTTATATGCAGAATCTTCGCCGTGCTTGTGAGAAGCTGGGTTTTGACACGAAAAACAATCACGCGTTTCGGATTGCGTTCAACTCGACCCTGATTGAAAAAGGCCTTTCTTCCGCAGATCGTGCGCTGATTTTGGGTCACGCAGTCCAGACAAACGAGCATCATTATTCCGTTTCTGACCGCCGCAGATTGGAAGGGATCCGCCAGAAGATGAAATAAAGGGGAAGCCACGGACAGCTTCCCCTTGGCACCCACGAGAGGACTCGAACCTCCGGCCCCACGCTTAGGAGGCGTGTGCTCTATCCAACTGAGCTACGTGGGCAGATAATATCATTTTTTCACACAATTTTCACTCGTTTTCACTCAACTGAAAAACGCAAAAAACCTTGATTTCAGGCCGCTTTCCAGCGTTTCACGGACGCTTAGGAGGCGGCCGCTCTATCCTGCTGAGCTACGTGGGCATGTTTTACGTGCCCATTTATTTTAGCCTCCGGGGATAGAAATGTCAAGTATTTCTTTCCCCGAAGCCATAGCGCATTCTTTCCCCAAAGCCATATCGCATTTCCCGCGCAGTTTTATATTGCATAACTAAAAAAATCACTGTATAATGAAATCAGGAAAGGATTGAACTGTTATGGAATTGATTTGGCATGGGACCGCTTCCATTGAGGCGAGATGCGGGGAGGGACGGATCCTGTTTGATCCCTTCGTGCCCTTCCGGGGTTCTGCGGTGAAGACGTGGATCGGGGACTTCGACGGGTTTTCTCAGCTGTTCGTGACCCACTGTCACTTCGACCACGTGCGGGATCTGCCGGAGCTTGTGAAGCGAAACCCCGGGGTTCTCATTCACTGCACCCGGGCGGCTTACGAACAGCTCCATAAAAAGGGAAGGATCCCGGAACAGAATCTCTCTCTGCTCTGCTTCGGGGACGAGATCAGCGTCAACGGGTTCACGATCCGGCTCTGGCACGGGAAGCACGCCGTGCTGCCCAAGGCGGACGCGGCCCGGATCAAGGCCTGGTTCAAATCCCCGGCCAGGGGGAATATCCCGCTGATGCTTCGGGAGTTTTTTCGCTGGGACGAGAAGGACGAGTGCGTGTACTATGAGATCTCCGCGGAGGGAAAGACCGTCGCCCTCATGGGCAGCATGAACCTGCGGGACGAGGCGGATTATCCCACGGGGGCGGATCTGCTGATCCTTCCCTACAACGGCTGGCCGGACAATCTGCCCCCCGCGAAGCGCATCATTGAGCGGCTGAAGCCGAAGGCCGTGGTGCTGGATCACTGGGACGATACCTTCCCGCCTCTGACCACGCCGGTGGATCTGGAGCCCGTGATCCGGGCTTATCCCGGCTTCGTGACGCCGATGGTATGGAACCAGACCGTACACGTATAAAACGCAGCGACCAAAAAGGAGCTTGCCGCGGCAAGCTCCTTTTTTCGATGTGGATAACTATGAACTGAACCGGCTTATTTCTCGATCATGCAGGCTTCCCAACAGGAAGGCGCTTCGATGTCCATGAGCTTCAGCAGGGTCGGGGCCACGTTGGCAAGGCCATATTTGCCGTCCTTGAAGACGTGCTCCGTGCCGGGATCATAGATGATGAAGGGGACCGGGTTCAGGCTGTGGGCGGTGCGGACGGAGGTTTTGCCCTTCTTGGTCTCCAGCATCTGGTCGGCGTTGCCGTGGTCGGCGGTGACGCAGACGGTATAGCCGTATTTGTCGGCGGCCTCGATGATTTTGCCGACGCCGGCGTCCACCGCCTCCATGGCGGTGACGACAGCTTCCATGACGCCGGTGTGGCCCACCATGTCGCCGTTGGGGAAGTTGCAGCGGAGGAAGTCGAATTTCTTCGATGCCATCATCTCCACCATGCGCTCGGTGATCTCCTCGGCCTTCATCTTCGGCGCGAACTCAAAGGGAATGATGTCGGAGGGAATCTCCTCGTAGACCTCCAGGTTCTCGTCCACCTTTCCGGAGCGGTTGCCGTTCCAGAAGTAGGTGACGTGGCCGTATTTCTGGGTCTCGGAAAGGGCGTATTCCCGGACCCCGGCGGCGCAGAGGACCTCGGTCAGGGTGTTCCTGATGACCGGGGGCTCCACCAGGTAGTTGTAGGGGATGTTCAGGTCGCCGTCGTACTGCAGCATGCCGGCGAACTTTACACCGGTGTAGCCCGGGCGCTCGAACTTGTCGAAGTCCTTCCGGTCGAAGGCCAGGGAGATCTCCTGGGCCCGGTCGCCGCGGAAGTTGTAGAGGATCACGGAGTCGCCGTTGGCGATGGGACCCACGGGCTTGCCGTCCCTGGCGATGACGAAGGCGGGGAGATCCTGGTCGATGGCGCCGGTCTCGGCCCGGTAGGTCTCGATGGCCTCCCGGGCGGAGGCGAACTGACGGCCCTCGCCGAGGACGTGGGTCTTCCAGCCGGCCTCCACCATGCCCCAGTTGGCCTGATAGCGGTCCATGGTGATCTTCATTCTGCCGCCGCCGGAGGCGATGCGGTAGTCATGGGTCTCGTCCCGGAGCTCGGCCAGCACGGCCTCGAGCTGATCCACGTATTCCAGCGCGGAGGTGGCGGGCACGTCACGTCCGTCCAGCAGAGCGTGGACACAGACGCTGGGCAGATCCATCTCCCGGGCCTTCCGCAGCAGAGCGATGAGGTGGCCGATGTTGGAATGGACGTTGCCGTCGGAGAGCAGGCCGATGAAGTGAAGGGTCTTGCCGTTGGCCAGGCAGTTTTCCGTCAATTCGCGCCAGGACTTGGAGCGGTAGATGGCGCCGTTTTCGATGGATTCCTGCACCAGCTTTGCGCCCTGGGAGTAGATCTGGCCGCAGCCGAGGGCGTTGTGTCCCACTTCGGAATTGCCCATGTCCTCGTCAGAGGGGAGGCCGACAGCGGTGCCGTGGGCCTTGAGCCAGGTGTAGGGGCAGGCAGCGAAGAGCCTGTCCAGGTTGGGGGTGTTGGCGACGGCTACCGCGTCGCCGGGGCCGCCGTCGCCCTTGCCGACGCCGTCCATGATTACAAGTACGATGGGTTTTTTCATAGCGATATCCTCCATGTTGAAATTGTACGATGTTGGGGCTAAAACAGCCGATTACCGGCAACGTATTTCGCGATGATGTTTCTGTCGTCCGCCAGATAGATCATTCGTTCCAGTCTGCTTCTGACGTCCAGGGGCTGCGGATGGAAGAGCGAAGCGTCGTCAAGCACCAGGGCGTCGAAGTCATAGCCCTCCCCGAAGCGTCCGACTTTTCCGAAGAACGCGCCGCCGCCCGCGGTGGCAAGCCAAAAGGCCTGGGCAAAGCTCAACGCTTTGACGGATTCGTCCAAAAGCCGCCAGCGCAGCTTGCTCGCCTGGATCGCATGCTGGACGGCCTTGAACATGCTTTCGTGGCTGCCTCCGGCCACATCTGTGGCAAGACCAACCTTCAAGCCGAGCTTCAGATAGCGGGATACCGGCGCAACGCCGGAAGACAGATTCATATTCGACTCCGGGCTGTGGGCGATGAATACGCCGTTTTTCTCAATCAGCGCAAGCTCCTCGTCTTCGGACAGGACGCAATGGGCCATGATGCAGCGGTGATCCCCGCCGAAAAGACCGAAGCGCGCGTAGGCGTCCCCATAGAAGCGGGAGGCGGGGGAGAGCTCTTTGACCCAGGCGATCTCGCCGCCATTTTCGCTCAGATGGCTTTGAACGGGTAAATCGTAGCGCTTCCGAAGCCGACCAAGCCCCTCCATCAAGCCGTCGGAGCAGGTGGGAACGAAGCGGGGCGTCAGGATCGGCTCGGTTCGTGTAAAGCGATCCCGCGCTTCGAGGATCCAGGCCTCTGTTTCGCGGCAGGCCGTTTCCGCATCCGGCTCGCGAACGCTGTCCGGGCAGTTCCGATCCATATTCACCTTGCCGACGAAGCTGCGAAGGCCCGAGGCTTCCAGCTTCTCCATCAAAAGCAGCGAAGCTTCCGGATGGATGGTGGCAAAAATCGCGGCCCGGGTCGTGGGGGAGCGCCGCAGGGCCTCCACGAAACCGCCGTAGGCCCGCTCCGCGTAGCCGCGATCCAGATATTTCGCTTCCTCCGGGAAGGTATAGGTGTTGAGCCAGTCCAACAGTTCCATGTCCATCCCAAGTCCGCGAAAGGCGTATTGAGAAGCGTGGATGTGCAGATCCGACATCCCGGGGATCACGAGCCGATCCGCGAAGTCCTGTACGGGCAGCCCCGCAAATTGTTCGGGAAGCGCCCGGAAAACGCCGCGGCAAAGCCCGTCCGTCACGACGATGGAGCCGTTTTCCACGACCCGCAGCCGATCGGGACATTCACTGTCGACAATATTGCCTTTTATGATGAAGTCGTTCATCAAAGACCCTCCAACTTTGCTTCTTTACATATTATACGGCATTATTCCGAAAAAAGCAATCATAAAGCGGAAAAACATGCAAATCATCCTGCCGGAAAACAGCGGAAAGCCCAATCTTGCTTGACAAGTCTGGATTATTTCGCTATAATAAACACAATATAGTGGGTAGTTATGCCCGGGAATATCACGAAATATTGTGAGGAACTATGAGCAAGAAAAAAACCGAATACGGGAATACCAGCATTGAGGTCCTCGAGGGCGAGGATCGGGTCCGCAAACGCCCGGCAGTTATTTTCGGTTCCGACGGCCTGGACGGCTGCGAGCACGCCATCTTCGAGATCGTCTCCAACGCCATCGACGAAGCGAGGGAGAAACACGGGGACCTGATCATCGTCACCCGCTACGCGGACAGATCCGTGGAGGTGGAGGACTTCGGCCGCGGCTGCCCTGTGGATTGGAACGAAAAAGTCGGCCGCTACAACTGGGAACTGGTCTTCTGCGAGATGTACGCGGGCGGCAAGTATAAAAACAACGACGCGGGCAATTATGAATACAGTCTGGGTCTCAACGGCCTCGGCACCTGCGCCACCCAGTACGCCTCCGAGTATTTTGATGCCGTGATCCACCGGGACGGCTTTAAGTATACGCTGCATTTCGAGAAGGGCCGTATCGTGGGGGAGATGCAGAAGGAGCCCACCACCCGCAAGAAAACAGGCTCTCTCTTCCGCTGGAAGCCGGATCTGGAAGTCTTTACGGACATCGACGTACCCGTGGACTACTACCGGGATATGCTCAAACGCCAGGCTGTCGTCAACGCCGGGGTCACGTTCCGGTTCCGCAACCAGGTGGGAAAGGACTTCGAGACCGAGGAGTTCCGCTACGAAAACGGCATCGTGGACTACCTGGGCGAGATCGCGGAGACGGAAAAGCGGGACCCCATCACCATGCCCCAGTACTGGGAGGCGGAGCGGATCGGTCGGGATCGCGCCGACATGGAGGACTATAAGGTCAGGATCACCGCCGCCGTCTGCTTCGCCAAGCAGGGCGGCCGGGTCGAATACTATCACAACTCCTCCTGGCTGGAATATGGCGGCGCACCGGAGAAAGCCGTCCGCAACGCCTTCGTCTACGCCGTGGACGCCTACCTCAAGCAGGAGAACAAATACAACAAGAACGAAAACCGGATCACCTGGCAGGACGTGTTCGACAGTCTGATCCTCGTAACCAACTGCTTCTCCACCAAGACCTCCTACGAAAACCAGACCAAGAAGGCCATCACCAACAAATTCATCCAGGACGCCATGGTGGAGTTTTTCCGCTCCCGCCTGCAGGTTTATTTCATCGAAAACAAGCAGGAAGCGGAGATGATCGCGGCCCAGGTGCTTGTCAACAAGCGCTCCAGGGAATCCGCCGAACAGGCCCGGCTGACGGTGAAGAAAAAGCTTTCCGGCTCCGTCAACATCGCCAACCGCGTCCAGAAATTCGTGGACTGCCGCTCCAAGGACCCCAACGTCCGGGAGCTCTATATCGTGGAGGGCGACTCCGCTCTGGGCTCCGTCAAACTGGGGCGCGACGCGGAATTCCAGGGTATCATGCCGGTGCGCGGCAAGATCCTGAACTGCCTGAAAGCCGACTACACCCGCATTTTCAAAAGCGAGATCATCACGGATCTGCTTCGGGTCATCGGCTGCGGGGTGGAGGTCAAAGAGAAGAAGGTCAAGGATCTGGCGGAATTCGACCTGAGCAATCTCCGCTGGAACAAGATCGTTATCTGCACAGATGCAGACGAAGACGGCTACCACATCCGCACGCTGATCCTCACCATGCTCTATCGCCTGGTCCCGACCCTGATCCGGGAGGGCTGCGTCTATATCGCCGAGTCGCCCCTGTTTGAAATCAGCACCAAGGACAAGACCTGGTTTGCCTACAACGAGCAGGAGAAGGTCGAGATCCTCAAAAAACTGGAGGGGAAGAAGGTCAGCATCCAGCGCTCCAAGGGCCTGGGCGAGAATGAGCCGGAGATGATGTGGATGACCACCATGAACCCCGAGACCCGCCGCCTGATTAAGGTCATGCCCGAGGACGCGGAGCGCACCGCCGTCTACTTCGACATGCTTCTCGGCGACAATCTCCAGGCCCGCAAGGACTATATCTCCGATAACGGCTACAAGTACCTGGATCTGGCCGACATCTCGTGATACGCCGTAGGGGCGCTCAGTGAGCGCCCGCCGATTCTGAGAACGGAAAGTGAAATCGTATGGCAAAAAAGAAGACTGATGATACAACGAAACATAAAATCGACCCCAAGGTGGAAGGCCTGCGCGGAGAACTGACGGAACAGGGCATCTGCGATACGCTGGAATGGAATTTCATGCCCTATGCCATGTCGATCATCGTCTCCCGGGCCATCCCGGAGATCGACGGCTTCAAACCCTCTCACCGGAAGCTGCTCTATACCATGTACAAGATGGGGCTTCTCAACGGAGGCCGCACCAAATCCGCCAATATTGTGGGCGCCACGATGCGGCTCAATCCCCACGGCGACCAGGCCATCTATGAGACCATGGTTCGTCTCAGCCGGGGCAACGGAGCGCTGCTGCATCCCTTTGTGGACTCCAAGGGCAACTTCGGCAAGGTCTACTCCCGGGATATGGCCTACGCCGCCCCGCGCTACACAGAGGCCAAGCTGGAGGCCATCGCCGCGGAGCTCTTCCGGGACATCGACCTGGACACCGTCGATATGGTGGACAATTACGACGGCACCATGCAGGAACCGACGCTGCTGCCGACGACCTTCCCGAATATCCTGGTCTCCAACAACACCGGCATCGCCGCGGGAATGGCGAGCAACATCTGCGGCTTCAATCTGCGGGAGGTCTGCGAGACCACCAAGGTCTTTATCCGCAACCCCAAATGCGACCTGCTGGACACCCTGCCGGCCCCGGATTTTCCCACCGGCGGCGAGATCGTCTACGATCCTGCCGAAATCGGCGCGATCTATGAATCCGGGCGCGGCTCCTTCAAGATCCGGGCGCGCTGGCGCTACGTGAAGGACGGAAATCTGATCGAGATCTATGAGATCCCCTACACGACTTCCACCGAGCTGATCATCGACAAGGTCTCCGAGCTCATCAATTCCGGCAAGATCCGCGAGATCAACGACATGCGCGACGAGACGGATCTCTCCGGACTGAAGCTCACCATCGACCTCAAGCGCGGCGTCGATCCGGACAAGCTGATGCAGAAACTCTTCCGGCTGACCCCGCTCCAGGACAGCTTCGCCTGCAACTTCAATATCCTGATCGCCGGGATGCCCCGGGTTTTGGGCGTGCGGGAGATCATCGAAGAGTGGGTGGCCTGGCGCAGCGAAGGCGTCCGCCGCAGGACCTACTACCAGCTCCAGCGCAAGAAGGAGCGCCTGCACCTGCTCCGGGGTCTGGCGAAGATCCTGCTGGACATCGACAAGGCCATCGCCATCATCCGGGGCACGGAATCCGACGCGGAGGTTGTGCCGAATCTGATGATCGGCTTCGGGATCGATGAGATCCAGGCGAATTTCGTGGCCGAGATCAAACTGCGGAACATCAATAAAGAATACATCCTCAAAAAGACCGCCGAGAGCTCCGAGCTGGAAAAGGAGATCGATGATCTGGAAAAGATCCTCAAATCCGACGCCCGGGTCAAGTCCATCATCGTCAAAGAGCTGGACGAGGTCAGCAAAAAGTACGGTACGGAACGCCGCACGGGCTTGATTTACGACCATGAGATCTACGTGGAGGAGACGCCGGAAGCCGCGCCGGAATACCCGGTGACGATATTCGTCTCCAAGCACGGTTACCTGAAGAAGATCACCCCCCAGTCACTCCGCATGTCCGGCGAGCAAAAGCTCAAGGAAGGCGACGAGCTGGCGTTTTCCCGGGAGACCACCAGCGCGGCGGAGCTCCTGGTCTTCACCGACCGTTGCCAGGTCTACAAGACCAGGCTGGACGTCTTCCCGGATTCCAAGGCCTCCGTCCTTGGGGACTATCTGCCCCAGAAGCTGGGAATGGACGAGGGCGAGTCCGTCACGGCGGTCTGCCTGCCCGGTGCGTATCAGGGTTTCGTGCTCTTCGTCTACGAAAACGGCAAAGCCGCCAAGGTGGATCTCTCCGCCTATGCCACCAAATCGAACCGGAAGAAGCTCACCGGCGCCTACTCCGACAAGAGCCCGCTGAAGGCCGCCTTCCTGATGACCGAGGACGCACAGCTTGTCCTTTACTCCACGGAGGGCCGCGCTCTGATTTTCTCCACCGCGCAGCTTGCGCCGAAAACCAGCCGCGATACGCAGGGCGTCGCCGTGATGACACTCAAAAAGAAGGCCTTGCTGCACCGTGCGGCATTGCTTTCCGGCTCCGGGATTGTCAACGAGAGCCGCTACCGTACCCGCACCATCCCCGCCGCCGGCGCGCTTTTGAAGGATGAGGACATCGGCAACCAAACGGTGCCCATGCTTTGAGCCGCCGCAGATCCGAACGAAAGGAGCAGTTGAGATGAAACGCTGTCTGGCCATGGTCACGGCACTGCTGTTGCTTCTGACGGGCTGCCGCGGCCTGTATCCCTCCGACTATATCTCCGTGGAATCGAACCAGGCTCCTTATGCATACCGCGAGACCACCGCGCCCGCCGTTACGGATCCCACGGAGTTTGAGCCGGAATTGCTGCCCGTCTCCACGCTGGGAGAGATTCGCAAAGGCATTCAGGCGCTTGTCAGCGAAGGCGAGCCCTTAGGCCGCTTTCTCCTTCACGATTACCTGGGGGATACCACGAACCTGGCGGAACGGGTGCGGAATCACATGCTCTCCTACGCGCCCAAATACCTGTACGCCATGGATCAGCTGGAGCTGCAGGAGGAGGCCTCGGGAGAAGATATCATACTGACGGTGAGCTACGTGCCCACCATGAGCCCCGAGGAATTCAGCGCCATCGGCACCAGCCGCTACGCCGACGCAATCCCCCAGATCTACGAAGCGCTGCGGGAGCGAAAGAGCTCCTATACCGTGGAAATCATCAGCTATCAGGAAACCGATTTCAACAGGCTCCTGGACGAATACGCCATTGCGCATCCCGATGAGATCATCGAGGTGCCCGAGATCCGGACGGAGGTGTTTCCAAAGCAGGAGGGCTTCGTGCGGGTCGTCAAGCTGGACTTTTCCTACAAAACCGAGCTGTCCACCCTGCAATGGCAGCAAAAAACCGTAGTTTCCTTGCTGGAAGGCTTTCAAAGCAGGTTCCGGCCCTACGACAGTCCGCAGCAGCTCCTGGACGCCATGTATCTGCTGCTGGTACCCGCGGGCGGTTACACGAACGACGATGACGCCACCGTCTTTTCGCTTTTCCTTTCCAAGATCGGGAGCAGCCGAATGATGGCCTCCGTGGCGGCCTGGTTCTGTCAGCATGCAGAGCAGGAATCCGGCGTCGTCGTCGGAGAGCGGCGGAGCGTTCAGAAGACGGAGGAGACGGAAAAGGAGATCTGGGAACCCTGGTACTGGAACTGGATCCGGGACGGGGAGGAATATCGCTTTTTCGATTTGCACGCGGCGGCGCTGGACGGCGTCGAGCCCGCGCTGCTTTCCTATGAAGAGATGATGCAGGATTACCGCTGGGATCCGGAGCGCTATCCGGCCTTTGTGCCCTCCGAAGAGGAGCCTGCGCCGGAGGAGACGCAGCCGACGGAGTCCCAGCCTCCGGAAACCCAGCCGCCCGAACCGCCGGAGGAAACACAGCCGACAGAAACACAGCCCGAAGAACCGCCGGAGGAACCGCCGGAGGAAACGCAGACGGCGGAGACACAGCCGGAGGAACCGCCGGAGACCGAAACGGAAGCCCCGTAAGGAAACGCCATGCCGAACATCATTGAGATTACCGATTTCAACGCCCCAGAACTGGACGTCTATGCGCGCCTGACAGAAAACCAGCTGGTCAATCGGGCGGACCCCGCCAACGCCCTGTTCATCGCGGAGAGCCCCAACGTCATTCATCGGGCCCTGGACGCGGGCTGCATTCCCGTGTCCCTGCTGCTGGAGCGAAAACACATCGAAGGCCAGGCCAGGTCCATCATCGAACGCTGCGGGGAGCTGCCGGTCTATACGGGGCCCCTGTCCGTGCTGACCGAGCTGACGGGCTTCCCTCTGACCCGGGGCGTCCTCTGCGCCATGCGCCGTCCGGTTCCGCCTCCGGCGGAGGAAATCTGCAAAAACGCCCGCCGCATCGCCGTGTTGGAAAACGTCATGAACCCCACGAACCTGGGGGCGATCTTCCGTTCCGCCGCGGCCCTGAACATGGACGCGATCCTGCTGACCCCCGCCTGTACCGACGCCCTATACCGGCGCTGCGTCCGGGTCAGCATGGGGACCGTGTTCCAGATCCCCTGGACCTATCTGGAGGGAAGCTGGCCAGAAGCGGGAATGGCGCTGCTTCGGCGTCTGGGCTTCCGGACCGCGGCCCTCGCGCTGCGCGACGATACGATCCCCATTGACGATCCCCGGCTTCTGCAGGAGCCCCTGCTGGCCGTGCTGCTCGGCACGGAGGGCGACGGTCTCGCGGATTCCACCATCGCGTCCTGCGACTACAGCGTGAAGATCCCCATGTCCCACGGCGTGGACTCTCTCAACGTCGCCGCCGCCTCTGCGGTAGCCTTTTATCAGTTATGTAAACCCGTGTAGGGGCGGCCATTGGCCGCCCGCCCACCCGCAGCGCCGGCATCCTGACGTCCTGCCCTGTAGTGCCGACAATCTGCCGTCCTGCCCTGTAGTGCCGGCAATCTGCCGGCCATGTATTCCGGAAATGGAGGAAATGAAAATGAAGCTTGCCACCGCCCTGTCCGAACGCGCCGACATTCAGCGCCGTCTTTCCCAGCTGCACACCCGGCTCAACAACAACGCCAAGGTCCAGGAGGGCGACGAGCCCGCCGAGGATCCCAAGGCCCTTCTGAAGGAACTGGACGCCCTGCTGGAGCGGCTGGAATGGCTTATGGCCCGGATTAATCTCACCAACAGCCGCACCCTGGCCGACGGCGTCACTGTCACGGAGCTCATCGCCCGCCGGGACTGCCTGTCCAAGCGGCTGAATATCCTGCGCGGCTTCCTGGATACCGCCAGCGAAAAGGTAGACCGCTATTCCCAGAAGGAGATCAAGATTCTCTCCACGGTAAAGGTCTCCCAGCTGCAAAAGCAAGTGGACGCCGTATCCAAGGAGCTGCGGGAGCTCGACGAGCGGATCCAGGGCCTGAACTGGACCACGGAGCTTCTGGAATCGTAAAAGAGGGACGGCTTTGCCGTCCGTAATGTCGGTAGTCCGAAAGGGCGAGCGGGATCTCCTGCGGGCGAGAATGGCCCGCATCCAGAATGGATACGTCGGGCGCGTATCGCGGGCGTAGGCCTTACCGTGCAAGCCCCGCATTCATACACGCGCATTCTAATCCTGCATCCTTACTACCATCAACGCTGACTTTCGGACGAGGGTGGGTACGGGGATTCAAATGAATAATGAAGAATGAAAAATGAAAAATGAAAAATTGTGGTGTTTTGCAGATTGCCATCTGCAAAACGAAAAAAAGCATTTGCGGGGAATGGATATGACAAGATTGGATTCCTATTTTGAAAAACTGAAGGGGAAAAAGGTGCTTGTTCTGGGCGTGGGCGTCAGCAACCGGCCCCTGGTGCGGCTGCTGCTGCGCTATGGGATCGACGTCACCTGCTGCGACAAGGCGCCCAGAGAGAAGCTGGACGCGGAGGTTCTGGAGCTGGAAGCCCGGGGCGCGAAGCTCCATCTGGGCGAGGGCTACCTGGACGGCCTTAACGGCGACGTGGTCTTCCGCACGCCGGGCCTGCACCCGGACACCCCCCAGATCAAGGCGCTGCGGGAGCGCGGCGCGGTCGTCACCTCCGAAATGGAGGCTTTTTTCGCCGTCTGTCCCGCCCCCATCATCGCGGTAACGGGCTCCGACGGCAAGACCACCACCACGACTCTGATCTCCGAGCTGCTGAAAAAACAGGGCTTCAAGGTCTGGATCGGCGGCAACATCGGCACTCCGCTGCTGGATAAGGCGGACGAGATCGGCCCGGAAGACAAGGTGGTGCTGGAGCTCTCCTCCTTCCAGCTCATGTACTTCCCCTACAGCTCCCACGTGGCCGTCATTACAAATCTCTCTCCCAACCATCTGGATATCCATAAGGACATGGAGGAGTACGTGACGGCCAAAGAAAACCTCTATCTCCACCAGACCGAAGACGACCTCCTGATCCTCAACCGCGACAACACGATCACCCATTCCTTCGTCCCCAAGGCCAAGGGACGGGTCCTGGAGTTCTCCCGGCAGACCGAGCCGGAACGGGGCGTTTTCTTCCGGGACAACGCCATCTGGCGGAAAGGGGAGACGGTGGAGAAGCTTCTCGACCGTTCCGACATTCTCCTGCCCGGCGTCCATAACGTAGAAAACTACATGGCAGCGATCCTGGCCGTGGGCGACGCCGTCAGCTTGGAGAATCTGCGCGCCGTTGCCCGGAGCTTCGGCGGTGTGGAGCACCGGATCGAGCTGGTCCGAGAGAAAGACGGCGTCCGGTACTACAACGATTCCATTGCCTCCTCTCCCACCCGCACCATAGCCGGTCTGCGCAGCTTTGAGCAAAAGCTGATCCTGATCGCGGGCGGCTATGACAAGCACGTTCCCTTTGAGCCCCTGGGCCCGGAGATCGTGGAGCACGTCAAAACGCTGATCCTCACGGGCGCCACAGCGCCCAAGATCGAGGCCGCCGTCCTGGCTGCGCCGAACTACGCGCCCGGCTGCCCCGAGATCCTGCATGAGGAGGATTTCTACGAGGCGATCCGCCTGGCCTCCCGGGTCGCGAAGCCCGGCGACGTGGTGATCCTGTCTCCCGCCGGTCCTGCCTTCGACAAGTTCAAGAACTTTATGGTCCGCGGCAGGGAATTCAAAAAGACAGTCATGGAGTTGTGAGTATGGATCTGAAAAAAGCGCTGTTCGATCTCTCCCTCTGCGCCGGTCCCAGCGGCGCGGAGCAGGGCGTCTTCGAGACCGCCGCCGCGCTGCTCCGGCCCTTCGTGGACGAAGTGTCCCGCGACCTCATGGGCAATCTGATCGGCTTCCGGGTCTGTGAAAACCCGAAGGCCGAGACCCTTGTCCTGGACGCGCATCTTGACGAGGTCGGGCTCCTGGTGACGGACCACGAGGAGGGATTCTTGAAATTTACCGACGTCGGGGTGGATCCCCGGCTGCTGCCCGGTCTGCGGGTCAAGGTCTGCACGGAACCGCCCATCTACGGCGTCGTCAGCTGCCTGCCGCCCCACGTGACCAAGCCGGAGGAACGGGAGAAGGCCTTTCCCATGAACGAGCTTCGCGTCGACTGCGGGCTCAGCCCCGAGGAAGCGCCGATCCGCGTTCCCGTAGGGACCCGGGTGGTCTACGATACCAAGCCCTTTTTGATGGGCGAAAACACGGTCTGCGCCAAGAGCATGGACGACCGGGCCTGCTTTGTGATCCTCTGCCGGGCCATGGAGCTGCTGAAGGACGAGAAGCTGCCCTTCAACGTCTGCGTTCTCGGCTCGGTGCAGGAGGAATATGACGGCCTCGGGGCGACCGTAGCGGCCTACAATCTGATGCCCGCCCGGGCCATTGTCGTGGACGTCAGCTTCGGCCAGTCTCCCGACAGCAAGGAGGACGGCTGCGTGAAGCTGGGCAGCGGCCCGCAGATCGGCGTCGGCCCCGTGAACAACCGCGCCATGACCCGGAAGATGCTGGAACTCGCGAAAGAGAAGAATATCCCCTTCACCCGGGACGTGATGCAAAGCTGGACCGGCACCAACGCCGATACCTTCCAGATGAGCCGCGAGGGCGTGGCGGTCTGCAACGTCAGCCTGCCCCTGCGCTATATGCACACGCCCACGGAGGTCATTGATCTCCGGGACGTGGAGAACTGCGCGAAGCTCATCGCGGAATACATTCTTTCCCGGAAGGAGGGAGCCTGAATGCTGAAGGATACGCTGCGGGCCCTCTGCGGGATCTTCGGACCCTCCGGCTGGGAAGACCCTGTCCGGGACTACATCGTGGAGCAGATCAAGTCCTTCGCGGATCAGATTGAGGTCACGGTGAACGGGACCCTGCTGGTCTTCAAAAAGGGCAAGGCCCGGCCCAAGCACTGCGTGATGCTGGCCGCCCATATGGACGAGGTGGCCCTGCTTCTGAAATCCGTGGACGACGACGGTTTCCTCAAATTCCGCTGCGTCGGCGGCATCGACCGCCGGGTCCTGCCCGGCAAGCCCGTCTTCGTGGGCGAGAACAGGATCCCCGGCGTCATCGGGATGAAGCCCATCCACCTTACCACCGACGAGGAACGGGAGAAGGTCCCGGAGACCAAGGACCTGTACATCGACATCGGCGCGGAGAAAAAGGAGGAGGCTGAAAAGCTCGTCCAGGAGGGCGACTATATCGGCTTTGATCCCGCCTTTCTGGAGCTGGACAACGGCTTTGTCTGTTCCAAGGCCATCGACGATCGGATCGGCTGTGCCATTATGCTGGAGCTGATTCGGGAGGAGCTTCCCGTCGACACCTGGTTCGCCTTTACGGTCCAGGAGGAGATCGGCAGCCGCGGCGCCTTCGGCGCGGCCTTCCGTCTGAAGCCCGAGATCGCCATGGTCCTGGAGGGCACCTCCGCCGCGGATGTTCTGGGCCGCAAAGCCGACGCCCAAGTCTGCGCGCCCCTCAGGGGCCCCGTCCTTTCCCTGGTGGACAAGGGCGCCGTCTACGACCGGGAGCTTTTCCGCCTGCTCTGCACGCTGGCGGAGGAAAAGAAGCTGGGCTGGCAGGTCAAGACCCGCATGGCCGGAACCACCGACGCCAAGGCGTTCCAGAGAACCCGCTCTTCCTGCCGCGTCTGCGGCGTCTCCGCCCCGGTGCGCTACATCCACAGCCCGTCCTGCGTGGGCAACATCAAGGATTTTGAAGCCATGAAGACGCTGGT
>CAMUYE010000043.1 GCA_947164825.1 uncultured Clostridia bacterium
CCCAGAACTTGCAGGAGATGGTCTTCTCGTCGGCGGTGACGATGTTCTCGCCCACGGGCAGGGAGCGGAAGGTCAAATCGTCCTCGATGCCCACGGTGAAGTGGTCCTTCTTCTCGCCGACCATGTTGTCGAAGACGGCCTTCATCATGGCGGGAGTGGTGTCCTTGGAGGACAGGCCGTAGCGGCCGCCCAGCAGGACGGGACGGTTGGCGCGGTTGAAGAGCACGCCGGCCACGTCCTCGTAGAGAGGCTCGCCGTTGGCGCCGGCTTCCTTGGTGCGGTCGAGAACCGTCAGCACCTTGCAGGTCTCGGGGATGGCCTTCAGCAGATGTTCGGCGGAGAAGGGACGGTAGAGATGGACCTGGATGAAGCCTACCTTACGGCCCTGGGCATTGAGGTAGGTCACGACCTCCTTGAGGCAGTCGGAGACGGAGCCCATGGCGACGACCACGTACTCCGCGTCGGGAGCGCCGTAGTAGTTGAACAGGTGGTAGTCCCGGCCCGTCAGCTTGTTCATCTTCTCCATGTACTCCTCGACGATGGCGGGCGTCGCGTCGTAGAAGGGGTTGACGGCCTCGCGGCACTGGAAGGCGGTGTCGGGGTTCTGGACGGTGGAGCGCATAACGGGACGCTCGGAGTTCAAAGAGCGCTTGCGGAAGCGCTTCAGAGCCTCCATATCGACCATCTTCGCCAGGTCGTCAAAGTCCAGCACGTCGATCTTCTGCAGCTCGTGGGAGGTGCGGAAGCCGTCGAAGAAGTGCATGAAGGGAACGCTGGACTTGATGGCGGACAGATGGGAGACCGCGGCCAGGTCCATGCACTCCTGCACGCTGGAGGAGGCCATCTGGGCGAAGCCGGTCTGCCGGCAGGCCATGACGTCGGACTGGTCGCCGAAGATGGAGAAGAAGCTGGTGCCGACGGTTCTGGCGGCCACGTGGATGACGCCCGGGAGAAGCTGACCGGCAATGCGGTACAGCGGGGGGACCATCAGCATCAGGCCCTGGGAGGCCGTATAGCTGGTGGACAGGGCGCCGCACTCCAGAGAGCCGTGCATGGCGCCGCAGGCGCCGGCCTCGGACTGCATTTCGACCAGCTTGACCGGGTGGCCGAACATGTTCTTCATGCCGTTGGCGGCCCAGACGTCTACATGCTCCGCCATCGGGGAGGAAGGCGTGATGGGGTAGATTGTGGCGACCTCCGTAAACGCGTAGCTTGCATACGCGGCGGCTTCATTGCCGTCCATGGTTTTCTTTTTCATAGAATGCCTGACCTTTCCTTTCCTGAAGGTATTTTACCTGTATATTATACTCCTTGTTCGCCGGAATGTCAATTTCAAACACGGAAAAGATCGGGTCTTTGTGGAGATTCCATAAAAAACGCGCCGATCCGCCCCATCCGGGACGGACCGGCGCGTTTTGCCGCAGGTCGGTCTTCAATCAAAAATCTCGGCCATCTGTCGGAGCTTCTCCTCGACCCGCTCAACCAGGCCCCGCAGCTCCTGCTCGGAGAACTTGAGGAGATCCCTGGGCGACGCGCTGAGCGGTGCGATCTCGCCGATCCTGTCAGAGATGGCGTAAACGCTCTCAGAGGACATGGCGTAATAACCGAGATCCGCCTCCGTCTTCATGGAGAAGCGGAAACCGCCGTCCTCGGGGATCAGACGGAACTGGGGCATCATGCCCGCAGTCTCCTCGTCCATGCCCAAGCCTTCGACGGTAATCCGGCCGTCGGCATCGTTGTAGACGATGGACACAGGATCCTCATCAGAGGCCTGGCCGTTTTTCAGGAACCTGCTCTCGAAACGAAGCTGGCCTCCGCTCTTCGTCACCCGGAAATCCAGGCTTTCCGAGTCGCCCTCTTCGTCGGTCATGTCCACGGTGATCCGTTCCCAGGGATTCTCCTCGCCCAGCAGACGGATCGTGATCACGGAGGATTCGTCGCTGACCACGGTAACGCGAAGGCCTGTGAGCATGCCGTCCTCCACATAGAACAGGGGCTCCGTTACACGCTCAATGACCTCACTTGCAGCGCTGACGATCAGCTTGGCCGGCAGATCCTTGAAATCGATCCTGTTCAGGTCCTCCGGCCCGTCGATGTCCAGCAGTTCATCCAGGTCCTCGGTCTTCTCGTCCATACGCCGGAAAGCCTCCTGATCCCAGGTCAGGGTATAGGTGGTCCCGTCGCCCTCGAAGGGAGAGGTCCCATCGTATTCGACGCTGCCGAAGGAGTTTCGGAGGGTGATCCAGTCCTCTCCGTAAGCCTCCTCCAGAGCCTTGTCGTAGTCGAAGTCCTTGAACTGTGTCAGATCCAGATCCTCGGGCAGCTTGACCATCGAGACATCCGAAAGCGCAGAGTCGTTCCACTGCTTTGCCAGGTCTTTCAGGGGAAGGGCCAGAACCTCATCCTCCTCCAGCATCACGGAGGAGGCCGCCTGGATCTGGTTTTCATCCAGATAGAGCTTGAACGGGATTTCAACGCCCTGGAGGGTATAGACGCCGTCCGCCAGCATGGTGCCCGCGTCCCGGTCCGTGTCCACGCGCAGGGTATAGCCGCCGCCGATCACCATTTCCTCGTCGCCGAAGCTGTATCTGAACTGCGTATTGGACTCCCGCTCCGCGTGGGTCCGGCCGCCGGCGTCCAGCGCCTCCGCGTTTTCCAGGATCTGATGCAGATTGGGCAGCTCCTCCACGTAGGTCTCGAAGGAGGCCGCACTGTTCCTTGCGGCGCGGAGCAGTTTGGTTCGGCCCAGACTGCGGCTCAAAAACCAGACGCCGGCGCCGATCAGGACCGCCAGGGCCAGGCAGCCGACACCGATCAGGATGCCCTTCTTGGGAGAACGCTTCTCCGCCTCGATGGGGACGGCGGCAGAGGACTGCCAGGTCTGTTGACCGTCCTGCTGCTGGGGTGGCTGATAAGCCTGTTGATCGGGCTGAGGCTGCTGGGGCTGCCGATAGGCCTCGGGGTCCGGTTTCCAAATGGGTTCGGGAGCAGGAGCGGGCTGAGCTGCGGGCTCCTGGACGGGAGCTGCCTGAGGCTCGGTCACAGCGGCCAGGGCGCTGCCGCAGTTGGGGCAGAACTTGTCGGCGTCTGCCACCGGGGTTCCGCAGTTGGGACAAAACATCGTTGTTTCCTCCTTTTTACATGCTGATTTCTGATTCTTATACGCTTTCAGTCGTCAAACAGTTGACAGATTGTTGGTTGAGCCGCGAAAAATCCGCTTCCGGAAGAAATTCGGAATCCCGCAGCAGACCCAGGGCCAGGGGGTGGAACTCGGCCCATTTGGCGCACTTGCGCAGGCGCTTCCAGGCCTTTTCGTCGGGCAGGAGCAGGGCCAGATACATCCACAGCTCCTTGAACTTCGGTAAAACGGCCCCGTCGGGATGCATATAGGTCAAATAGCGCTCCGCCAGCTCCTCGTGGAAGGCGATCAGAGCCTCCCGATCCCGGCTCCCGCCCCGGCATCGGGTCACGAGGGCGGGATCCGCCAGCAGACCGCGGCCGATCACGGCCCCGGCCAGGCCGGGGCAGACTGTCTCCAGCCCTTGGACGTCGGCGGGGGTGAACAGGTTCCCGTTATAGTACAGCGGGAAGGGCAGAAGCTTCGCGGCCTCCAGGAAGGCGTCGAAGTGGACGCCGCCCTTGTAGAGCTCCCGGCGGGTCCGGGGGTGGACGGTCAGCTCGCGGATCGGGTAGCGGGCCAGGACCGGGAGCAGGCTCTCCCACTCCGCCGGATCCTCCAG
The DNA here is from genome assembly GCA_947164825.1 of uncultured Clostridia bacterium. Taxonomy (GTDB): domain Bacteria; phylum Bacillota; class Clostridia; order Oscillospirales; family Oscillospiraceae; genus JAFRPC01. Next base: position 3,741 of record CAMUYE010000043.1, read on the forward strand.
GCCGATCCGGGTCTTGACGGAGACCGGGATGGGAGCGGCGGTGAAGATCGTCTCCAAAAAGCGGTCCAGGGCCGCCGGGTCCCGGAGCAGGCCGGAGCCCTTGCCCTTGCCCACCACGGTGCCCGAGGGACAGCCCAAGTTCAGGTCCGCCTGCGTATAGCCCAGCTCCGCCAGGGCCGAGGCGGCCCAGAGAAAGTCGGCCGGATCCTTCGTCAATACCTGGGGCAGCAGGCGGGACAGGCCCAGAGCTCCGGGCTCCAGGTCCCGCCGCTGGCGGGGGGTCAGATGGTGATCCGCCGCGGGGGAGAGAAACGGCAGGCGGTAGCGGTCCACCCCGGGGAAGCAGGCCCCGTGGACCTCCCGGAAATCCCGGCCCGTGATCCCCTCCATGGGGGCAAAGTCCAGTTTCACGGGCTCAGCCTCCTCCGGTCCCCGGAGAGGACTCGCCGGTGGGATCGGTGTCTTCGCCATAGCGCGGCGCCCCGTCGTCGCTGTCGGCGGGATCTCCGTTTTCCTCTCCGGCCCGGAAGGAATAGCGGAAGGAAATGGTATCCAAAAGCGCGTCCTCCGTCTCGCCCCGGGCGGCGTCATAGAAGTCCAGGGTGACCATGCCGCTGACGAAGCAGTTGGTGGGGAAGGGGATCTCCGTCCAGCTCTTGACGCCGGAGGCGCTGCGGTCCATGTTCAGCAGAGAGCGGCCCACAGCTCCGTCGGGGAGTCGATATCGCACCAGCACCAGCACGGCTCCGTCCCCGTCCCGCCGCTCGACGGACCAGGAGATGGTGACCAGGGCCAGGTCCCGCGCGGTGTCCCGGTCGGGGCCGTTGGCGTCGCTGAGATTCACCTGGAAGTGGAAGCCCACGCCGTTGAGCCGGTCCAGCAGCTCCTGCGCCCCGGGATACCCGGCCTCCGCCAGCTCAGTCAGGTAGTCGGATGCACAGGAGTCCTGCAGGTAGTCGTCGATATGCTGCTGCACGTACTCGAACATACAGTCCTGCCGCCGGGTTGGTGCGTCCGAATAGCCGCCCAGGGCCTCATAGGCCGCGATGGCCGCCTGAAGCTCCCCTCCGAAGCGGTAGGCGTCGGCGATCTGATACTCGCAGGCCGTGATGCGCTCCGCGCTGTCCTCGTAGCCGTTGGCCTGCGTAAAGTATTCGATGGCCTTCCGATACTGTTCGATCATCAGTTTGGTATTTGCCATTGCGCCGGCATCAATCTCTGTGCGCTGGCCCAGACTGTACCAGCAGTATTGGGCCAGGGTCTCGGTCTTGTCGTAGTCCGGGAACCGCGCCCGAAGCTGCTCCACGTAGGACAGGGCTGTTTCAAAATCCTTGTCGTTGTAGGCCAGCACGCCCAGGGAGTAAAGGCAGTCGGCGATCTGGTCTTCGCTGCCCTCCAGGGTTTCCAGAATCTCCATGGCCTCCGCGTACTTTCCTTCCCCCATCAGGGCGGCCGCCTTGCGGCTCAGGGTCCGGGTGATCTGCTCCGGGCTGTCCCGATAGAGCTTCAGATCCTCAAAAAGGGTCACGGCCTTGTCGTAGTTCCCCGCCGCCCGCTCGCGCAGGGCCTCCCGGTAGCGCAGATAGGGCATCAGATACCGCCAGGCGCAGAAAGCGCCCAAAACAAGGAAGAGCAGCACGGCGAACACGATGGCCGCGTTTCGCCCGGCGTGGGAGACGGGGGCCTCCTCCGGCTCTGGCTCGGGGGCGGGCTGGATCAGGATGGTGGGTTGGACGGGGGGCTCGCTGGAGATCGGCGCGGGGATCACCGTGAACGCGGGCGTCGGCGCCGGGGCCGGGGCAGGCGCGGGCTCTGGGGCCTTGACCGGAATCGGGGCTTTGACGGGAGCCGGGGCGTCGATCAGATTGACGTCCATGTGCTTTTCCAGCCAGAGCCGGTCGGCGCCGCAGCGGGCGCAGCGCAGCCTGCGGACGGCGTTCGGCATCCCGCAGCTGCAGACCCACAGACCGTGCTGGCTGCGGAAATAGCAATCGTTCCGCACGCCGCCGGAGAAGGAGCGTTCGGCCAAGGTCTCCGCGTAGGGATCCGAAGGCAGGACGGGCACGGCCTTGAAGGCCAGGTAGCCCTCCGGGTCGGTTTCGTCCCAGGCGCTGTCGTCCGCGAAGCGGACGCGCTGGGCGTAGGCCTCGATAAAGACCGTCCCCTTCACCGGGATCTCCACCGGTTTATCGTCGCCGAAGGCCCGGCCCGGCAGAACGGACAGGCTCTGCATGGGCACCAGCTCCAGCTGGGCAAGGCGCTCCCGGTTGGCGCCCAGACAGACAACGCGCAGAAAAACCTGTCGGAGCGTCCGCTCGGAGCAGTTGACCATCCGGACCTGGAGCAGGCGCTTGCCGCTCTCCAGATCGAGACTGAGCTGGCAGCGGCTCACCCAAACCGGACTATCCGGCAGAAACAGATCCTGCCGCGAGGCGGAGAGGATCTGAAATCGTTGATAGTGTTCCATAGGAATCTCCTGCGTCAGCGTATTTGGAGTTTTTTCTGTAATATAGTATTATATACCATTCTTTCAGGGATAGCAATGATTTTTTGATCGCCGTGCGCGCTTTCATCATTTCGGGTCTTGCGAAATCACCGGCGCCATGGTATCATAGACGCACAAAGCGAAAAGAGGGGGGCTGTCGGTGAAAACGGAACGGAGCAGCCGCGTCGTGCTGCGGGCGACGCTGGCGTCGATCGTTTGTCATTTCTGCTGGGGTCTGAGCTTCCTGGCCTCCCGGACGGCTCTGAACGAGGCCCACGTCTTCGTGCTGCTGAGCCACCGCTTCCTGATCTCCTTCCTGCTGCTCCACCTCTTTCCCCGGCAGATCGCGGGACTGAAACAGGCCAGACACGCCTTTCTGCCCCTGCTGGCCCTGGGCCTGGCCCAGCCGGCGGTCTATTTCCTGGGGGAGCAGTTCGGGATCCTCCACTCCACCACGGGTTTCTCTGGGGTCATGATCGCCATGATCCCCGTGGTCACCACCCTGGCGGCGGCCCCGATCCTGAAGGAGCGGCCCACCTGGGGCCAGCTTCTGTTCAGCCTGCTCTCCGTGGGCGGCGTCATCGGCATCGGTCTGATGACCGGCAGCTCCGGCAGCCTGGACGCCGTCGGCGTCATTGCGCTGATCACGGCGGTCTGCGCCGCCGCGGCCTACACCCTCCTGGCCCGGGGCCTCTCCAAAACCACGGCCCCCTTTGCCCGGACCTACGCCATGATGGCCGTAGGCGCCGCGGTCTTCACCGCCCTGGCCCTGATCCAATGCAAGGGGGATCTCGCGTCTTACGTTCGGCCCTTCCGGGATACCTCCTATCTGCTCTCCGTGGGCTATCTGTCCCTGTTCTGCTCCATTCTCTGCTTCTTCCTCTCCAATTATGCCATCTCCAAGCTCCCCGTAGCCCGGGAGACGGTTTTCGCCAATCTGACCACTGCGGTCTCGGTCTTCGCCGGGATCCTCTTCCTCCGCGAGCCCTTCTCCTGGCTGACCCTGGTCTTCGTCCTGCTGATCATGGCGGGCATCTGGGGTGTGCAGAAGACTGCAAGAAAAACTGTCTGAACAGAAAACAAGCGCGCTCCCCGGTTTTGCCGGGGAGCGCGCTTGTTTTCAGATCCGGATATGAGGCTCAGAATTCGATCGTCCTGGGCGCCTCGGCAAAGGAAGAGAAGGTCGCGGTCCCGTTGGTGAAATACAGGACCTCGGTGTTGCCGTCGTTTTCGTCGTACATCCCACGCAGCATGGGATAGGCGTCCAGCATGTGCTTCTTGGCCTCGACGCGCTCGTCGGCGGCCAGCTCCCCGGCCAGCCGGAGCCACTTGCCGTCCATGAAAGCGCAAATTTCGACCTTGGGATTCTCATGGATCTGCTTCGACACGGGCTTGACCTTGCCGGTCTGGATGTAGAGCCGCCCCTCAAAGAGGTCCACGGTGCCGAAGGGGCGGACCCGGGGCTGATCGCCTTCGACGGTAGCCAGGTAGTAGGTGCCTGCGGCTTTCAGAAATTCATAGATCTCATTCATGCGGTTATCCTCCGTAATGGTATGATATCGGGGAAGCGCGGCGGCGTGTCATTCCCGGATCAGCAGCTCGGCGATCTGGATAGCGTTGGTGGCGGCGCCCTTGCGGATCTGATCGCCGCAGCACCAGAGGGTCAGGCCGTTCTCGTCGGTGAGATCGGGACGGATGCGGCCCACGTAGACCAGATCCTGATCCGAAGTGTCCAGGGGCATGGGGTATTCGGCCTCGGCCAGATTGTCCACCAGCTTGCAGCCGGGCGCGTACTGAATGGCGCGGCGAGCCTCGTAGAGGGAGGGACGGCGCTCAAATTTCAGATTCAGCGAGATGGAATGGCTGCGGACCACGGGGACCCGGACGCAGGTGCAGCTCACCTTCATCTGGGGCAGGTGGAGGATCTTGCGGCCCTCATACTGGAGCTTCATCTCCTCGGAGGTATAGCCGGACTCCTGCTCGCTGCCGATCTGGGGGATCAGATTGAAGGCGATCTGATGGGGGAAGACCTTGCTTTGGACGGGCTGGCCCTTCATGACCGCGTTGACCTGCTCGCTGAGCTCCACAGGACCCGCCGCCCCGGCGCCGGAAACGGCCTGGTAGGTGGAGGCCACCATGGAGACGATGGGCGAGATCTGCCGCAGGGCGTTGACGGCCGTGACCGCGATAATGGTGGAGCAGTTGGGGTTGGAAATGACGCCCCGATGGAGCTTCACGTCCTCCGGATTGACCTCGGGCACGACCAGGGGCACTTCATCCCGGAGCCGGAAGGCGGAGGAATTGTCGATGAACACGGCCCCGGCCTTGACGATGGCCGGAGCAAACTGCTTGGCCACGTCGCTCTCCGCCGCGCCCAGGACGATGTCCAGGCCCTCGAAGGCGTCCTCCGCGGCCAGCTCGATCTGGATGGGCTTGCTGTTCCAGGCCACGACCTTGCCCGCGCTGCGTTCGCTGGCGTAGAGATGGAGCTCGCTGATGGGGAACTCCCGCTCCAGCAGGATCTTCATCATCTCCCGGCCCACGGAACCGGTGGCGCCCAGGATACCGACTTTATACTGTTTCATATTATATCCTCCTGACATCAGAATTGAAAATTGACAAGTGACAGGTGACAAGTGACAGGTGACAATGGATCTATTTTTTTGATTACCATCTGCAAAATATGAAGGAACTAGCGCGGACGCCGACGTTTTTTCCGTCAGTAATTGGCAATTTGCCTGACGCCTAAATTGTCACTTGTCACTTGTCAATTGTCACTTTATTTGACGAAGCTGTTATAGAGCACCCGCACGGCGCTGGCGTAGTCGGCGTTGTCTACGCCGAGGATGACGTTGACCTCCCGGGGGCCCTGGGAGATCAGGCGGATGTTGATGCCCTCGTCGCCCAGAGCGGAGAAGATCCGGCCGGCGATGCCGGGACGGCTGGCCATGCGGCGGCCTACGGCAGCCACGATGGCCAGGCCCTTGGTGACCTGGATCTCGTCCGGGGCCAGCTTCTCCTGGAGCTGGGCCACGATGCCGTGGACCGTCTTCTCCAGCTTGCCGCCCTGTACCACCAGGGAATAGGTGTCGATGCCGTTGGGCGTGTACTCCACGGCCAGGCCGTGGTTCTCGAAGATCTCGTAGATCTTGCGGATGGCCCCGATCTCGGAGCTCAGGCCCCGCTTGGAGACGCTGACCACGGCGTAGTCCTTCTTCCCCGCGATGCCGGTGATGAAGCGCCGCTCGTCGGCAGGATTTTCGTCCTCGTCGAAGCGCTCCATGATGATGGTCCCGGGATGACCGGGATCGTTGGTGTTGCGGATGTTCAGGGGGATGTTCTTCTCCGCCACCGGGAAGATGGTGTCCTCGTGGAGGACCTGGGCACCCAGGTAGCTGAGCTCCCGGAGCTCGGCGTAGGTCAGACGGGGGATGGATTCGGGGTTCTCCACGATCCGCGGGTCCGCCATCAGGATGCCGGAGACGTCGGTCCAGTTCTCGTAGACGTCGGCGTCCAGCGCCGCGGCGGCCAGGGCGCCGGTGATGTCGGAGCCGCCCCGGGAGAAGGTGCGGATGCTGCCGTCGGCCAGGGCTCCGTAAAAGCCGGGGATCACAATCTTTTTCTCCGCTGCCAGCGTCCGGAGGGCGTCATAGGACCATTCCTGGTCCACGGTCCCGTCCAGACGGAACCGGAGCCACCGGGTGGCGTCCACGAATTCAAAGCCCAGACAGTCGGCCATGAGCCGGGCGGAGAGATACTCGCCCCGGGACGCCAGGGCCGCCTCAGACATGCCGTTTTCCATATCGGCGCGGATCTTCTCCAGCTCCCCCTCCAGGTCGGTCTTCAGACCCAGGTCGTCCCGGATCTCCAGATAGCGCTGGGAGATCATGCCGAAAACGGAGTCGCAGGAGACGCCGTAGCGCATGTGTGCGTGGCAGAGATACAGCAGGTCCGTGATCTTGTGATCATCCTTGGTCCGCTTCCCTGCGGCGGAGACCACGACGACCCGGCGGGCTTCGTCGGATTCGACGATGGCCTTGACCTTGGCATACTGCGCGGCGCTCGCCATGGACGAGCCGCCGAATTTCAAAACCTTCAACATAGGCATGCTCCTTTTTCCCGCGATTTCGGGATTGTCTGCCTTATTCTATGCGGGATCGCGGTTTTTCGCGACCTTGGGCCGGACGTTCAGCCAGTAGTCGATCTGTCCGGAGCCCAGGCCTTCGATGGTGATGTTGTAGGCCACATGCAGGGTGCCGCCCTCCAGCGTCATCTCATCCTCCACGGCGGTGGTGCGGACGGTGATCAGCAGGGCGCCTTCCTCGGTGTTGTAAAGGGACTGGTTGACCTGCCCGGGGATGAAGACCATCTCGCTGGTGACCGCTCCCTTGCGGCGAAGCACCACCTTGTTCCGGTGGAGTTCAAAAATCGTTTCCGTCCCCTGCAGGCCGGTCAGCTCGGATTCGGCGTAGCGCAGATAGAGCACGCCGTCCTCGCCGCTCAGCGCGGCTTCCGTGGTGAGCTCGATGGTTTCGGGTTCGCGCTCCTCATACTTCTGGACGCCTTTGACGTTCAGAAGAAACTCATACGTCATAGCGGGCCTCCAGCGCCAGGGTGATCAGCCGGTCCAGCAGCTCCCCGTAGGGAATTCCGCTGGCCTCGAAGAGCTTGGGATACATGGAGATGGAGGTGAAGCCGGGCATCGTGTTGATCTCATTGAAGACCACCCGCTCGTCGTCGAAGCCCACGAAGAAATCCACCCGGGCCAGGCCGGAGCAGCCCATGGCCTGATAGACCTTGACCGCAGCCCGGCGAACCTCCTCGGAGGCCTGCTCGGAGATCCGGGCAGGGATATACAGCGTCGAAGTGTCGGTGATATACTTGGTCTCGTAGTCGTAAAACTCGGCGCCGGCGTCGATCTCGCCGCAGACGGAGGCGGCCGGGGTCTCGTTGCCCAGGACGGCGACCTCCACCTCCCGGCCGTATATGAATTCCTCCACCAAAACCTTCCGGTCAAAGCGGACGGCGTTCTCCAGGGCGGCCAGCAGAGCCTCCCGGCCCCGGGCCTTGCTTACACCCACGGAGGAGCCGGTGCCGGCGGGCTTCACGAAGACGGGGTACCGGAACCGGGCCTCCACCCGGTCCAGGGCGCTCTCCGGGTGGGTGCGAAGCTGATTCCGGGTGACAAGCTCCCAGTCGGCCTGGCGGATGCCGGTCATCCCGGCGATGAGCTTCGTCAGGCACTTGTCCATACAGGCCGCGGAGGCGGCCACGTGGCAGCCCACGTAGGGAATGCCGGCGAGCTGGAGCAGACCCTGGACGGAGCCGTCCTCGCCGTTCTCGCCGTGGAGCACCGGGAAGACCACGTCGATCCGCTCCCGGACCACGTTGTCGCCCTCAAACGAAAGCAGACCCTGGCCGCGGATGGGAGAAATGGCGGCGGTCCGGTTGGCGGGGTGATCCCGCCAGGAATTTTTGGGCAGCTCGGACCAGTCCTTGCCGCCGTAGAGGATCCAGTTGCCCTCCTTGGTGATGCCCACGGGATAGATGTTATATTTCGCCGGATCCAGATTGTTCAGTACGGATTCCGCCGAGCGCAGAGACACCTCATGCTCCGGGGAGACCCCGCCGAACAGAACGCAGACGTTGAGTTTTTTCATTCCTATAACCTCACAAGCCGGATATTTTGGTTATTATACCGCAGAAGGGATAAAATTACAAGTATGTTTAGGGAATATCCTCGTTGATCTCCATCTCCGGGTCGTCCAGACGCTCGGGGTGCAGCAGCAGCTTGTGGAAGAACTTGATCATGGTGGCGTAGTAGAAGCCGTCCACGATGCGCTCGTCCACGTTGATGGTATAGTCCATGTACTTGCGGGAGACCGCGGAGCCGTCGTCGGCCAGCTCGTTGACCCGGTACTTGCGGCCGAAGGCCAGGAATATCGGCAGGTTGCCGAAGTTGTAGAGATGGTGGTAGACCGCGGGAATACCGAGAGAGCCCATCGAAGTAAAGAAAATGGATCCGTGAAAGGGGCTGACCTCCAGAAGGAAGCGGGGCAGCAGGCCAAAGTAATCCAGAAGCTTCAAAAACCAGATGGTGAATTTGAGGATGATCCCGGGGATCATGCCGATCAGGGCGGCGACGCCGTCAAAGCTGGAATCCAGTTCCATGGACTTCTTGGCTTCGTCCAGAGCGTCGTGGAACTTCCGGTAGACCGTATCCACGCTGTCGCCGGGGTTCAGATGCAGCTTGATGATGGTCTCCGACGCGTCGGTGGCCATATCTTTTTTGACCGTCATGCAGAACTGGAGATCCTCGCCCCGGGAGAAGATCTTCTCGCCGGAGATGAAGCGGTTGGCGCCGGGGAACTTGGAGACCGTGCGGACGTACGCCGCCAGCAGGGCTTCGGTCATGCTGAATTTCTCATACCCCGCGGCCCGTTTGGCCCGGATGTACTTCTCCAGGGCCGTGATCTCCAGCTTATCCTGGAAGTAGACGTTGGCCTGGTTCCGTTCCGGCATGATGTAGGTGCCCACCACGGAGATGGGGTCGAGGCTGCGGATGCGCCGTCCGTCGGGACGGTCGCCCCAGGTGGGGTGATACTTGCCGTCGTCCAGCTTCTTCATGGCGAAACAGAGGGGCAGATACGCCGCCAGCAGCAGGATCTCCGGAGCCCAGCCCAGCCAGTCGGGGGGAAGCTCCGCCGGATCCCGGTAAACGGTGACGACATGCATATGACGGAAGAGGCAGATCCCGCAGATCCAGGCTCCGGCCAGGAGGATCACCGGCCAGTCCGGCATCGTCCCGGTCAGGCAGCGCCGCATCAGGTACGCGCCGGCCAGGGCTGCCAGCGTCAAAGCCAGCGCCCAGTACCAATTCAGATTTCCCCAGGCCGTATAGACAAAGCTGAGGCACAGCACCCAAAAGGGCAGAGTCAGGCGGTAGACCCGATCGCGCCCGTGGAGCAGGAGCTGCCAGACGAAATAGAGGGCGGCCAGGGCGGGCAGCAGATCCCGGATCCAGAGCGTCCAGCAGTCGGTGTCCGGCTGACGGAACCAGAAGGCCCGGGCGACAAAGCCAGCCAGCGCGGCCAGCGCCAGCAGCGCGGAGAGCCAGGTCAGGGGGTTTTTCAGGCCGACGGCATAGGCCGTGCGTTGATGCTGTTTCATAAGCGTTCCTTCTTTTCAACAATCAGATTTTTCGTTTTTCAACAGATCCATGGCTTCCTCGGCGTTCTTCTCGGACAGGGCGCGCAGGCGCTGGGCGGCGTCCCGGAAGTCCTCGCCGTCGCAGAGGCAGATGCCGTCGATCATGGAGCAGAGCCGGGCCGCGTCGACCTCTTCCAGGGAGCAGCAGAGGCCCTGACCGATGTAATCCACGAAGCCCGTGACCTTGGGATCGTAGGAGACGCCGGCAAAGGGCGTTCCCTGGGCGGCGGCAAAGATCAGCGAGTGCAGGCGCATGCCCAGCACAGCCTCGGCCCGGGCGATCAGCCCCACCACCGTCCCCACGTCCGGCGGAGACTCCAGAACGGGACATTCCACCCCGTCGGCAGCGGAAAGGGCTGCGATCTGGCGGCAGAGGGCCCGATCCTTGGCAGGCTCCATGGCCAGCAGAACGGGCCGGAGCCCGTGGGACTTTGCCCCGTGGACCGCAGCGGCGGCGAAATCCGCCGCGTGGCGCTCAGCGTTCTCCCAAGGCCGCGGCGCCAGGATCAGGAGCCGATCCTCCGGCCGGATGCCGAGTTCCGCGCACAGGGCGTCCACCAGGTGCGGCGCGGCAGGCCGGACCAGGAAGGCCATATCCGCCGTGACCCGGGTGGGAATGCCGGAAACGCCCAGGCTCTCCAGCTCCCGGAGGGAGGCGGTATCCCGGAGGGTGATGCGGTCTACGCAGCTTTGGATCACCGCGGCGGCCCGCCGACGGTTCCCCTTCCGGTGAACCGGGCCGACGCCGCAGCCGATCATCATGACCAGGTTGCCCCGCTTTCTGGCCGCCTGAATAGAGTGGAGATAATACCACAGCGAGCGGGAGGAGGTGGCGTCCTGGATCAGGCTGCCGCCGCCGGACAGGTAAAGACGGGTGCGCTTCATCCTGGCCCGGACCTTCCAGGGATGGAAGGTGTAGATCGCACCGATCCCCGCTTCTCTGGCCGTCTGGGACGGGGTGCGGGAGGTGGCGTAGATGGGGATGTCGGGATCCCGTTCCCGCAGGGCGCGCACCATGGCGCCGAGGATGGCGTCGTCCCCGGCGTTGCCCTTGCCGTAAGCGCCGCAGATCAGAATGCCGTCCCGGTCGAGGGCTTTTGCCCGGGCCTCCCGGCGGAGGACGGTCTCATAGATCTCCCGCTGCCGGGCCACGGTGGCCTCCACCGAGTATTTCTCCCGGGCGTCGTCATAGAGGCGGTCTGCATAAGTCTTTCGCAGCGCGGGATCCCGGGCCAGCGTGATCATATAGTCCGCCAGGGTATCCACGTCCCGCGGGGTGAAGAGCAGGCCGTTGCGCTCGTGCTTCACGAGATTGGGGATGCCGCCCACCCGGGAGGCAATGGTGGCGCAGCGGCGGCTGGCGCCTTCCGGCAGCGCATAAGGGAAGCCCTCGGAGAGGGAGGTGAGCATGTTGACGTCGATGGCAGAGTAGAAGCTGTGGGTGTCGGAGATCCAGCCCGCGAAGACCACGGTCCCCTCCGGGCAGAGCGATGCGGCCAGGGCTTCCATCTGCCTGCGCTGCTCGCCGTCGCCGGCGATGATCAGCCGGGCGGTCGGGCAGGCAGCCACGGTCCTGGCGAATGCGCGGATCAGGGTCCCCATGTCCTTGACGGGGTTGATCCGGGCGGCGATGCCGAAAACGGTCATCCCCGGCTCCGGTTCGATCCCCAGACTGCGGAGGTAAGCCTCCCGATCCAGGGCGGGCTCCCCCAGATCAAAGGGGACGCCGTTGGAAATGGTGAAGGTCCGGTTCGGGTCGAAGCCCCGCTCGTGGAGCATATCCGCAGTGGGCTGGGAAACGCCGATCCAGTAGTCCATCTGCCGCAGAGCGTAGCGGTTGATGTTTCCGTAGGTGAGGGCTGCCAGAGGCCGTCCCATGTAGTCCAGCCGATAGTCGCTGTGGACGGTGGTGACGGTAGGCAGGCCCGTCTGTTTCTTCAGCAGGCTGCCCACTAAATTGGCCCTTGCGCCGTGACAGTGGAGAATGGAAAAGCCCTCGGCGCGGACCAGCTCTGCCAGCTCCCGCACCGCGGCGGGAACAGAGCCCGTCAGAACCCGGGTGGGGATCCCCAGAGCCCGGGCCTCTTCGGCGAAGGGGCCTTCCATAAAGCAGGCCAGAAGCACCTCGTCGGTCTTGGTCAGACCGGCCAGCAGGGTATGCACGTGCGTCTTGGCTCCGCCCACGTCGCCGCCGGAGATCATGTGTAATATCTTCACGGGCCCTCCTCCTTTCGCCCCGCCTTTCGGGCAATCACGATCTTTGGCAATCTCATTAACTATATTATTATACACCAGCTGCTCCCGGATTGCAACGGTTTGTTTTCCGGCGGCGGGCTTCTTGTTTGCCGAATAGGACGACAAAACGGCTCCCGGACGCGGAAACGTCCGGGAGCCGGGGCTGAACCGAAGCTCTGGCGGGTCACTGGATCAGCGTGAAGCCGATGGTGCCGATGCGCTGGCTGTTGATGAAGATCGTGAAGGTATAGGCGCCTGGGGCGGCAGGCAGCCAGGACGCCTCGAGGTCGCCGACGAAATACCTGCCGTTCCACAGCGCGTTCCAGGGGATCTGCTCCTGGAACACGGAGACAGCCTTGCCGGTCGCGGCTTCCTGGACCGCGTACTGGACCGTAACGGGCTCGTCGCTGTCCGCGGGCCAGCCGCCTGCGACGACGGCAAAGGCGACCCGGTCCGAAGCCCGGAAGCGGATGGTGCCCGTGAGATTCAGATCGCTGTAGGTGTAGTTTTCCTTGTTGGGCCGGTAGTAGAGGCCGATGGTGGTGCGCTGGTTCAGGCCCATCCCGATAAAGCGGCTGGACGCGGCGCTCCGGATC
>CAMUYE010000044.1 GCA_947164825.1 uncultured Clostridia bacterium
TCCGGGCGATGGTTTCGGGGGTGCAGACGGGCTTGCCGCAGTCCTTGCAGTAGAAGACCGGGATGGGCAGGCCCCAGCGGCGCTGGCGGGAGATGCACCAGTCGTTGCGCTCGCGGATCATGGCGTTGAGCCGGTCCTTGCCCCAGGCAGGGAGCCAGCGGACCTCCTCGGCGGCGGCGCAGGCCTCGTCCTTGAAGGAGTCCACAGAGCAGAACCACTGAGGAGTGGCCCGGAAGATGATGGGGCTCTTGCAGCGCCAGCAGTGGGGATAGGAGTGGAGGACGTTCTCGGAGGCGAAGAGGGAGCCGTTTTTCCGCATATCCTCCAGGATGATGGGGTTGGATTCCTCGGTCTTCAGACCGGCGTAGGGACCGGCGTAGTCGGTGTGGCGGCCCAGGTCGTCCACGGGGACGATGAGCTCCAGACCGTAGCGCATGCCGGTCTGATAGTCCTCGGCGCCGAAGCCGGGGGCCGTGTGGACCAGGCCCGTGCCGGAGTCCATGGTGACGTAGTCGGCGTTGACCACCAGGGAGGTCTTGGGCAGGAAGGGGTGGTCGGCCAGCATATACTCAAAGAAGGAGCCGGGGTGGGTCTCCAGGAGCTCCCAGGTCTCGAAGCCGCCGACGCCCATGACCTTTTCGATCAGGGCTTCGGCCATGACGTACATCTCGCCGTTGGGAGCCTTGACGATGGCGTAGCTCTCCCAGGGGTGGAGGGCGACGCCCATGTTGCCGGGCAGGGTCCAGATGGTGGTGGTCCAGATCACGAAGTAGAGCTTGCTCAGATCCAGATGGCTCAGCTTACCCTTGTCGTCGTGCATGGGGAACTTGACGTAGACTGTGGTGCAGGGGTCGTCCTGGTACTCGATCTCAGCCTCAGCCAGGGCGGTCTCGTCCTTGGGGCACCAGTAGACGGGCTTCAGGCCCTTGTAGATGTAGCCCTTGCGGTACATCTCGCCGAAGACCTTGACCTCCTCGGCCTCGAACTCCTTGTCCATGGTCAGATAGGGGTTCTCCCAGTCCGCCACGATGCCCAGGCGCTGGAAGCCCTTGCGCTGCCGGTCCACGTACTCCAGGGCGAAGTCCCGGCAGGCGGAGCGGAAGTCGGGCACGGACATGGCCTTGCGGTTGAGCTTGTTCTTCTTGATGATGGCGGACTCGATGGGCATGCCGTGGTTGTCCCAGCCGGGGACGTAGGGGGTGTCGAAGCCCCGCATGGCCCAGGAGCGGACGATGAAGTCCTTCAGGGTTTTATTGAGGGCGTGGCCCATGTGGATATCGCCGTTGGAGAAGGGAGGGCCGTCGTGGAGAACAAAGCGGGGCTTGCCCGCGTTGCGCTTCCGCAGCTCCTTGTAGACGTCGATTTTGTTCCATTCGGCGAGCATGCCCGGCTCCCGCTGAGGCAGCCCGCCCCGCATGGGAAAGTCGGTTTTCGGGGTGATGATGGTGTTCTTGTAATCCATTGTGTTTTCTCCTTATGGAATTGTAATTCTGTTATAAAAGTGACAAGTGACAGGTGACAGGTGACAATTCAATGTGTTTTTCAAATACGATTTGAAAAACAGCTATTCATTCGCTTCGCGTGTTGATTTCACAATGCTGGTAAGGATTCGCTCCAGCTCGCGACAATCGGTGATCATGGAGTCAAAACCTGCTTTTGAGAGGAAACCTGTTGCGTAAAGCAGACGAAGCCAATAATCCGTTTCTTCCGCTTCCTTCAGCGCAATTGAATTTTTGGAAAGAAAATCCGCTCTGCTCTGCCCCTGCTTTGCCTCTGAGACATTTGCGCCGATGCTGGTCCCGGAACGCAAAAGCTGCTTAGACAGGACATATTCGCGTTTTTCCCGTTGAAGGTAACTGCAGAGCTTTACAATACGAATCGAAAACTGAAACGATTTGTCCCGAATCAACGATACTCCTCCCAAACAAGGGTAATTGTCACTTGTCACCTGTCACTTGTCACTTAAGGAAGAACGCCTCTGTCTCCTGACAAGAGACAAAGGCGTTCTTCCTCTGCGGTACCACTCTTCTTGCAGCGGCGAAGCCGCTGCCACTTTCTCATGGTGTAACGCCCATGAAACGCCCTGATCTACTTGGTTTCCCGTTCGGCAGGGTGCTCGGGGAGGATCCGCAGGATCAGATGCCGCTGCCTTACACCGACCGGCAGCTCTCTGCGCGCATTGCTGTTCTTGCACGTTCCCTTCAACGCAAGATATTCTGTTTTCCTGTGTAGGGACGGCACTCTGCCGTCCGCTCACCCGCCGTAGGGGCGAGCATTGCTCGTCCCGCGTTCGGCACGACCGCAATTTGCCGCAGGCAAATCATAATGAATACTGAAGACTTAAGAATGAATCATTCAGGTGTCGCTTCGCGATGAATATAAATTTTCATTTTTCAATTCGCAGAATTGAAAAATACCACAATTATTCATTATTCATTTTTCAGTCTTCAGTTTTCAGTAACTCCCACGCAAACCCGGACGGCCAATGGCCGCCCCTACGGCGCGGGCAGACTTGTGGCGCACACTGTGCGCCGCTACTCCCTAATCCTTAATCCCTGATCCCTGCCCGAAGGGCTACGGCTGATAGTTCTTCCCGAACTTCAGGTTCGCAAACTTCGCCGTGGTGCGCTCGTCCAGGGCGGGCATGACCTTGGTGGCCGCCTTGAGGTCGGCGTCCGTCTCCGGCTTGGGGCGGATCGTTTCGCCGGTGATGGAGGCGACGCTCTGCTCGATCTGGGCCGCGATTTCCTCGGGCTTGCTGGTGGGCTCCGGACGGGGCCGGGGCTGATCCTGCTCGGACTCGTAGTCGTAGGCTCTGCGGGTCAGCTTGGGCTCCGGAGCGGGCTTGATGGCCTCGCGGGCGGGCAGATCCAGGCTCTTGAGGGCTTCGAGGGCCTGCTGCTGGCGGGCGATCTGGGCCTCAACCGCCTGTACGAAGTCCGCAGTGGCCTCCTTGGCCAGGCGCAGCCGGTCGGACTCCGCGGCGGCCGCGGCGTCGATGCCCGCGATCCGGGCGTCGTCCTTGGCCTTGGAGACCATCTCGTCGCTGCGGCGGCGGGCGTCGGCCAGAAGCTCGTCGGCCTCCTGCTTCGCCTTTTCGGCGGCGGCCTTGATGTTGGCCTCGTTGGCACGGTAGGCCTCCAGCCGCTCCACCAGCAAACGCATCTTGCTCTTTAAGACGGCGTTCTCTTTATAGAGCGTCACATAGTCTTCCATCAGCGGCTCCAGGAATTCATCCACGGATTTCATCACATAGCCGCCGATCCTGGCCTTTTCAAAAGAGACTTCCTGTAAGTCTTGGGGTGTCAGCATAGTATGACGCTTCCTTTCTGTCTGTGATCCGCTGTATCGTAGGGGGCGGCGTCCTCGACGCCCCGTACGTTCCGGTCTCTGACGCGTGCGGGCCGTCGGGGACGCCGGCCCCTACGGAGCAGGCTTAGAAGTAAACGCCGCTGTTCTCCAGTTCTTCCACCAGATCGCCGACGATCTCTACGTTGTAGGGCGTCAGGATGTAGGTGGAAATGGCGACCTTCTTGATCTTCCCGTCCAGGGCGTAGGCAACGCCGGAGAGGAAATCCACCAGGCGGCGGGCCACATCCTTGTTGGTAGATTCAAGGTTCAGCACGATGGCCTTCTTATCGCGCAGATTGTCGGCAATCTCGGAAACGGTGTCGAAGCGGTCGGGCTTGACCAGAACAACCTGCATGGCGGAATTGTTGTTCAGGTTCATGACCCGGGCCGGACCGGAACGGCGGCTGGTATTATTGGCGGCAGGCGTCTCCTGGGCGGAAAAGGCGGAGCGGCGGGGTGCGGGAGCGGGTTCGGGTTCGGTATCCAGCTCGTCTTCTTCCTCGTCGAAATCGTACTCGTCCGTATCCTCTTCCTTGTAGGGGCGCGTCAGCTTCTTGAGTTCATCCATCAGTCCCATTTCAAAGTGTCCTCCTAATATCTATATTCTGAATAGGCTTTATCCGTCAGAGGGCGTAGGCCCGCGGGCCGAAAATGGCGGTGCCCACGCGGATCATGGTGCTGCCCTCGGCGATGGCGTCCTCAAAATCGTCGCTCATGCCCATAGACAGACATACCATAGATACATTATCGTATTTTTTCCCCGCAATGTCAATATAAAGATTTCGCATTTTCGCAAAATATTTACAATTATCCCCTTTTTTCTCCGGGACAGGCGGGATCGCCATGAGCCCGCGGAGAAATACCCCGGGCCAGCGTTCCATCTCCCCGGCCAGCTCCAGGGCCTGCTCGGGGGTGAATCCGCCCTTCTGGGCCTCGGCGGCGATATTGACCTCAAACAGGATATCCTGCCGGATCCCGAGCCGCCGGGCGGTCCGATCCACCGCCTCCAGCAGTTCCAGCCGGTCCACGGACTGAATCAGATCCACCTTGCCCACGACCTTGTTGACCTTGTTGGTCTGCAGATGGCCGATGAAGTGAACGGGCCTGCCCTCGTAGGCGCCAAGGGGCTGCTTTTGCGCCAGCTCCTGGACCCGGTTCTCGCCGCAGCAGTCCACACCGGCCGCGACAGCCTCCTTTACCCGCTCGGCGTCGTTCATTTTCGTGGCGGCGCAGAGGAGGATCTCACTTGGGTCCCGGCCCGCGGCCAGGGCCGCCTCCGTCATTCTGGTACGGAGCGCGGCGACGTTTTCGGCAATACTCATTTGATCATGACCTTTCCGTTGTAGATCTCTCCGGTGGTGAGGATGATCTCGTCCTCGGGCCAGAGGTTTTTGGTGCTGGACTTGTCCAGCTCCACGATGAAGCTGTCCCCGTTATCGAAGAGGATCGTAATGGGTTTCCACTTGGCCTCCGCGCCTTCCAGGACGTAAACCCCGCTCTGACCGTCTTCGGTGGCGTAGATGGCGGTCTTGGGCACCCGCAGGCCCGAGCGGTCGGCAAAAACCAGATCGGCGGTTTGGGTGCGGGAGCTGACGGCGTACTGGATGTAGGACTCGGAGGAAAGGACCAGGATGCAGCGATCGTCCTCCGAGGGGCTCACGCGCTCCACCTTCATCCGCAGGTTTCCGTAAAAGTCATAGGCGAAATTGACCTCGATCCGGTCTCCCGGTTCCAGCCCTGCCACGTTCCGGCTGGGCACAATGGCCGCAAAATACCACTTCTGAGAGGTCACGAGCTTGCCGATGGCGTCATCCTCCCGGCGGCTGACTCCCTCGAATTTTTCCAGGGCTTCCACGGTGGCCGTCTCAAGAAATTCGGGAGTGAGGGAGCCCTCCAGACCGTCGCTCACGCCGGAGAACCAGCCGGAAACCGGGGCTGTGACGGCGCCGGTCTCCGTTCCGACCTGGTCTTTGAGCGTGTTGAGCTGCTCCTGGACGGCAGTGATCCGCACCCACAGCGCGTCGGCTTCGCTGCTGTTGAGATAGCGGCGCAGAATGTAGGGCTTGAGCGCCTCGGCGGACTTGTCCGCCGAGGCATACTCCCGCCGCGCGGCAGACAGGGTGATCTGGTTCATCAGGCGGAGGATGTCGGTGTCCATGGAGGCGGAGTCCGCGTCGCTGGCAGAGTAGGAGTGGGCATATTTCATCTGCGCCAGCTCTTCCTCCAGCTCGTCGATCCGGGCCTGGAGGCGCTTGTCCTCCTCATCCCGGTAGCAGAGGGCCAGCGTCTGGCCCTTTCCCACCTTCTCGCCCTCGCTGCGGGTGGGAACGATAATGCCGCCGCCCTCGGAGCGAAGCGACTGCTCGGAACGCACCAGGAAGCCGGAGGTGGTAATCCCATCGCCGACTTCAAAGCGCACCGCTTTATAGGTTGTAAAGGCGTCGCCCGAGAGGCGGGTGACGGAGAAGATCATGTAGCAGACCGTCACGCAGAGCAGCGCGGCGACAATGATCTTCATAAATTTTTCGCCTTTCATGATATGCAGGCCCCCCTTGGCACGCGGTCTCCCAGGGCGGCCTGGCCTTTGCTCAGGGGGCCATTTTTACCGGTCTTGCCGGAACCACGGTGGAGATCGCGTGTTTATAGATCATTTGCTGGCGGCCCTCGGAGACCAGGGTGACCACGAAGCTGTCAAAGCCCGTGATCACGCCCTTCATCTGAAAGCCGTTCATCAGAAAGACCGTCACAAGCTGACGCTCTTTCCGCAGTTCGTTCAGGAAAAGATCCTGTAAGGTTTCGTTTGCCATGGATGTTACCTCGTTTCTATGTAAGATGGTAGCATCTATGGTAACAGAATCCGTTTGTCGAATGCTGTCGCTTTGATTCTTTTGAAACAGGATAATTGTGTCAATTATCCTGTTTCAAAAGAAGGCTCACGGCCTCCTCCAGGAGGTCTTTGTTCTCGTCCACGTACAGCCACCGGATCGCCTCGTTCCTGCGGAACCAAGTGAGTTGGCGCTTGGCGTAGTTGCGGGAGGCCTGTTTGATCCGGTCGGCGGCCTGCCGCAGCGTACACTCGCCCCGGAGGGCGGCAGCCATTTCCTTGTAGCCGATAGCCTGCATGGCGGTGGTTTTGGGGTCGACGCCCCGGTCCAGCAGGGCTTGCACCTCGGCCCCCAAGCCCTGTGCCAGCATTTCGTCCACCCGGGCGTCGATCCGGGCGTAGAGCTTGGCCCGATCCCGGAAGTTGAGGCCCAGCCAGGCGGGCTCGTACTTGGGCGGCCGGTTCTTCGACTGTTCGTTGTGCCAGGACAGGGGCATGCCCGTGATCAGAAAGACCTCCATGGCCCGGATGATGCGCTTCCGATCCGAGAGGTGGAGCTTTTCCGCGGTCTCCGGATCCGCGTCCTTAAGCATTTCGTAGAGATAGGCCACGCCCTTTTCCTCGGCGATATGCTCCACGTATTCCCGCTGGGCGGGCCGGGAGGGGGCTGCGAAGGTCTCGCCCTTGATGAGGCTGTCCATATACAGGCCGGTACCGCCGCAGACGATGGCGACTTTTCCGCGCCCGCGGATATCGGCAATGGCGGCGTCCGCCAGCTTCACGTAGCGGCCCACGGAAAAGTCCTCCCCCGGTTCCGCCGCGTCCAGCAGCCAGTGGGGAACGCCGTCCATTTCGGCAGCGGTAGGCTTGGCTGTGCCCACGTCCATGCTGCGGTAAATCTGCATGGAGTCGCAGGAGACCACCTCGCCGTCCAGCTTTTTCGCCAGCGCCACCGCCAGCCCGGTCTTCCCGGAGGCGGTAGGACCGCAGATACAAATCAAATCTTTCATCACGTTATCCTTTTAAACTGCTTTTCGATCTGCCGTTTGCTGATTACGGTGCAGATCGGTCTGCCGTGGGGACAGTATTTCAGGTCGTCCCGGGAGAGGACGGTTTTGGCCAGGGCTTGCAGCTCGGCGGGGTCCGTGATATAACCCGCCTTGATGGCGGCCTTGCAGGCGATGGTGTGCAGGGCCTCGTCCCGGAGGCGCTGGGGGGTGTCCAGACGGCCGTCCCGGAGGTGCTCCGCGATCTCGGAGAGGGTGGCGGCGGCGTCGGATTCCCGGATGTCCGAGGGGATCTGGCGAAGGAGCAGGTCACCCTCTCCCAGGTCGTCCAGGTCGTAGCCCAGACTCAAAAGCAGCTCCCGGTTTTCGATCAGCAGGGCGGCCTCCTCCCGGTCAAAGCGGCAGCTCCGGGGCTGGAGGAGAGTCTGGCCGAGAACGGTGGTTCCCTGAGCCAGGAGGCGCTCGAAATTGATCCGCTCGTGGGCGGCGTGCTTGTCGATGAGGATCAGCTCGTCTCCCTGCTCCACCAGGATGTAGGTCCGGAAAACCTCGCCGATATAGCGGAAGCCGGGCGCCTGTTCCACGCCCTCCAGAGGAAGGGAAGCGTCAGGAGAAGGGGGGGGAGCAGGCGGGTCGGACCGTAGGGAGGCATCCCCAGATGCCTCCTGCCGCCGCGGCGCGGCGGCGTCATTGCCTTCGGCAATGACGGAAGCGATCAGGGGATCGCTCCCTACGGGGTCGTCCGCGGGGGCTTGGATGGGGCTATTCAGGGTCCCGGGGCGCACGGCCTCGCGCATAGCCTGGCTGGGCGCGGGGGCGGGAGTTTTGTTCAGGGCCTTCGTCATCTGCTCGTATTCCCAGCGGGTCAGGGTGTGGACCTGGGGCTTGGCCTTGCCGCGATATTCTTCAGCGCTCATCGCTTTGAAGAAGCGGTTGTCATCCTTCGGGGCCGGGCGGTCGTCGGAGGTCCCCTCATCCGTCATCCGGCTTGCGGGGGACGCCGGATGCCACCTTCCCCCCAGGGGGAAGGCTTGGGCTTCTGCCGCGGGCGGACGGCCGATGGCCGCCCCTACGGACTGTTCGAATCCTGCTGCCTCGCGTCCCCCGTCCCCTATTGCCTGTTGCCTGTTGCCTGTTGCCTGGAAATTCCCTGTTGCCTCGCGTCCCCCGTCTCCTGTTGCCTGTTGCCTGTTGCCTGTTGCCTCGCCGAAGGCGAAGGGCACCTGCCCCGGTGCCTTATTCAGCGCCCCCAGGACGCCGTAGTGGACGCAGTCGAAGATTTCCTTCTCGTTGAGGAACTTGACCTCCGTCTTGGCCGGGTGGACGTTGACGTCCACCGCCGACAGGGGCATGGAAAGATTCAGGACGCAGGAGGGGAAGCGGCCCGTCATAAGCTGGTTGCGGTAGGCTTCCTCCAGGGCGGCGGTCATGGTGCGGGAGCGTACAGGCCGGTGATTGACGAAAAAGATCTGGTTGTTCCGGTTGCCCCGGGTCGCGGTGGGCTTGGAGACGAAGCCGGAGACGCCAAGCTTTTCCCAGTGGCTGTCCACGGGGATCATCTCCGAGGCGGCCTGGCGGCCCAGGACCGCGTAGACGGCAGAAAGCAGCTCCCCGTCGCCGGGGGTGCGAAGCTGGGGCTCCCCGTCCTTGATGAAGCGGAAACTGATCTCCGGATGGGCCAGCGCCTGTTTCTGAACGGCTCCCGCCGCGGCGGAGGCCTCCACGGAGTCCCGTTTCATAAATTTCATCCGGGCCGGGGTGTTGAAGAAGAGGTCCCGAACCACGATAGTGGTCCCCACGGGGCAGCCCGCGGCCTCGCAGGACAGGATCTTCCCGGCCTCCAGGGTCAGGTGGGTACCCTCCAGGTCCTCGGCGGTCCGGGTCAGCAGATCCACCCGGCTGACGGCGGCGGTGGCGGCCAGGGCCTCGCCCCGGAAGCCCAGGGTGCCGATGGCGGCCAGGTCCTCCTTCGTGCGGAGCTTGGAGGTGGCGTGGCGCAGGAAGGCGGTCTTGGCGTCCTCCCGGCCCATGCCGCAGCCGTCGTCGCTGACCCGCAGGAAGCTCATGCCGCCGTTCTGGAGCTCCACCGTGATCGTTTTCGCTCCGGCGTCGATGGCGTTCTCCACCAGCTCCTTCACCACGGAGGCGGGCCGCTCCACCACCTCGCCCGCGGCGATCAGGTTGGCAAGATGGGGATCGAGCTGTATGATTTTCGGCATAGGATCACCTCCGGAGTTAAAATTTCGGCTTGCGCCGAAAGTTAAGATTGCTTTGCAAGTTATGATTGCGCTTCGCACAAGTTATGAGCGCTTCGTGCGTTATGAATGCTGCGCAGGTTCCAAACTGCCGCAGGCATCTTAACTTTGCCGCAGGCAAATCTTAACTTCGGCGAAGCCGAATCTTAGCTTGCCCGCAGGGCAATCTTAACTCTTACAGCAGCTGTTTCAGTTCATACAAAAAGTTCAAGGCCTCGATGGGCGTCATGGTCTCCACCATTGTTTCGCTCAGGCGCTTTTTGATCTCCTCGGCGGCGGGGTCTCCCAGGGCCGTCTGGGCCAGGGACAGCTCCATGCCGGGGGTCGCCTGGACCGGAACCAGGATCCGGCTGGGGCTCTTGTCCTCCAGGTCCTTCAGGATCTCCCGGGCCCGCTTCACCACCCGGGCGGGAATGCCCGCCAGCTTGGCGACCTCGACGCCGTAGCTGCCGTCCGCCACGCCGGGGACGATCTTCCGCAGGAAGACGATATCGTCCTTGCGGCGCTTGACGCAGATGTTGTAGTTGCGGATCTCGGGGTGGGTGTCGGCCAGCTCCGTCAGCTCGTGGTAGTGGGTGGCGAACAGAGTCTTGCAGCCCAGCCGCAGGGGATCCCCCACGTGCTCCAGGACAGCCTGGGCGATGGCCATGCCGTCGTAGGTGGCGGTGCCCCGGCCGATCTCGTCCAGGATCAGCAGGCTCCGGGGGGTGGCGTTTTTGAGGATGTCGGCCATCTCGGACATCTCCACCAGGAAGGTGGACTGGCCGGCGGCCAGGTCGTCGGAGGCCCCGATGCGGGTGAAGATCTTGTCCACCACGCCGATCCGGGCCGCGGAGGCGGGGACGAAGCTGCCCATCTGGGCCATGAGAACGATGAGGGCCACCTGGCGCATATAGGTGGACTTACCGGCCATGTTGGGGCCGGTGATGACAGCCACCCGCTCCCGCCGCCCGTCCATGGAGGTATCGTTGGGGACGAAGAGGGCATCCGTCAGGGTCTTCTCCACCACGGGATGGCGGCCCGCGGTGATCTCGATGGAGGACGAAAGATCGACCTCCGGCATACAGTAGTTGTTCTGGACCGCCAGCTCTGCCAGGGCGCAGAGCACGTCCGCCGCGGCCACGGCCCGGGAGCTCTGCTGGATCCGGGCGGCGTTGGCCGCCAACCGCTCCCGCAGGGCGGTAAAGATCTCGTATTCCAGGGCGTTGACCCGGTCCTTGGCACCCAGGATGGTGTTTTCCAGTTCCTTCAGTTCCTGGGTGATGTAGCGCTCCCCGTTCACCAGGGTCTGCTTGCGGATATAGCTGTCGGGAACCAGGTCCACCTGGCCCTTGGCCACCTCGATATAGTAGCCGAAGACCCGGTTATAGCCCACCCGGAGATTCTTGATGCCGGTCTTCTCCTTTTCCTGGGCCTCGATCCGGGCCAGGGTGCCCTTGCCGCCGGACATGATATCCCGCAGCCGATCCACCTCCTCGGAAAACCCCGGGCGGATGATGCCGCCCTCCCGCAGGGAGAAGGGGGGCTCGTCGGCGATGGTCTGTTCCACGGCCTCCCGAAGGTCCCGCAGATCGTCGAGATTTTCCGTGATCACGGCCAGCATGGAGCTTTGAAAGCCGGAGAGCAGCGTTCTGAGAGCGGGCAGACCGGCGCAGCCCTGGCTGAGCTGAACCAGATCCCGGGCGTTGGCTGCGCCGGTGACGATCCGGGCCGTGACCCGTTCCAGATCCGTGACGGTCTTCAGGGCCAGCAGCAGCTCCTGCCGGGGCAGGGTGGCGTGATAGAGCTCCTGCACCGCATCCAGGCGGCGGCGGATCTCGTTGGGGTTCCGCAGGGGCTTTTCCATCCAGGCCCGGAGCATCCGGGAACCCATGGAGGTTTTGGTCTTGTCCATGACCCAGAGGAGGCTGCCCTTCTTCTCCTTGCCCCGGAGGGTCTGGGTCAGCTCCAGGTTCCGCCGGGCCGTCAGGTCCAGCTCCAGATAGCGGCCCGAGAGGTAGTAATCCAGCTTGCGGACGTGGCTGAGCTCGCTCTTCTGCAGAGCCCGGAGGGTCTGGACCAGGGCGCCCAGGGCCAGGCGCACCGGCAGGGGCAGAGCCGAGAGATCCTGGTCGGCAAATTGAGCCGCCAGGGCCGCGTTCACGGCCTCGTCCTCGTAGAGCGCCCGCCTGCCCACGTTGACGGGGCAGCGCAGCCGGAGCTGGACGTCCAGGGCAAAGCCCTTGCTCTGGGCCAGATCCTCGTCCACGATCAGCTCCTTGGGCTCAAAGCGGCCCAGCTCGTTGAGGGCCTTGTCCTGGGCGTCCTCGCCGTCGGCCAGGGTCGCGCAGGCCTCGCCGGTGGAGATGTCGATGAGGGCCACGCCCACGCCCTCGGCGGTCCGGCAGAGGGAGGCGTAGTAGTTGTTGTTCCCCTCGTCCAGCATGGAGCTCTCCACCACCGTGGCGGGCGTGATGATGCGGATAATGTCCCGGTCCACCAGCCCCTTGGCCAGGGCCGGATCCTCCATCTGCTCGCAGATGGCCACCTTATAGCCCTTCCCGACCAGCCGGGCGATGTAGCTCTCGGCGGCGTGGTAGGGGACCCCGCACATGGGGGTGCGCTCCTCCTCGGCTTTGCCCCGATCCCGGGTGGTGAGGGTCAGATCCAGCTCTCTGGCCGCTACCTTCGCGTCCTCGTCGAACATCTCATAGAAGTCCCCGAGCCGGAAAAACAGCAGGCAGTCCGGATGCTGCGCGTGAATGGCTTTATATTGTTTCATCATGGGAGTCAGTTCGGCCATGATTGATACCTCCGATTGAGGATGTAGGGGCGCTCACCGAGCGCCCGCCCGATGCGGGGAAAGGGATAGATTTTGCGTAGGGACAAGCCGTGCTTGTCCGCCTCGCCGCAGGCGAGGGATCGCGCGGCGCGCGATCTGCCGCAGCCGGTCGGTCTTGGTGATTTGCCTCCGGCAAATCGCATTCGTTCCGAATGCCGGACAAGCAATGCTTGTCCCTACGGCAGGCTGGGGAGGCTTCCGCGTCGGGCGGGCGGCCAATGGCCGCCCCTACGGCGCGGGTCCCCTACGGCGCGACGCTCCCGACCAGGGACCAGGTGGTGGCGTCGGTGATCGTCACGTTGATAAACTGCCCGATCAGGGCGTCGTCGCCTTCCAATCGGACCAGGCGGCCGCCGTCGGTGCGGGCGGTGAGCAGTTCTCCGTCTTTCCCGTCCACCAGGACCCGGAGGGTCTTCCCGATCAATGCCCGGTGCTTCTCCTCGGAAATGGCGTTCTGGACGGCCAGAAGCCGGTCGAAGCGGCGGTTTTTCTCCTCTTTTGGGGTGGGGTCCGGCATGGCCGCCGCCGGGGTCCCGGGACGGGGGGAATAGATGAAGGTGAACAGGGCCTCGAAGCGAACCTGCTCGATCAGGGAGATCGTGTCCTCGAACTCTTCTTCGGTCTCGCCGGGGAAGCCCACGATGACGTCCGAAGTGAAAACAATGTCGGGCATCAGCCTCCGCCCGTAGTCGATCAGCTCCAGGTAGCGGGCCCGGTCGTAGTGGCGGTTCATCTCCTTCAGAATCCGGTCATTGCCGGACTGGAAGGGCAGGTGGAACTGCTTGGCGATCTTCTCATGGCTCGCCATCGTGTCAAAGAGCTTGTGGCTGGCGTCCCGGGGGTGGGAGGTCATAAAGCGGACCGTGAACTCCCCGGGCAGCTCGGCGACCTGCGCGATCAGATCCGCGAAGTCCACGCCGCTGCCCAGGTCCTTGCCGTAGGAGTTGACGTTCTGGCCCAAAAGGGTCAGCTCCTTGTAGCCCTCCGCGATCAGGCCCCGGCACTCGGCCAGGATGTCTTCGGGCAGGCGGCTCCGCTCCCGGCCCCGGACGTAGGGGACGATGCAGTAGGAGCAGAAGTTGTTGCAGCCGTACATGATGCTGACCCAGGCTTTGAGCTTGTTGGTCCGCACCAGGGGCAGACCCTCGGCAATGGCCCCGGCGGAGTCCTCCACGGCGTAGGCCTTCCGGTGGCGGATCAGCACCCGGTAGAGCTGCTCCGGCAGCTCCCAGAGGTGGTGGGGGGAGAAGATGCCGTCCACGTGGGGGTAGGACTTCTTCATCCGCTCGGAGATCTCGGGCTTGCCCATCATGCAGCCGCAGACGAAGATCTTCTGGCCCGGGTGGCGGCGCTTCGTGTGGACCAGGGCCCCCACGTTGCCGAAGACCCGCTGGGCCGCGTGCTCCCGGATGGCGCAGGTGTTGACGATCACCAGGTCCGCGCCTTCGGCGCTGTCGGTGAAGCCGTAGCCGCAGCGTTCCAGAAGGCCCCGGATCTGCTCGGAGTCGGCCTCGTTCTGCTGGCAGCCGTAGGTCTCCACGTAGGCCACGGGCGTCACGCCCTGGCTCTGCCACCAGCCCTTGATGTATTCGCTGATCTCCGCCTGCCGCCGCAGGTCTTCCGGGGAGATCAGGGGTGTTTTGCGTTCCAAATTCATTTCCTCCGTTGAAAGCGGATACTACTCCATAATAATTCAAGATATTATACCATTTTTCCGCCGGAATTGCAAGGTTTTTTGCAGCGGACCCGGAGCGCGCCTGCCGCGAACCCAGAGCGCGTCTTTTGCAGTGGACCCGGAGCGCGCCTGCCGGAACCGGAAACAGGCCGTTCCCTGCCGCAGGATTGACGGCGCATCTTTACATTTGCGCGGAGTTCTGGTATAATATCCGCAGAAAGGAGGGGAACCTATATGGACGATTACGATATGAGCTGGGTGCGCGAACTGCTGCAGCCCGGGGAAACCCTGCTCTGGACCGGAAGGCCGGAGAAGCTCCGGTTCTTTGAACATGAGGACCGGAAGCTGGTGCCCTTCAGCCTGGCCTGGTGCGGGATCACCGGGGTTTTGATCTGGCTGACCTGGGTGCGCGGCGGGAGCGATCCGTCCCTGGGGCTCCCCAGGCTCTTTATGATCCCCTTTGCGGCGGTGGGGCTCTGGCTGCTGATCGGCCGTCTCGTCTGGAGGTTTCTCTCCGGGATGAAGGAGCGCTACGCCCTGACCGACCGCCGGGTGATCATCCGGAAGGGCGGGAGTACCCAAAGCCTGGAGCTGACGGATCTGCCCCGGATGAACGTGACCGGGTACGGCGACGGCAGCGGCGAGATCAGCTTCGGCGAGGAGACGACCTGCGAAACCACACACCGCGCCGTTGGCCGCCATAGCCATACGGTAACCTATCACCACAATCTCCCGAAGCTCCGGGTCATTCCCGACGTGGAGCGAGTGGAGTACCGGATCCGGCAGGCGGCGGAGCAGGCGCGGCAAAGGGACAACGCAAGAATTGAGGAATAATACGAAACGGTAAGAGGAATAATACGAAACGGTAAAATGAATAACGGCCTCCCGGTTCCGCTTGTCGGAATCGGGAGGCCGGTTTAATTACGGGGGGGCGGGCGCTCGGTGAGCGCCCCTACGGCGGCGTTCGGGAGGGGTGCGGAGACAGGGGGAGGGCCGATGTGGGCATACTTCGTGACTCTTCGAGTTCGGCCCCTACTCCAGCTCGAAGGCGCCGGTGTAGAGCTTGTAGTAGGTGCCCTTCTGGGCGATCAGGTCGGCGTGGGAGCCCCGCTCGATGATTTTGCCGTGGTCGAGCACCATAATGGCGTCGGCGTTGCGGACCGTGGAGAGCCGGTGGGCGATGACGAAGACCGTCC
>CAMUYE010000045.1 GCA_947164825.1 uncultured Clostridia bacterium
AGGCCCAGATGCAGAAGATCCCCTATATGCTGGTCATCGGCGACCGGGATATGGAGAACGGCACGGTCTCCGTCCGCACCCGGGAGGGCAAGGATCTGGGCGCCATGACGCCCGCCGAATTCCAGGCCCTCTGCCTGAAGCAGATCGCCGAGAAGGACCGGAGCTTCTGACCCTTCGCCTGACAAACCAAACGGGGCGGCCCGGTCTTCGGGCCGCCCTTCTTTCAGAACGAGAGGTGTCCTATGAAACGAACGAAGCTGAGTCCCAGGTTCTGGGCGGCTCTGACGATCTTCAGCCTGATCGGCCAGATCGCCTGGGTCGTGGAAAACATGTACTTCAACGTCTTCATCTACAAGATGTTCCACGCCTCCGCGGAGGCCATCTCCACCATGGTCGCCGCGTCCGCCGTGGCCGCCGCTCTGACGACCCTGCTGATGGGGGCCCTGTCCGACAAGCTGGGCAAACGGAAGCTCTTCATCTGCGGCGGCTACATCCTCTGGGGCGTCTCCATCTGGAGCTTCGCCCTGATCCGCACCGACGTCATCGGCAAGCTCTTCCCGGCGGCGGTCTCCGCGGCCTCGGTGGGCGTGTCCCTGGTCATCGTCATGGACTGCGTCATGACCTTCTTCGGCTCCACCGCCAATGACGCCTGCTTCAACGCCTGGGTCACGGACTCCACCGACGAGGCCAACCGGGGCGCGGCGGAGGGCGTCAACGCCATGATGCCTCTGCTGGCGATCCTGGCGGTATTCGGCGGCTTTATGGGCTTTGACCTGGATCAGGCCTCCGCCTGGGTCACCATCTACACCGTCATCGGTCTGGTGGTCATTGCCGTCGGCGTCCTGGGCCTGTTCCTGATCCGGGAGCCCGGGATCGACCGTTCCGGCAACCGGAGCTGGCTGCGGAATCTGGTCTACGGCTTCCGCCCCGGGGTGATGCGGGAGCACCCGGCGCTCTATCTGACCCTGGCGGCCTTCGCCGTCTTCAACATCTCCATCCAGATCTTCATGCCCTATCTGATCCTCTACTACGAGGTCTCCCTGGGCATGGAGGACTACGTGCTGATCATGGCCCCGGCCATCGTGCTGGCGGCCGCCGCCACGTTCTTCTACGGCAGGCTCTACGACCGCTTCCATTTCCGGGGGACCCTGCTCCCCGCCCTGGGGATGCTCTGCGGCGGCTATCTGCTGCTGTACTTCACCCAGAGCACGGTGCCGGTCTTCCTGGGTTCTCTGCTTATGATGAGCGGCTACCTGTCGGGGATGGCGGTTTTCGGGGCCAAAGTACGGGACTGCACCCCGGTCGGCAAAACCGGCATGTTTCAGGGTCTGCGCATCGTGGGTCAGGTGCTGATCCCCGGGGTCATCGGTCCCTGGATCGGCGCGTGGGTTCTGCGAAACGCGGAAACCATCGTGGGCAGCGACGGCACCGTCAGCTTTATCCCCCACGCCGGGATCTTCCTGGCGGCCCTGATCGCCGCGTTCTTCGTGGTGCCCGCAGCCTCATTGGTATTCCGGTCTGAACGGAAAATAAACGAACCGAAAAGTAATAATTTATAGGTAATAAGTAATAGGTAATAAGTAATAAGTATCCGTATCGAAGGGCCTGCTTATTACTTATTACTTTTTACTTATTCCTTTCCATTCCGGCGGACGGCAGAGCGCCGTCCCTTACCGGCTCGGCTCCAAAGAGCGCAGGCGGAGCACCACCACGGTCCGGTCGTCGGAGGCGTCGCTTTCGCCGAGGGTAATCAGGCAGGAGGCCAGATCCCGGACGGAGCCCTCCGTGAATTCCGACAGCCGCCGGGACGTTTCCTCCCCCCAAGCCCCGTCGCTGACCATCACCAGGGTCTCCCCCTCTTTCAGGGACAGCCCGTACTGCCCGGGCACGCGGCCTTCGCCCGCCTCCAGGCCCGGCGGCAGCGTTGCCGTTCCGATGATCTCCACGCCCGCGCCCCGGCGCAGGCAGGAGGGCGCCGCCCCCCACTTGTAGAGGACCCCCTCCCCGCTGCGCAGATCCAGCTTCAGCAGATCCAGGGTGGCGAAGGCCGCGTCCTTCCGCAGGACGTAGAAGCCGTTGAGGAATTCAAGGGCTGTGTCGGCCTCCAGGCCCGTCTCCAGAAAGGCCGTCAGCAGGCGGGCGGCCCGGTCGCTCTCGCTCCGGGCCGCAGGGCCGGTCCCCATGCCGTCGCAGAGCAGCACATAGAAGCAGCCGAAGCGATCCCGGCAGGTGGCGCCCCGATCCCCGGAAATCTCGTTTCCGATCTTGCAGGCGCTGCCCACGGCCAGCTCCGGGGCGTAGCGCAGGGGCGTCGTCGGCGCGGGCCGTGCCAGAACCGCCAAAAGCCGTTCCAGGGCCAGATACTGCCCTGCCGCCACCCGACGGCCTTCGGCACGGCGGCGTTCCTCCCGGCGGCGGGTCATCTGTTCGTCCAGGGCCTGATTTACCGCGGTCAGAAAGCCCTCCGTGTGGCAGCAGCGGGCCGCGAAGCGTTCCGGCAGATCCTCCCGCAGAGCGGCGCCGCGCTGGACGATGGCCTCCCCGGCGGCGCAGAGATCCCGGTAGGTATCCTCGGCGTTCTGCTCCCAGCACTGGGCGTTCCGCACGCAGCAGCGGCAGACCCGCTCGGCGGCGCTGTCGTAGACCTCCGCCAACTGCTGGGGCTGGATCACCGGATCCTCCCGGGCCAGAACGCCGTGCATGGTCCGCAGGGCCTTCTCCGCCGCTTTTCCGGCGGGGAGGGCCTGGCGCTGTTTCGGCGCGGCCCGCAGGCCTTCCGCGGGCTCCCCTGTCAGGACTCGTTCATAGAAACGGGGCGTTCCGGCGGATACGATCGTCCCCAGCGCCAGCCGAAGCAGGGGCAGGAAGCTGACGCCCGTATCCAGAAGGAAGAGCGCCCCCACGGCAGCGCAGAGCCCCGCCGCCAGGGCTGTCCGGGAGCTCGGAATCCGGCGGAAGATCACCGCTCCGGCGAAACAGCTCAGGGCTAACGCCAGCGGCTCCATCGCCAGCTCCCAGCCCCAGAACAAAACGTACCCTCCGCAGGCTCCCAGCATCGCCGCGAAGGCAATCGCCAAGCCCCCCGTTCCGCCGCTGGGGCGATCCGCCCGCCGTTCCGTCCGGAGATCGCTCCCGACGCAGAGCGGCAGGCAGGCCGCCGCCGGAAGCGGGCCGCCCAGAAGCCCCGGCGCCGCCAGCAGCAAGGCGCAGAGCCCGTGAAGCCCGGCTCCCAGCGCCGCCCGGCCCGGCCGCGAGGCCGCCAGCCGCGAAGCCCCATTCCGCAGCGCCGCCCGGACCCGCCCCGAGGCGGTCTTTTCTTTCAGGCTCGTTCCGTTCATTTCTCCCATCCCCGCTTTCCTTTGCCCTTATCTTACCAGTCCCCCGGGGAAAAAGCTGTCGGAACGGCGCAGGAAAAAAATATCTTGCAGGGTCTGCCGGAATGGGGTATAATAAATTAGATACCGGATTGCCGTCCTGTCCGCGTAAGGAGTCAAGTATGATCAAACGTCTTTTTCGTCGGAGCCAAAGCATCTTCCCCTGGATGCTCCTGCTTTTTTTGCTCTGTGCCTGCTCCGTACCTGACGGCTCCACAGCCTCCGCCGAGACTGCCGCGCCGTCTCTTTCGATGGAAGCGCCCGTCCTTTCCTCCACCTTCTGCCCGTCTGAAACCGCGGAACCCGAGCCTCCCTCCACAGCTCCGGTCACAAGCGTCCCGACAGAACCCGTCCCCGAGACCACAGAGCCGGAGGTCCTTTTGACAGAGAGCTTTCCGATGCAGCTTCGGATCTTCGTCCTTGAGTTCGACCCTGTGCTTGAAACGGTTTGGGATCCTGAGCTCTATCCGGAAAACGACGGGCATCCCAGGGTCAGTCAGTTCTTCGGGCAGAACGCGGAGCAGACCCTCGGGGAAATCGTCCGGGATCTGGAGGACGCCTCCCACGGCAGCGTCGAGATCGTCCTGGACCGGATCTGGCTCAATGAGTTCCCCACTTATACGACTCTTGTGAACCGAACGGACGGCAGCCGGGCCCACAGCTTCGACGAAGCCACCTATCTGGATCGGATCGGCTTTCAGGGCGGCTCCACCGGAGATTGGTTCCGCCTGTGGGACGAGGGCGTGCTGGACGACGTCGGCAGTTACACCTTTGATTACGAAGGGCTCCTGGATCGCTTCGATCTGGCGGAGCGCAGAAATCGCGGCGAATTCGACCAGGTCTGGCTGCTGACCATAGACCCCGCTTCGACCTACGAGACGCTGATGGTGGGCCGGAGCGCTTATTGGATCAACGGTGTGCCGTATATCCGGGACTGCAGCAATTTCATCCTTCTGAACGTCTCTATTTCCAGGCCGGACGCCAATCTCCACGCCCTGGGGCATGGGATGGAGGGACTTCTGAATCACGTATTCCCGGTGGACCCCGGCAGCGATTATCGGGAGGGCTCCTATCACGTTCCGGATCGCGACAGCTATTTTCAACTCAACGATTGGCAGAAATTCCTGCTGGGCAGCCGGAACAACGCCGATTCCGAGCTCTCCGGTGTCGGGGACGTACACTTTCCTTTCAACGGGGCGTACGACTACGACTATACGAACTACGTTTCCGTTCCGTCAAACTGGCAGGAATGGGAGCACTATCCGGAGCTCACAGGTGAATTCGTCCCCAGCAACTGCCGCGCATGGCTGGATCATGAGATCAACCGGATGCTGGGGCCGGAGGATTGCATGGATCCCGACCGCCTGTATATGCGCTTCTGGTTTTCTATGATGCCCCACGTTGAAGGCCGAAATGCCGAGGGCTATTCCAGAAACTGGTGGCTGTATTTCTGCACCGCAGACCAGGTCACAGCTCTGAGAGATCCGAACGCGGACGCGCTTCAGGCAACCGCGGGCAAAGCGGTCCCGGTGCACTGCACGATTACTTGGGCTTCCGGCAAAACGGAAACTCTGACCCGGATCCGGGGCGGCGATAACCTGCACATCGAAAATCCGGAGGTCCTGGAGCTCCGCGACGGCCTGCTGTACGCCAAGGCTCCGGGAAGCTCGGAGCTGCGGTATGATCTGGACGGGCAGTCCATCCTGTACCGCGTCACCGTCACAGAACACGACCCCGGATGACGAGGCGCGGCGTCGCTTTCTGCGCTTTGCGAGCCATATTCTCCCCTGTCGGCGGACAAGCAATGCTTGTCCCTGCGTCCTCTTTTGGAGGTGTCCTATGGACTTCAAACTACACGCCCCCTTCCGGCCTACCGGCGATCAGCCGGAGGCAATCGAGGCTTTGACCAACGGGCTCAATCTGGGTCTGGACGAGCAGGTGCTCCTGGGCGTCACCGGCTCCGGCAAGACCTTCACCATGGCCAACGTCATCGCCAGGCTGAACCGCCCCACCCTGGTGCTGGCCCACAACAAGACCCTGGCGGCCCAGCTCTGCTCCGAGTTCCGGGAGTTCTTTCCGGAAAACGCGGTGGAATACTTCATCTCCTACTACGACTACTACCAGCCCGAGGCCTACATTGCCCACACGGACACCTACATTGAAAAGGACTCCTCCATCAACGACGAGATCGAGCGGCTGCGGCACAGCGCCACCTCCTCCCTCTTCGAGCGTCGGGACGTGATCGTGGTAGCCTCCGTGAGCTGCATCTACGGTCTGGGCGACCCCATCGACTACAAGAACATGGTGATCTCCCTCCGCACGGGGATGGAATACCCCCAGGAGGAGCTGATGAAGAAGCTCATCGACATCCGCTACGAGCGCAACGACCTGGATTTCTCCCGGAACCACTTCCGGGTCCGGGGGGACACGGTGGAGATCTACCCCGCCTACTGGGCGGGCCGAGCCATTCGGGTGGAGTTCTTCGGCGACGAGGTGGACCGGATCAGCGAGATCAACGCCGTCACGGGCATCCCGGAGCGCTTCGTCTCCCATGTGGCCATCTACCCCGCCTCCCACTACGTCACCACCAAGGAAAAGATGGAGCGGGCCATCGGGGAGATCCGGCAGGAGATGGAGGAGCGGGTGGCCTGGTTCGAGGCCAACGGAAAGCTGCTGGAGGCCCAGCGCATCCGCCAGCGGACCGAGTACGACATGGAGATGATGCGGGAGATCGGCTTCTGCACCGGCATTGAGAACTACTCCCGGATCATCACGGGCCGGGCGCCCGGCACGC
This sequence comes from uncultured Clostridia bacterium, assembly GCA_947164825.1. Lineage (GTDB taxonomy): Bacteria > Bacillota > Clostridia > Oscillospirales > Oscillospiraceae > JAFRPC01. The sequence goes on from CAMUYE010000045.1 coordinate 6,169, forward strand.
CGCCCATGACCCTGCTGGACTATTTCCCCGAGGACTTCCTGCTCTTTGTGGACGAGAGCCACGTGACCCTGCCCCAGGTCCGGGCCATGTACAACGGGGACCGGTCCCGGAAGGAGAGCCTGGTGGACTACGGCTTCCGCCTGCCATCCGCCTTCGACAACCGGCCCCTGACCTTCCCCGAGTTCCAGAGCAAGCTCAACCAGGTGGTCTACGTCTCCGCCACCCCCGCTCCCTACGAGACCGAGCGGGCGGGCCAGATCGTGGAGCAGGTGATCCGGCCCACAGGCCTGCTGGACCCCGCCGTGGAGGTCCGGCCCATCGAGGGGCAGGTGGACGATCTCATGGAGGAGATCGCGAAGGTCACAGCCCGGGAGGAGCGGGTCCTGGTGACCACGCTGACCAAGAAGATGGCCGAGGATCTGACCGCCTTCCTGCAGAAGAACGGGGTCCGGGTCCGCTATATGCACTCCGACATCGGCGCGCTGGAGCGCATGGAGATCATTCGGGATCTGCGCATGGCGAAGTTCGACGTGCTGGTGGGCATCAACCTCCTGCGGGAGGGCCTGGATCTGCCGGAGGTCAGCCTCGTCGCCATCCTGGACGCGGACAAGGAGGGCTTTCTCCGCTCCCCCACCAGCCTCATCCAGACCATCGGCCGGGCTGCCCGCAACGCCGGGGGCCGGGTCGTCATGTACGCCGACTCCGTCACCCCCGCCATGGACTACGCGATCAAAGAGACCAACCGCCGCCGCGGACTGCAGCAGGCTTACAACGAGGCCCACGGCATCGTCCCCAGGACCATCCGCAAGGACGTACGGGAGCTCATCGAGATCACCCGCCAGGATACCGAGGCCCTGGGCAAGGGCGGCGTGAAGCTGACCCGGGAGGAGCGCGAGCGGGAGATCGCCCGCCTGGAGAAGCAGATGCGCAAGGCCGCCCAAATGATGGAATTCGAGTTCGCCGCGGTGCTGCGTGACCAGATCATCCAGCTTCGAGGCGGGAAATGAAATGCGATACTATCGGTTTTCACTGTAGCGCGGGCTATTAGCCCGCAATTTCAGGTTTCATTTCCGAAAGATAAAACAGGAGATACGGAGCAGATTATTATGATGAATATCTTTCTGATGAGTTTGAGTTCCACAAAATGGGAAGATATCGTATTGCCCATAACCGCCTTGATCTCTATAATCCTGTTCGTTGGTCTTTTCAAAGTAGCGAAAGCCCTTAGGTCGCCATTTCATTACCCTTACTTTGAAATGAGCTTTGATGTATCAGGAAAGCGTAATCCTGATATAGAGGATTATATTGATAACTATCTTATCGAAAACGGTTTTGATGCGATAGAGGAACACCATAATAAAACAATTGCATGGAAAAAAGAATGCGAGGAACAGATTCAAAACAGTATACTTAAAAAACGCCGTGCCGATCAATTCGCTGCTTGTATTGATGATGATAACGCTTATCGTTTTTCTTTGTGTCGAGATCAAACACGATATAGACAAACCAACTATGTGAAAGAGCCATATAAAGTGTCCGTTACGTTTTATGATGACAGTTTTGATTATGAGTGGTTGCTTTCCAGATACCAACAATTACAAGCAATAAACTTTGAAGCTACGCTCTCCGATTATCATAAGAAAGCACAAAGAAAACTAATGTCAAAGCAACTGCGCGATCGAATTGCGGAGAGGGATCATTATACGTGTAGAATATGTGGAAAACACATGCCCGACGGCGTTGGATTGCAAATCGATCACATTGTTCCGGTTTCTAAGGGCGGAAAATCGGTACCGTCAAACCTACAGGTACTGTGTTCCAAATGCAATGGAGCAAAGAAAGCCCGTATTATCAGGTCTTCAATGTCCACTCAATAAATTCTTAAGCAATATTCTAAAATAGTCAAAGGAGCAAATATGAATCTTCGACAAATGATAGAATCCTATCAGCCCTTTAACCAAGAAGAGATAAAAGATAAAGAAGTTATTATATATGCTATGGATAGCTTTTGTGAGGTTCTAACCAGAGATAACCCCGTTTGCCATTTCACGGCCTCCAACTGGATCACCAACGCCGCCCGCGACAAGATCCTCCTGGTCCACCACAACATCTACAAGCATTGGGCCTGGACCGGGGGCCACGCGGACGGGGACCCGGATCTCCGGGCCGTTGCCCTGCGGGAGGCCCGGGAGGAGACGGGCTTGACGGAGCTGCGCCCCCTCTGGGACGGGATCTTCTCCCTCCAGGTCCTCGACGTGGACCACCATATCAAGCGGGGGCAGTACGTGGCCTCCCATCTCCATCTGGACTGCTGCTACCTCTGGGAGGCCGACGAGACCGCCCCCCTTCGGGCCAAGGACGGCGAAAACACCGGCGTAAAATGGGTCCCCATCGAGGACGTGCTGTCCGTCTGCAATGAACCCGTCATGGATATCGTCTACGCAAAGCTCAACGAAAAGCTGAAGAAAATTGAGAAATAAAAAGTAAGAGGTAAGAAGTAACCGCCGCGGGAACTTCTTACCTCTTATTTCTTACCTCTAACTTCTTACCTCTTACCTTCCCACCGCCGAGCCCGCCAGAAGCCCATCCGGGGTCAGGGCCGCCCGGGTGACGCCGCGGAGGATCAGGTCGGCGGCGGGATCCAGCAGCTCGGCCTGAAGCAGACGGCGGATGGCTCTTGCGCCTGCGGGATCGCGGGCGCTTTGCTTTGCCAGCAGGGCCGGGAGCTCGGGATCCGGCTCCACCCGCAGACCCGCCGCCTCCACCCGGGCCAGGGCCTCTTTCAGCCGGAGGGTTGCGATGCCCGCCAGAGTCTGCTCCGAGAGAGGCCGGAAACGGATCACCGCGTCCATCCGGCCCAGGAGCTCCGGAGAGAAGGCGTCCTTCACCCGCTCCCGGGCCTCCGACTCCCCGAACTCTCCTTTTGCGCTGCGTCCGGTCTTGGCCGGGTCGCATGCCGACGTCCCGGCGGAGGCCGCGAAGCCCGCCGGCGCCTTCGCGCCCAGGGTCCCGGCGTTGGTGGTCATCACCAAAATCGCGCTGCGGAAGTCCGCGGTGCGGCCCAGGCTGTCGGTGAGGCGGCCGTCCTCCAGGATCTGGAGCAGCAGGGCCGTGACGCTGGGATGGGCTTTTTCCAGCTCGTCCAGCAGGATCAGGCTGTGAGGCCGGGCCCGAACCCGCTCCGTCAGCTCCCCGCCCCTGCCGTGGCCCACGTAGCCCGGAGGCGCCCCCAGGAGCCGGGCTGCCGTGTGCTCCTGGGCGTATTCGGTCATATCCAGGCGGATCATGGCGGTCTCGCTGCCGTAGACCTCCCGGGCCAGGGCCTTGCAGAGGGCGGTCTTCCCCACACCGGTTGGCCCTGTCAGCAGGAGGGCCGCAGCGGGACGGCCCGGCTCCGCCAGGCCAAGTCTGCCCCGGCGGACAGCGGCGGCCGCGGTGCGGACGGCCTCGGGCTGGCCCAGGACAGCGGCCCCCAGCTTCTCTTCCAGATCCCGCAGGGCGGCCCGGTCCCCCTCCCGGAGGCGGCGCAGGGGGATGCCCGTGGCCCGCTGGAGGACGCCGGCCACGGCCTGGCGGTCCACGATCCCGGTGCCCCGGAGGCTCACTGCCGCGGCGGCCTCGTCCAGCAGGTCCACGGCCTTGTCCGGGAGGAAGCGGCCCGGGAGATAGCGGTCACTGAGCCGCACCGCAGCCTCCACGGCCTGGGTGAGGATGCAGACCCGGTGGTGCTTTTCCAGCCCCGGAACCAGGGCCTTCAAGATCTCCAAACTCTGGCCCACGGTGGCCGGAGCCACCTCCACGGTGCGGAAGCGGCGGGCCAGGGCCGGGTCGGCCTCCACCCGACTGCTGTACTCCTCCCGGGTAGTGGCTCCGATGAGCTGGACTCCGCCCCGGCCCAGGGCAGGCTTGAGGAGGTTCGCCGCGTCGACGGAGCCCTCGGCCCCGCCCGCCCCCATGAGGGTGTGAAGCTCGTCGAGGAAGAGGATGACGTTCCCGGCCTGGGCCGTCTCGTTCAGCAGATCCCGAACCCGCTCTTCAAATTCGCCCCGGTATTTGGTTCCGGCCACCAGAGAGGCCATATTGAGGCTCCAGAGCCGTTTCCCAGCCAGCTGCGCCGGGACCTGGCCCCGGGCAATCCGGCGGGCCAGCTCCTCCACGATGGCGGTCTTCCCCACCCCCGGCGGGCCCACCAGGGCGGGGCTGTTTTTATTCCGGCGGCAGAGGACCCGGATCAGCTCCGCCAGCTCCTCCTCCCGGCAGAGCACCGGGTCCGACGGGAGCCGCCGGTCCATGGGAATTGCGAATTGTTCCAGTAAACGCATGGTTCATGCTTCCTTTCAAGCTTGCTGCCTGTCGAGGCTTCCACTTTTGAGCGGGGGGAAACGGCGGGCAGATTGCCCGCGCTGCAGGCGAGCCTGTTGCCTGTTGCCTGTTGCCTCCAAATATGGAAAGGATCCCCAAAACAAGGCGGGTTTAATCCTTTATTCACAAAAAATGTGCAAATTTTTCAGAAATACCCATTGCAATTTGCAAAAAACATGTTATGATAGGGTCAGCAAGCAAAGCAACCACCAACCACCCGAACAGAAGGAGGAACAAAACATGGCTTATACCATTACCGACAACTGCGTCAAGTGCGGCACCTGCGCCGACACCTGCCCCCTGGGCATCATCACCGAGGGTGAGGACAAGTACGTCATCGACGCCGAGCAGTGCGTGGAGTGCGGCTCCTGCGCCGCGGCCTGCCCCGTTGAGGCCATTGAGCTGTAATTGACCGAACCAAAAAGGGCCTGTGCCAAGCACAGGCCCTTTTCAATGCAAAATGCAAAATGAATGAGACGATGAAAGCAGAACGCCTGGAAAACGGGATCACATTGTATTCCGGGGACTTCCCCCTGGGGACCGACGCGGTGCGGCTGGCGGAGTTCGCCGCCGTGCCGAAGGGGGCCGCGGTCTGCGACCTCTGCGCCGGTTCCGGGGCCGTGGGGCTGCTGATGCTGGCCCGGGACCCCTCCCTGTCGGTGACGGCGGTGGAGCTCCGGGATAAGGCCTGCGCCCTGGCGGAGCGTTCCGCCGCGGAGAGCGGGATCTCCGGGCGCTTCCGGGTCCTGCGGGGCGACCTCCGGGCCATCCGGGAGCTGCTGCCCCACGGTTCCTTCCGCCAGGTGGTCTGCAACCCGCCCTACTACCCCGTGGGCAGCGGGTACGTCCCGGAGGACGAAGCTCAGGCCGCGGCCAGGACGGAGCGCTTCTGCACCCTGGAGGAGGTCTGCGCCGCCGCGGCCTGGCTCCTGCCCACCGGCGGCAGCCTCTGGATGGTTCACCGCCCCGAACGGCTGACGGATCTGCTCTGCGCCCTGCGGGCCCACGATCTGGAGCCGAAGGTCTTGCAGCCGGTCTGCGCCGCCCCCGGCAAAGCGCCTTCTCTGCTGTTGATCCGAGCCGTCCGCGGCGGCAAGCCCGGCCTGAAATGGCAGGTAAAAAGTGAAGTGAGAAGTAAGAAGTAAAAATTCCTCAGAGCAAGCCCCTTCTGCTATTGACCTTTTACCTCTTACTTTTTACTTCTTACTGATTCCTTCAACATGGAGGTCATATGACTGGTACGTTATACCTCGTCCCCACGCCCATCGGGAATCTGGGGGATATTTCCCGGCGCTGCGCCGAGACCCTGGCGGCGGCGGACTTCATCGCCGCCGAGGACACCCGGGTTTCCCTGAAGCTGCTGAACCACCTGGAGATCAAAAAGCCCCTGGTGAGCTACCACGAGCACAACAAGCGGGAAAGCGGCCCCCGGATCCTGGAGCGGCTGCTGGCCGGAGAGAGCTGCGCCCTGGTGACGGACGCGGGCTGCCCCGCCATCTCCGATCCCGGCGAGGATCTGGTTCGGCTTTGCGCCGGGGCGGGGGTCCCGGTCTGCGCCATTCCCGGGCCCTGCGCCGCCATCACGGCCCTGTCGGTCTCGGCTCTGGCCACGGGCCGTTTCGCCTTCGAGGGCTTCCTGCCCGCCCAGAAGAAGGAGCGGCGGGAACGGCTGGAACGGCTGAAGACCGAGGAGCGGACCATGATCTTCTACGAAGCCCCCCACCGGCTGCGGGAAACGCTGGATGCGCTTCTGGCCGCCTTTGGGCCGGATCGGCCCGTCAGCCTCTGCCGGGAGCTGACCAAGCTCCACGAGGAGGTCCTGCGGCTCACGCTCGGTCAGGCCGCGGACTATTACAAAGCCAACGAGCCCCGGGGCGAGTACGTCCTGGTGGTGGGCGGTGCGGAGCCCGGCCTTGAAAGCGTCAGCCTGGAGCAGGCCGCCGACATGGTCCGGGCCTTGATGGCCGAAGGCCTGCGCACCAAGGACGCGGTGAAGCAGGTTTCGGAGGAAACCGGCGTGGCGAAGAACGCGCTCTACGCGGCGGTCGTCTGATGCTGTCCAGGCATAAAACGAGCAAGTTCCTGATGAAGCGGATCCCTCCGTTTCATCAGGAACTTTTTTCTCCGCGGGCGCGGCTCCGTTGAACCCTGTTGCGGATTGTTGAGGACTGTTGCGGACTGTTGAAGACTGCCGAAGGCCGCCAAACAGCGTTCAGCAGCCGCAACAAATTAAAACCAAAATTAAAACTAAAATTAAAATTAAAATATATATTATATATCACACACGCGCATATGCACGTGCGCCGCTACAGAAGATTGACTGACAGGGGCTCGCCGTTCAGCACCGCCTCCCGCAGGGCTTCGCCCTCGTAGCGGAGCTTCAGGGAGAAAAACGGGACCCGGCGTTCCATGAGCTCCAGAAAGATCCGGTCCCCCGCCCACTGGGGCAGGCCGCGGGCCTTCTCCTTCGGAACCCATTCCAGGACGCCCTCGTCGCAGTCCCGGAGCTCGCCGCTGAAGTCCTCGGCGTGGAAGAGGTGCATATACTCCCCCTCCCAGCGGTCGGAGACGAAGGTGACGATCCCGCAGTAGCGGGGATGGCGCAGGCGCAGGCCCGTCTCCTCAAAGGCCTCCCGAAGCACGCAGTCCTCGGGGCTCTCGTTCTCCTCGAAGCGGCCCCCGACGCCGATCCACTTGTCGTGGTTTTCGTCGTTGACCTTCTTGACCCGGTGGAGCAGGAGCCAGGCGCCGTCCCGCTCAATGTAGCAGAGGGTGGTGTTTTTCATGTTTTTTCCTCTGGATATTTCGGATTGCCGCGCCGATGTGCGGGCCGATGTGGGCATACTTCGTGACTCTGAAGAGTTCGGCCCCTGCGGCTGTGTTCAGACCACGACGCTGATGGCGCTGTGGAGGTTTTCGATGACGAGCTCGGAACAGCCCTTGGCAAATTCGCCGTCCAGCGTCCAGTCCATGTCGGGGCTCGCCTCCACCTGCAGCTTCCTGGCAGTACGGAAAATCAGGAAGGGAGATTCGTAGTTCTGGGAGGTCAGGGCGATCACCATGGCCGCCAGCTCCGCCGGGTTCTCCGGATACTTGACCAGGAGCAGCTCGAATTGCCCGTCGTTCATATCCACGATCTCGGGATCCAGGGTCAGGATGCCGCCCACGGAGGTGGAATTGCTGACGGCGCCGAAAATATAGTCCCCTTCCTCACGCTCCCCGTCGTCCAGGGTCACCGCCACGTGGCAGCGATGGATGGCGGAGAGCTCCTTGATGCCGCCCAAAACGTACGCCATATGGCCCAGGGCGTTTTTCACGTTCTGGGAGGTGGCGTAGGAGGTCTTGGTGAAGGCGCCAAAGGAGGCCACGTAGGTAAAGCAGCGGTCCTGGAAACGGCCAACGTCAAAGGCCCGGGGCTTGCCCGCGACAATGGCCTGGGCCGCCTGGATCACGTTCTTGGGCAGGCCGAGGCTGGCGGCGAAGTCGTTGGTGGAACCCGCCGGGATATAGCCGATGGGCGTAGAGATACCGGCCTGCACCGCGCCGGTCACGACCTCGTTGAAGGTCCCGTCGCCGCCGATGCAGACGATCAGATCCGCCTCGGCCCCCCGCAGCGCGGTGATCTCCGTGGCGTCTCCCCGCTTTTGGGTCATCCAGACCAGGCTCTCATAGCCCGCCTGGCTGAAAATCGACAGGATCTCCGACAGGTGGGGATTGGCCTTTTTGGTTCCCGAGGTGGGATTCATAATCAAGAGCAGTCGTTTCATAAGCGATCCTCCCGGATGGGTGTTCTTCTGTTTATTATATCATGGCTGTCAAGCGGGATCCGGGGCGGCGGGCCGATGTGGGCATACTTCGTGACTCTGAAGAGTTCGGCCCCTGCGGGGCGGGGCCCCTGACCCCTCAACCCTTCCCCCACCCTGATCCTTGATCCTTAATCCCTGATCCTTGATCCCTGATCCCTCGCCTGCGGGCGGGAGATTGTGCTTGCATTGCGGCGCGGTTTATGATAAAATATCCTGTAGAATTTGTATAAGGGAGATTATACCTGCGCCATGACTGAGATCATCAACGAAACGACTCTGGCTGAATACGAAGCCTTTGTACAGGGTCACCCCAAGGGCAATTTTGCCCAGAGCTCCTACTGGGCGAAGCAGAAATCCGCCTGGACCTGGCGGGCCATCGCCTGCCGCGGCGAGGACGGGAAGATCAAGGGCACTCTGTCCGTTCTGATCCGGAAGGTCCCCGGCATCGGCCGGACCATTATGTATGCCAGCCGCGGCCCCGTCTGCGACATCCACGACTACGCCACCATGGACGAGCTCTTCGCCCGGGCCCGGGAGCTGGCCATGGAGTTCAAGGCCTACGTCCTGAAGATCGACCCGGACGTGCCCTCCTCCGAGACGGAGTTCGCCGACTACATGACCCGGGTCGGCTTCCAGATCAAGGCCGGCGGCGAGAAATTCGACGCCATCCAGCCCCGCTACGTCTTCCGGCTCTACCTCAACGGCCGGAGCGAGGAGGAGCTGCTGGCCTCCTTCCACCAGAAGACCCGCTACAACATCCGCCTG
>CAMUYE010000046.1 GCA_947164825.1 uncultured Clostridia bacterium
AGATCCGTCGCGGAGCGACACCGCAATTCTTTCATTTTTTCACTCTTTCATTTTTTCATTTTTATCGAACCACCCCGTCGAGCTCGCCGGCGTCGGAAAACTGAATGCTGAGCCGGTTGGGCAGGCAGACGATGGGCGGGTCGGTGTTTCGTTCGCCGCAGCGGACGCAGTCGCCGTCGGGGCAGGAGGCGGCGGTGACGGCCAGCTTTCCGCCGGATACCGTCAGCAGGTTCCAGCCGTAGTCCGTCTCGATCCGGTATTCTCCATCCTCGGAGAGGTCCAGGGTCCGGACAAGCCGCCCGTCGGCGTAAACCTCCGCGGCGCCTGTGGGCTTTGCGCCGAAATACTGCCGGGCGACGATCCCGGCCAGAACGAGAAAAACGGCAGCCAGCAGCAGGATCCAGCTTCGGGTCTTCACGGCTCAATCACCTCGAAGCTGCCATCCACGATCCGGTCGGACAGGCCCGGGGTGACCCAAATCTTCCCGCCGTCCTCGATCCAGACGGCTTCAAAGCCGCCCTGCTCCAGCCAGAAGGCCTCCCCCGCCTCCCGGCCCATGACAAAGAGGGCTGTGGAAAGGCCGTCGGCCTCCAGGCCTTCGTCGGCGACCACGGTGACGGCCCGGAGGCTCCCGCGCACCGGAGAGAGGGTCTCGGGATCGAGAATGTGGCAGTAACGGAGCCCGTCCACCATATAATAGCGCTGATAGTCCCCGGAGGTGACGGCGGCCTTCGTGCCCGTGAGCCGGAGGGTGAGCGCGTAGCGTCCCGCGTCCTCGGGATCCTGGACGCCGATGATCCAGTCGGAGCCGTCGGGCTTGACGCCGACGGTCTGGATGTTGCCGCCCAGGGAGAGGATGCCGGAAAGCTTCGCCTCCTCCATCCGTTCCCGGCAGAGGTCGGCGGCGTAGCCCTTGCCCAGAGAGCCCAGATCCAGCACCGCCCCGTCGGACAGGGTGACGACGCCGTCGGCGACGCTGAGCTTCTCCATGCCAAGCCCGGGGCGAAGCGCTTCCAGCTCCTCGGCAGCGGGCAGGGCAGGGGTCTGCTTCAGGTAGGCCTGATCCACAAAGCCCCAGCGCCGGGAAACGGGCAGCAGGGTGAGATCCAGGGCGCCTCCCGTCCGGGCGGAGATCCGCAGACCCGCCTCCGCCAGAGCGGCCAGCCGGGGATTCTCGGAGCGTCCGGTGCTGTTCAGTTCGGAAAGCGCGCCGCTGTCGGCGTTGGCGGAGAGATCCAGGCTCAATTCGTTCAGCAGCCGGGTCAGATCCGTCATCACGGCTCCGTCCTCGTCCCCGTAGAGCCGCAGATCCATCTGGGTGTCCATGGCCCAGATAGACTGCTCCGAGACCTCCCGCGGCTTTTCCCCCGTGTCCGGCAGGAGCTCACAGGCGGAAAGGAGCAGCGCAAGAGCCAAAATCAGGGTCAGAAGGTTTCGTTTCATAAAAGCACCTGTTTCTGAATGCAAAATGCAAAATGCAAGATGCAAAATGCAAAATTGGATGAAGCGCCTCGAATCATTTTGTACTTTGCATTTTGCGTTACTGTTCAAGGGCCATTTCCAGATAGGGATTGTTCGCCCGTTCCTCGTCGAGGGTCGTCGGCTCCCCGTGGCCCGGATACACGGTATAATCCCCGTCGAGCTCCGCCAGGCGGCGGAGGGAGGCGGCCATATCCTGCCAGCTTCCGCCGGGGAGATCCGTGCGGCCGCAGGAACCGGCAAAGAGCGTGTCCCCGGCGAAGAGCAGCGTCCCGCAGAGGAAGCAAACGGAGCCCGGCGTATGTCCCGGGGTGTGGAGGACCCGGAAACGGAGGCCGTCGAAGTCCAGCTCGTCCCCGTCGTGCAGATCCACGTCCGCGGACAGGCCGTGGGTCAGCCAGGAGGGCAGGGCTCGATCCGCCGGGTGCAGGTACACCGGCGCGCCGCTGAGCCTGCGGATCCGTTCTGTGTCGCCGCCGTGGTCAAAGTGGCCGTGGGTCAGCAAAATTGCCCGGACCTCCAGCCCAAGGGCCGCGATCCTGGCCTCCACCAGGGCCGCGTCGTCGCTGGGATCGATCACCACGGCCCCCTTAGTCTCTTCATCATAAACAATATAGCAGTTGGTCTCAATGGAGCCAACAGTTAATGCGGTCAGCTTCATGGTTATCACCTTTTTGTCAAATTCGGAGTTGTAAGTCTGTAGCGCCGGCAATCTGCCGGCCAAATTCGGATTTGTGGAGTGAAAAACCGTAGGGGGCGGCGTCCCCGACGCCCCGAACGTGTCGTTATCTGATACCAGCGGGCCGTCGCGGACGCCGGCCCCTACGGCGAGAACACGACAACTCCCGCTTTAGGCCAGCTCCGACGAATCGACCACGATCGTGACGGGGCCGTCGTTGACGCTTTCCACCTGCATGTCCGCGCCGAACTCCCCGTGCTGGGGCGGATAGCCCAGGCGGGCGCACTCGGCCAGGAAAAACTCGTAGAGCGGAATGGCCAGGGACGGATCCGCGGCCCCGGTGAAGCTGGGCCGGCGGCCCTTGCGGACGGAGCCGTAGAGGGTGAACTGGCTCACCACCAGCACCTCGCCCCCAACGGATTCCAGGCCCAGGTTCATCTTCCCGGCCTCGTCGCAGAAGACCCGCAGGCTCAACAGCTTTTCCGCCAGTTTGGTCGCGTCCTGTTTCGTATCCTCCGGCCCGATCCCCAGGAGGATCAGAAAGCCCTTCCCAATCTGCCCATTGATTTTCCCGTCAATGCGTACAGAGGCGGAGGATACCCTTGTCAATACAGCTTTCATACTTCGCTTCTACTTTCATTTTTTCATGTAGGGACAAGCCGCGCTTGTCCGGCATTTGGAACAAATGCAATTTGCCGGAGGCAAATCCCGCTCACCCACCGGCTGCAAAGAATCGCCCTCCGGGCGATCGTTTGCTCCGCAAACCGGACAAGCAAGGCTTGTCCCTACGGCACGATCCGTCCCCGGCGTGGTCACTCGGGCGGGCGCTCAATGTGTCGAAAATCGTTTTCATCGCGGCTCCTCTTGCAAAAACTAAAAATCTATGCTGTAGTCACGACCCGGCTCGAGTGATCAACGTGACTGTCTCCACATGTGCCGTATGAGGGAAAGGGCCGACGTGGGCATACGTCCGTAACGCTCCGAGTTCGGCCCTTGCAAGCGACCCAATTCCGATGTTTTCAAATGGCAATTTGAAAACACCTCAATTATTCATTCTTCATTCTTCATTTTTCATTCTGACAGCCGAAGGCTGTCAGTTCTGCCCCCGCTTAACCTCTACCACGCCGCTGATGCCCCGCAGGCGGTTCATGACGCCGGTGAGCTGCTCCAAGCCCTTGACCTCGAAGGTCACGGTGAAGCCGCAGCGGCCGCCGGGGAGTTCCTTGCCGTTGATCTCCTTCATGCGGATCTGCTGGGAGGTAAGGGCGGAAGAGAAGTCCAGCAGCAGGCCGTCCCGGTCCTGGGCCAGGACCTCCAGGGTAGTGGCGAAGGGCTTTTCGCCGCCGGAGACCCAGGAGACGTTGACCCAGCGGGCGGCCAGGTCGGGATTGTTGGCGGCCCGGGCGTTGGGGCAGTCCCGCCGATGGATGGACACGCCGTAGCCCTTGGTGATAAAGCCCACGATATCGTCGCCGGGGACCGGCGTGCAGCAGCGGGAGAACTTGATCATGCAGGAGTCGATGTCCTCCACGATGACGCCGGAATTGCTGTGGCGGTCCTGCTGGAAGGGTTGGGAAATCTCCAGCACCTTCGTCTCCTTGGGGGCGGAGGTGGAGCGGCTGGCCTTGAGCAGATCCTCCCGGATCTTGCCGATGGCCTTGACAGCGGTGATGCCGCCATAGCCGATGGCAGCGTACATATCATCCAGGGAGTCGAAGGAGAGCTTCTTCAGCAGCAGCGGCCGGAGCTCCTCGTCCTGGAGCAGGGCCGGGGAGATGTTCATGCGGCGGAGCTCGCCCTCGAAGCTGGTGCGGCCCCGGGCGATGTTCTCCTCCCGCTTTTCCTTCTTGAACCACTGCTTGATCTTGGATCGGGCCTGGTTGGATTTACAGATATTGAGCCAGTCCCGGGAAGGGCCCTTGGCGGATTTGGAGGTGAGAATCTCCACGATATCGCCGTTGTGGAGCTTCACGTCGTAGCCCGCGATCCGGTTGTTGATCTTGGCGCCGATCATGGTGTTGCCCACGCCGGAGTGGATGGCGTAGGCGAAGTCGATGGCCGTGGAGCCCGCGGGCAGGGAAATGACCTTGCCCTTGGGGGTGAAGACGAAGACCTCGTCGTCGAACATGTCCACCTTGAGGCTGTGCAGGAAGTCCTCGGCGTCGGTCTCCTTCTGATCCTCCAGGAGTCTGCGGATCCACTCGAACTCCTTGCCCTCGCCGGCCTCGATGCCCTCTTTGTATTTCCAGTGGGCCGCGATGCCGTACTCCGCCGTCTCGTGCATCTCCTTGGTGCGGATCTGCACCTCGAAGGGAACGCCCTCGTCGCCGATGACCGTGGTGTGCAGGCTCTGGTACATATTGGGCTTGGGCGTGGAAATGTAGTCCTTGAAGCGGCCGGGAACCAGCTTGAACATCTCATGGATGTGGCCCAGGACGTTGTAGCAGTCGGAGATCGTGTCCACGATGATCCGGAAGGCGTAGAGGTCGTAGAGCTCGTCCAGGGTCTTGTTCTGCTCCTTCATCTTGCGGTAGATGGAGTAGACGTGCTTGATCCGGCCGGAGATGGAACAGGCGATGCCCACGGAAGCCAGCCGGTCGGAGATCCGCTTCTGCACGTTCTCCATGAAGGCCTCGGCCTCGGCCTTGTGGGCGTCCAGATAGTCCACCAGCTCCCGATAGCCCTCGGGATCCAGATACTGCAGGGCGCTGTCCTCCAGCTCCCATTTGATCTTCTGCATGCCCAGGCGGTGGGCCAGGGGGGCGTAGATATCCATGGTCTCCGTGGATTTGGAAATCTGCTTGGCCCGGCTCTGGTACTCCATGGTCCGCTGGTTGTGGAGCCGGTCGCAGATCTTGATGAGCACCACGCGAATGTCCTTGGACATGGCCATGAACATCTTGCGCAGGTTCTCCACCTGCTGCTCCTCCAGGGTTGAAAACTCCACCCTGGTCAGCTTGGTGACGCCCTCCACCAGTTCGGCCACGGTACTGCCAAAGAGGCGGGATATCTCGTCGTGGGAAGCGGAGGTGTCCTCGATGCAGTCGTGGAGCAGGGCCGCGACGATGGCGTCGGTGTCCAGACCGATCTCGGCCACGATCTCAGCCACCGCCAGGGGATGGATAATATAGGGAGAGCCGTCCTTGCGCTTCTGGTCCTTGTGCTTTTCGGCGGCGTACTGAACCGCCCTCTCCACGGTCTCCAGATCCGTGTTCGGCACGTAGGTCCGGATGGCCTCCATCATAGAATTATAATGTTGCTCGAAGGTCTCCATAACGGCGCCTCCTCGTAGTTAATAGTTAATAGTTAACAGTGAACAGTTAATCATTCTCCGTAGTGGCCGCTGACCCCAGCGGCCATATCGCGCAGCCCCTTCTCCGTAGGGGGCGGCGTCCTCGACGCCCCGCACCTTCCGATATCATTGCGCGTTCCGATAAACGCACCCCGTAGGGGCCGAACTCGAAGAGTCACGAAGTATGCCCACATCGGCCCGCCCCTTCCGTCACGCACCCCGCCGTAGGGGCGGCCATTGGCCGCCCGCCCGAGGCACCATCTTCCCGGTTCCGCCGTAGGGGCGTTCCTTTCGCGCCCGGTTCGCGGAGCGAACAATCGCCCGCCAGGGCGATCCCACGCAGCATTTACTAAAAACTGAAGACTGAAGACTGAAAAATGAATAATGAATAATGGCGGTATTTTTCAATTCTCCGAATTGAAAAATGAAATTTCAAATCCGTCGCGCAGCGACACCTCAACGATTAACTATTCACTCTTCAGCAGCCGAATACGCCACCGGCTCCGCTCCCAATTTTTCGATAAAAAACGGATTGATCCTGATAGGAATAGAGCTGGATTGAGACAAATGAGAGATCTGATCCAGCCGCAGCAGCAGGGTGTCCCCCTCGGGCTGGAGGGTGAGCCAATACCCACTGCTGCCGCCGTAACCGCCGCGAAAGGAAGAGATTTCGACCCGTCCCGTCGTCCGGTCCCAATCGCAGAAGAGAGCATCCGCGTCGGACTGTTCGCTCAGCCGCCGGTAGATCTCCTCCTCGGACAGCCGCACCCGGAACACGAAATGGCTCATACTCCAATCGTGGTTCCGAACCTCCCGCACGGTTTCCATGTATTTTCTGCCTGCCGGAATCGTAATCGCGAGCACAACCCCGCCCGAGATCAGCAGGCCCAGTACGACAAGCACAGCGAACCCGTATTCCATACTCATTTCCTTCATCGGTCAAATGGCGCTTTGCCCAACGCCATACTTCTCAATTCTCAACTCTCAATTCTCAATTCGCTCCCGGCGTGGACGGCGGCCCGGGGTCAGGCCGCCCTACAAGCGGGCGCTCCCGCCGGCTTTCGCTGCCCGCAGGGCCTTGACGATCTCGCTCTGATCCAGGTCCACCTTGCTGCCGTCGGTGGTGATGCGGATCTGGCAGCAGCGGCGGCTGGTCTGGAGCTCGATGAGCCCCTGCTCGGCAAAGACGTCCAGGCAGATCCGGGTCTTGCCCAGGGTGAGGGTCCCGGCCACGGTGCGAATGATCTTCCGGCTCATGCAGGGGAAATCCTCCTGGAGCCGGGCGTCCCGGCTGTTGGCGATCAGATAGCGCCAGACAGCCACAAACTCGCCGCGGTTCGGCAAAAGCCGGGCCGCGTCCTCCGGGCGCAGGGCCTCCCGCCGGGTGAAACGCCGGTAGAGCTCCCGCTGGAGCTCCGCCTCGTCCCGCAGGGAACGGCTCAGACGGAGATCCACCACGTTGAGCTGGACGCTCCGGCTGCCCCGGAACTCGTTGATCTGGGGGGTAAAGGCCACGTCCACCGTGTCGCCCACGGCGACGCCGATGCGCAGCATCGTCTGGGAGAAGAAAATCGCCGCCAGGTTCTGGCCGTTTTTGCAGCGCAGGCCCAGGCGCAGATGCTTGCCTCCGCCCACCTCCGAGAGCTGGGTCACCAGCACGTCCTCCACGCAGAGCACGGGGATCGGGCAGCCGGTGCCGCAGGGCTCGAGCTGGGCCAGGCTCTGGACGTTCTCCAGGGTCAGCAGCGCCGGTTCCACGGCGCAGTCCACGGCCAGGGCGGTATCCGCCTGTCCGGAGGCCCGGAACTCCGCAGCCAGGGCCGTGACGGCCCGGCGGAAGGCGGGAATGTTCTCCCGGCGGATCGTAAAGCCCGCGGCCAGCTCATGGCCGCCGAAGCTCTCCAGCAGGTCGGAGAGCCGGGTCAGCGCCGCGAAAAGATTAAAGCCTCCGTAGCTGCGGGAGGAGGCCTTGCCCTTGTCGCCGTCCATGCAGATCAAAAAAGCCGGACAGTTGTATTCCTCCGAAAGACGGGAGGCCACGATCCCCACCACGCCCTGATGCCAGGTCTCTCCGGCCAGGACGATGGCCTGGGGATGGGGGTCCGGGCCCAGCATGGAGATGGCCTGCTGGTAGATGCCGGCCTCCACCCGCTGCCGCTCCCGGTTGAGCCGACAGAGGCTCTCAGCCAGGGCCTTGCCCCGCTCCGGATCCCGGGTCATAAAGAGCTCCATCGCCTGCTCCACCTGGCCCATGCGGCCGGCGGCGTTGATCCGCGGCGCCAGCAGATAGCCCACGGTGGAGGTGGTGACCGGGCCGCCCGCGCAGCCGCATTCCTCCATCAGGGCGGCCAGGCCGGGGCGCTGGGGCCGGGCCAGGGCGTTGAGGCCCTTGACCACCATGGTCCGCACCTCACCCCGCAGGGGCATGACGTCCGCCACCAGGCCCAGGCAGAGCAGATCGGGAAAGCGCTCCAGCAGCCCTTCCTGATCCCCGCAGATCGCGGCGGCCAGCTGGAAGGCCACGCCCACGCCGGAGAGATCCGTGTGGGGATACGTACAGTCGGGCCGGTGGGGGTCCACCACGGCCACGGCCCGGGGCAGCTCGTCCTTGCACTCGTGGTGGTCGGTGATGACCAGGTCCATGCCCAGCTTGCGGCAGAGCTCGGCCTCGGCGTTGGCGGTGATGCCGCAGTCCACGGTGACGATCAGGTTGACCTGCTGCTTATACAGCCAGCGGATGGCCAGCTCGTTGAGACCGTAGCCCTCCTCCAGCCGGGCCGGGATGTAGGGCGTGACCCGCCCGCCCATGCCGCGCAGAAACTCCGTCAGCAGGGCGGTGGAGGTGATGCCGTCCACGTCGTAATCTCCGAAGACGGCGATATGTTCTCTTCTTGCCACAGCCAGGCGCACCCGGTCGGCGGCGGTCTTCATGTCCTTCATCAGGAACGGGGAATTCAGCGGCGCGTCGCCGCGGAGATACTCCCGCGCCGCCGCCGCGTCCCCATAGCCTCGCGCAGACAGGATCCTGGCGCAGAGGGCCCCGTAGCCCGCCTGCTCCAGCTCCCCCGCCTGCGCCGCATCGAAGGACGATACGTTCCAGGCTCCAAACTTCACAATAACACACATCCATATTCTTTTTTTGTTTCATTATAGCACCTGGACGGAGATTTCACAATAGTTTTTTTATAAGGAAAGCGGGCCGGATGAAGGGGAAGCTTCATCCGGCCCGCTTTCTCAGATTCGTAGATTCAGAAGAACGGCCAGCGGGAGAGGAGGAGACCGGGGATCACCACGATCAGGAAGAAGGCCCAGCTCACCAGCGTAAAGGTGACGATGAACTTTTTGCCCTTGCCCGGGTACTCCCGGACGTAGATGCGGTAGTTGATGACCGAGGCCAGGGAGCCGATCAGGGAGCAGAGCCCCGCCGTGTCGGCCCCGTAGATCAGCCCGGCGAAGTTGACCGTGAAGGGATAGAGGACGATGGAAGCCGGGACGTTGGAGATGATCTGGCTCAGGCCGATGGCCCACCAGTATTCGTTCCCCGCCACGGCCTTTTTCAGCACCCCCGCGATCTTCTCGTTGGCCGCGATGGAGGAGGAAAAAACGAAGAAGCAGAGGAAGGTCACCAGCAGCACGTAGTCCACCTTGGCGAAAAGTCGGCGGTCGAAGATCAGTATGACCCCCAGCACGATCCCCACGGCGATATACCAGTAGGGCGTGCGGCTGACGATGACGCCCAGGATCAGCAAAAACAGCAGGGCGTAGACGATCCGCAGCTTCTTCCGGGCCGGATCCCAGGGGGTCTCGGCCCCGGCGGCCGCGATCTCTTCTTTGAGATTCTTCCGGTAGAGGAAGAACACAAAGCCCACCAGCAGGACCGCGCTCATGGCGCAGAGAGGCAGCATGTGGAGCATGAAGTGTCCGGCGCTCACCCCCGACTGCCCGTAGAGAAAGAGATTCTGGGGACTGCCGAAGGGCATCAGAAGACTGCCGCGGATGGCCGCGATATTCTCCATGGAGATCACGGGCAGGATGTACTTCTCCTTG
Source organism: uncultured Clostridia bacterium (assembly GCA_947164825.1). Lineage (GTDB taxonomy): Bacteria > Bacillota > Clostridia > Oscillospirales > Oscillospiraceae > JAFRPC01. Next base: position 9,498 of record CAMUYE010000046.1, read on the forward strand.
CCGCCGCTGCGGAAGAGCAGGATCGTCAGCGGGACGAAGATGATCAGCGACACGTCGTTGGTCACGAACATGGAGCTGAAGAATACGCCGAAAATCAGAAACAGCGACAGGCTCGTCATCCGCCGCAGGCCCCCCGCCAGCCGCACCAGGGGCCGCAGGACGTTCTCCTGCTTGAAGCCCTCCAGGACGCAGAGCATCATCAGCAGGGTCCCCAGGGTCCGCCAGTCCACGTCCTCCAGCAGCCGGGCCGAGGGCGGCGTAATGAACAGGGCAATGACCGCCGCCAGCAGCGACAGGGTCAGCATCAGTTCTTTTTTCAGAAAGCCTGCAATTTTTTTCATAACGTCCTCGCAATCGGGTTGGGATGTGGCGCACAATGTGCGCCGCTACGGCTTGACGGCGCGGGTGGCGACAAAGGAGGGGATATTCAGCTCGTGGAGGCGGCCGGCGCCGTTGGTGTCCTCATACAGGTCTGTGAGGCGGAAGCCCGCCCGGAGCTGGCCTCCGAGCTGTTCGTCCAGGGTGTGGGAAAACTGCACCCCGCAGTCGTCCCGTTGGAGCTGCTCCATCTGCGCCGGGTTTTTCAGGGGATTGAAGGGCAGCGCGTTGACCACCCGGGTCTCGTCCTCGCCCTCGAAGAGGAAGTTGATCCCGTTGTCCAGCCCCGCCAGCAGGACCCCGCCGGGCTTCAGGACCCGGAAGCACTCCCGCCAGATGGGCTCCACTTCCTCCACGTAGCAGTTGGAGACCGGATGGAAGATCAGATCGAAGCTCCCGTCGGCGAAGGGCAGGGGCTTGGTCATGTCGCCCCGGAGGATCTCGATGTCGTAGCCCTCCCGGGCCGCAACCAGCCGCTCGCTGGCAAGCTGGCGCTCGGAGTAGTCGAAGACCGTGCAGGCCGCCCCCAGGGCTGCGAAAACGGGCATCTGCTGACCCCCGCCGCTGGCAAGGCCCAGGAGCTTTTTGCCCCGCAGCTCGCCGAACCATTCGTGAGGCACGGGCTTCGTGGGGGTCAGCCCCACATCCCAGCGGCCTTCCAGGGCCGCGGCGTATTCCGCATGGGAGATGGGCACGCCCCACTCCCAGCCCTCCTCGATCCAGCGGTCGATGGTTTCCGCATTGATATCCTGATAGTTCATTTGGATCCCTCCCGGCGTTCAGTTTCAGACAGGAGCTCCCCGTGGAGCCGGACCCGGCCGCCGTCGGGACAGGCGGCGTCGAAGCAAAAGGCCCGGGCGTCCCCGTGATCCAGGGCTGCCCCGTTGAGCAGGGCGAAGACCTGGGGGTAGATCGCGCTCCAGAGCTCGTGGCAGAGGGGCGGACAGAGCCCGTCGATGATATATACGTCGCCGGCCCGGCAATAGTTCTCCCGGCAGCGGCTTTCGGTGATGGTCAGCTTGACTTTCGGCATGGGGGCCTCCCGAATGAAATGATTGATAAGGCCGGTCTCCGCCTGCGGCGGAGCGGAGCGATGCGGGCATCGCGCCCTGCGGCGGGACGGCGGCTCAGTCGTACTCCCGGACGACGCCGCGGACGACGCCCAAGATGGCGGCCTCGTCGCCGTCGATGGGCTCGAAGGCCTCGTTCTCCGGCAGGAGCCAGACGTGGCCGCCCCGGCGGGAGAAGCGCTTGACCGTGGCCTCGTCCCCCAGCAGGGCCACCACGATCTCGCCGGGCTCCGCCGTGGGCTGGGGCCGGACCACCACCTTGTCGCCGGGGAGAATGCCCGCGTTTTTCATGCTCTCGCCCTTGACCCGCAGGGCAAACCAGGCTTCTCCGCCTTCCCAGGGCAGCCAGCCCTCCACGTTCTCCACCGCCAGGATGGGCTGTCCGGCGGCCACGGTCCCCAGGACCGGGACGGCGGAGCCGCGGGGCTTCCGCGTCTCCGGCTCGGGCGAGGCGGCGGGCGGCGCGTCCTCCCGCTTCGGCAGGGAGATGGCCCGTTTTTTCCCCGGCTCCATCACGATCCTGCCTTCCTCCGCCAGAGCCCGCAGATGATACTGCACCGTGGCCGTAGACCGCAGCCCAAGGGCCTCGCCGATCTCGCGCACGGACGGGCCGTAACCATGGCCGCCGACGTAGGATCGAATGTATTCCAGCAGCGCGCTGCGCGTGGTTTTCTTCACGAAACCGCCTCCTTTCCGCCCGGATGCCGCTTCCTGTTTTGCGCAGGATGCTTTCTGCAATGATTGTATCATATCTGGCCGGCAAACGCAAACATTTGTTTTAGAGAAAAAATGATTGAACAGTTTGTGAATTCTTCAAATTGCTCTTGACATTTCCCGGGCAGGGGTGTATATTAGCACTCAGAAAGGCGGAGTGCTAAGCACTGACCGGCAAAGAGTGCCAGGCCCGGAGGGCCCACGGCCTGCCGGCGCCGCATTCTGAAAGGAGGAGACGACACGATGGAACTGACTGACCGACAAAAGCAAATCCTGCGGGCCATCGTGGACATCTACGTCTCCACGGCGGAACCCGTAGGCTCCAAGGCCATCGCGGCTCTGCCGGACGTGAACTACTCCTCCGCCACCATCCGCAACGAGATGGCGGATCTGACCCAGATGGGTCTGCTGGAGCAGCCCCACACCTCCGCGGGACGGATTCCTTCCCCGGCAGGCTACCGCTTCTACATCGACGAGCTCATGCAGGACTACCGCCTGAGCCTGGACGAGACCCGGAGCCTCAACGAGGCCCTGGAGCTCAAGAACCAGGAGTTCGACAAGATGATGTCCCAGGTGGGCAAGCTGGTCTCCAAGATGACGGACCTCCCCGCCTACACCGTGGCCACCCGCCGCAGCGAGGCCGTGGCGAAGCACTTCGACCTGATTATGGCCGGGCCCGGCAGCATCATCTTAGTGCTGATGCTCTCGGGGGACGAGGTCAAAAACAAGCTGGTCAAGCTGCCCGTGAAGGTCACGGAGCCGGAGCTGAAACTCCTGGCCGCGGTCCTCAACGCCAGCCTGACGGATCTGACCGCCGAGGAGATCACCGGCGAGCTGCTGGAAAAGATCACCCGCTCCGCCGGAGCCGCCAGCCCCCTGGTGCCTCTGGTGATGGACTTCACCCTGGAGTGTCTGCGCAGGCAGTACGGGGACGTCCACCTGACGGGCCAGATGCGGCTGCTGGGCCAGCCCGAATACCGGGACGCCGCCGGCAAGGCCCAGGAGGTCTTTGAGACCCTGGACGAGGAGCTGATCACAAACCTCCCCGCCGTGCTCCCCAAGGACGGCCCGGTCCAGTTCCTGGTGGGCCCGGAAAACGTGGCCAAGGAACTCAAGGACACCTCCGTCGTCATGATGCGCTTCGACATCGGCGACGGCATGCAGGGCACCATCGGCGTGGTGGGCCCCACCCGCATGGACTACGCGAAGATCACCGCCAAGCTGGGATACTTCGCGGAGAATCTGGGCAGGATGTTCCAGAAGAACGGCCAGCCCACCCCCCCGGCCCTGCCGGACGGAATGAAAAATGAAGAATGAAGAATTAATAATGAAGAATTATGGTATGTTTCAAATTGCCATTTGAAACATGCAAAACAATCATTTCCCCGCCGTAGGGGGCGGCGTCCTCGACGCCCCGTGCGTATCAGAAATCGAAAGGTTCGGGCTGTCGGGGACGCCGGCCCCTACGGATGAATATCGCAAAGGAATGAGCAGCTATGTCTAAGAAAAACAAAGAAAAAAAAGATCAGCCTGTGACGGAAGAAACCGCCTCCGAGGTCGAAGAGCTCCGGGAGGAAGCTCCCGTCGAGGAAGCCCCCACTGAAGAAGCCCCCAAGGAGGAGCCGAAGGAATCCGAGCTGGAGAAGACCCAGAAGGCCCTGGCCCAGGAGCACGACCAATACCTCCGGCTGGCGGCGGAGTACGACAACTTCCGCAAGCGCAGCCGCAAGGAAAAGGAAAGCCTTTACCAGGACGTGAAGGCCGAAACCGCGGCGAAGTTCCTGCCCGTCTATGACAACCTGGAGCGGGCTCTGGCCAACGAGACCGCCGACGAGGCCTACAAGAAGGGCGTGGAGCTCATCATGGTCGAGTTCAAGAAGATCATGACGGGCCTGGGCGTGGAGGAATTCGGCTGCGTCGGAGACTCCTTCGATCCCAACGCCCACAACGCGGTCATGCACGTGGAAAACGAAGAGCTCGGCGAGAACGTCATCGCCCAGGTCTTCCAGAAGGGCTTCCGGATCGGCGAAAAGGTCATCCGCCACGCCGTCGTGCAGGTAGCGAACTAAGAACCCGCAGCGGCGCACAGCGTGCGCCATATCAACCTGTTAATCCATACACTTTTCTATATAGGAGGAAAAAACAATGAGTAAAATTATCGGTATCGACCTCGGCACCACCAATTCCTGCGTGGCGGTCATGGAGGGCGGCGAATCCGTCGTCATCGCCAACGCGGAAGGCAGCCGCACCACCCCGTCCGTGGTGGCATTTTCCAAGACCGGCGAGCGTATGGTCGGTCAGATCGCGAAGCGTCAGGCCGTCACCAACGCGGACCGCACCGTTTCTTCCATCAAGCGTCACATGGGCGAGAGCTACAAGGTGACCATCGACAGCAAGAACTACACCCCCCAGGAGATCAGCGCCATGATCCTCCAGAAGCTGAAGGCTGACGCCGAGGCTTATCTGGGAGGCACCGTCTCTGAGGCCGTCATCACCGTCCCCGCCTACTTCAACGACGCCCAGCGCCAGGCCACCAAGGACGCCGGCAAGATCGCCGGTCTTGAGGTCAAGCGCATCATCAACGAGCCCACCGCCGCGGCCCTGGCCTATGGCGTGGACAAGGAATCCGAACAGAAGATCATGGTCTACGACCTGGGCGGCGGCACCTTCGACGTGTCCATCCTGGACATCGGCGACGGCGTGGTGGAGGTCCTCTCCACCGCCGGCAACACCCACCTGGGCGGCGACGACTTCGACAACGACATCATCAACTACCTGGTCTCCGAGTTCAAGAAGAGCGACGGCATCGACCTGAGCCGCGACAAGGTCGCCATGCAGCGTCTGAAGGAAGCCGCTGAGAAGGCTAAGATCGAGCTCTCCGGCGTCATGTCCACCGAGATCAACCTGCCCTATATCACCGCCGACGCCAATGGCACCAAGCACATGAACGTCACCCTGACCCGGGCCAAGTTCAACGAGCTGACCGCCCATCTGGTGGAGGCCACCATGGGCCCCGTGCG
>CAMUYE010000047.1 GCA_947164825.1 uncultured Clostridia bacterium
AGCTCGGCGGAGAGGAAGTCCTCCTCGATGATGCCGTACTTCTCGTTGAGCAGCTTCATGACGGCCAGCTTGACCCGGTCGGCGCCCTCGTCATCGGCAATGGGCTCGGAGCCGAAGAGGATGTTCAGGGCCTCGCCGGTGACGCCCTCGGCCAGGGTCTTCTTCATCTGGTCGGCGGAGAGGTGGATCAGCAGGTCGGTGACCACGAAGCAGGGATCGCTGGGCTCGTCGCCGATGCGGACCGTCACCACGGAGCCGTCCTTCTTGGCCACCACGCCGTGGATGGACAGGGGAATGGTGGTCCACTGGTACTTCTTGATGCCGCCGTAGTAGTGGGTCTTGAGGTAGGCCATGCCGGCGTCCTCATAGAGGGGGTTGGGCTTGATGTCCATGCGGGGGGAGTCGATGTGGGACGCCACGATCTGCGCGCCGTTGTCGATGTGCTCCTTGCCGATGACGGCGAAGATGGCGCTCTTGCCCCGGTTGTTCCGGTAGATCTTCATGCCGGGTTTGAGCTCCATGCCGGGCTCAAAAGCCACGAAGCCCGCGGCCTCGGCCTTCTCCACGGTGTAGCTCACGGCCTCGCGCTCGGTCTTGGCGGCGTCCATGAACTTCATGTAGTCCCGGCAGTAGCGCTCCATCTCGGCCTTTTCCTCGGCGGTGATGCGGTCGTAGCCGTTCTTCGGCGCCCGCAGCAGGGCCTTTCTCAGTTCTTCGGTTTTTTCGCTCATTGTGATTTCTCCTTTTATGTATTTGTTTGTTTGCTCTCATTTCACAGGGGCGGATTCCCGCATCCGCCCAGCTGCTTTTTGTTCAGCGATGGATATACAAGCGGGTCAGATGGTCCTCTCCGTCGCCCTGGGCGTGGCAGAAGAACTCCCAGCCGTAGCGCTCATAGAAGCCCGTGTGGTCGGTGACCAGGTAGACCGGGGAGATCCCCTTGGCCCGCAGGTCCTCCACGGCCATATTCAGCAGCCGCCCGGCGATCCCCTGCTTCCGGTGGGCTTCCTCTACGTACATTGCGCAGACGTTGGGCGTCAGGTCCTTCCGGTCGTGGAAGTCGTTCTCAATGACCCCCAAGCCGCCGACGATTTCATAGCCGCACAGGCATAGATACCATCCGAGCTCCGTGTTTTGGGCCAGATACGCGTCCATGCAGTCCAGATAGGCCTGCTCCGGCACGCCCCACTTGTCCTGGAACCAGGCTGCGGCCTGCCGTTCCAGCTCGGGCCGTTCCCGGAGGGTAATATAGCTGTATTCGCTGTATTCGTTCATAATAAGCCTTTCGTTCAGCCGCCGTGTGAATTCCACGCGGCATTTTTCCGCAAATTCTTCGCTGCTGCCGTTGTTTTCCAGCACCAGATCCGCCCGTTCCGCAAACCATTCCGCAGGCTTCTGGGCGGCGATCCGGGCCCGGGCGTATTCCTCGGAAACCCCGTCCCGTTCCATAAGCCGCCGGACCCGCACGTCCTCGTCGGCTGTCACCGCCACGGTCAGGTCGCATTTCGCCCCCAGCCCGCTCTCAAAGAGCCCGATGGCGTCGATGACGGCGAAGCCCTCGTAGGGAGGCATCCCCTGATGCCTCCGCCGCTGCCCGGCAGCGGCGTCATTGCCTGCGGCAATGACAGGAGCGATGAGGGCATCGCTCCCTACGGGGCGCTCCATCGCCCGGATCCGTTCCAACACCCGCTCTTTCACCAGCGGCTGGGTGATGTCCGTCAGGCGCTGCAAGCCTTCCGGGTCCGCGAAGACCCGGGCCCCCAGGGCCTTCCGATCCAGAACGCTGTCCTTCACCGCGCCGGGGAAGGCGGCCTCGATGCGGCCCAGGAGCTCCCGGTCGCTGCGCAGCATTTCATGGTAGATGGCGTCGCAGTCAAAGACCTGCCCGCCCATGTCCTCCAGCACCCGCAGGGCCGTGGTCTTTCCGGCCCCGGAGGGCCCGGTGATGCCAATCACAAACATGGTTCCTCCTGTAGGGGCGCTCATTGAGCGCCCGGTCCGCCGCAGGCGGACAATTTGCCGTCAGGCAAATTCAATGTGGTTCCGATCTGGCAGGCGGTCGGATCGTTTGCTGACGAAAACGATGCATGCTTCGCATGCGCGGGCGCTCAGTGAGCGCCCTTACAGCGTGATTCCTGCGTTTCCTCTGCGTTCACCGTCCGGAAGCCCGCGCTTTTGCGCAGCCGGTTCCGGGTGGCGACGTTGACGCCGCCGCCGGTGGGGCAGCGGGCGAAGATCCGCTTGACTCCCGCCTCGTCCAGGGCCCGCAGGGCCGCGAAGAGCCCGGCGGAGAGGGTGGCGGGGTCCGCCTCCAGACCGTAGGCCGTGGGGTTCATCCCCCCATAGAGGGGCAGCTCCTCGGCGAAGCAGAGCACCGCGTCCCCGGCCTCAAAGCGGGCCCGGATCCAGCGGGCCGCGGCCTCGGCGGAGCCCTCCACGATCAGCACTTCCGCCGCCGGGGCGTAATGCTTGTACTTCATGCCCGGAGCCCGCACCACCGCGTCGGCGGCGATCTCCCCGGTGACGGCCCGGTCGATCTCCAGAGCTCCCAGCAGGGCTTCCAGCCGCTCGGGGCCGATGCCGCCGGGCCGCAGGAGCCGGGGCACGGGGCCGGTCAGATCCACGATGGTGGACTCCACCCCCACCCGGCAGGGCCCGCCGTCCACAACGGCGTCGATCTTCCCGTCCATATCGTGAAGGACGTGGGCGGCCGTGGTGGTGGAGGGCTTGCCGGAGACGTTGGCCGAGGGGGCCGCGATGGGGACGCCCGCAAGCCGGATGATCTCCCGGGTGGCGTCGTTGTCGGGGCAGCGGACGCCCACGGTGTCCAGCCCCGCGGTGGTGGTTTTCGGCACGATTTCCGCCACCGGCAGGATCATGGTCAGGGGACCGGGCCAGAAGGCCTCCGCCAGCCTCCGCGCCGCCTCCGGGATCTCCCGGCAGAAGTCGGGAAGCTGGCTCGCGTCGTGGATGTGGAGGATCAGCGGGTTGTCCTGGGGCCGCCCCTTGGCGAGGAAGATTTTCTTCACCGCCTCGGGATCCAGGCCGTTGGCCCCCAAGCCGTAGACCGTCTCCGTGGGGATCGCCACAAGACCGCCGCTGCGGATCAGCTCCGCGGCCCGGGCCAGGTCGTTTTCAGATGTTGTTAAAAGCTGCGTTGTCATAGTGTGTATTCTTCTCCGAGCGCGTGAAGCGGGCGCTCATTCCAATTCGTCCAGATTTTTGCCAAAGCTGTCCAGGCAGTGCTCCAGGAACCAGTCCAGCTCCGGCAGGCCCATGTTCTCCAGGGCCTGACGGGTCTGCCGCGCGGCAGAGGCGAACTCCTGGTTTCCGGCCCGGAGCTCTTCGATGCACTTGATGTGGGCAGAGAGCTTGTCCGCGGCCTTGACGATGTCACGGCTCACCGGGTCGTCCTCGAAGATCAGGGGAGCCATGCCCGCCCGCAGCTCTTCCGGCAGCATCCCCAGCAGCTTCTCCCCGCTGACCCGCTCCACCTGCTTGTAGGCCCGCTTGATCTCGGGGTTGTAGTACTTGATGGGGGTGGGCAGATCCCCGGTGAGGATCTCCGAGGCGTCGTGGTATAAGGCCGCCGTGGCGCAGCGTTCCGGATCGGCCTCCCGGCCCAGCACGTCCCGCCGGATCAGGGCCAGGGCGTGGGCAAGCACCGCCACCTGATGGCTGTGCTCCTGGACGTTCTCGGGAAAGCTGTTCCGCATCAGACCCCAGCGGGTGATGTAGCGCATCCGGCTCAGCAGGGCGTAAAATTTATACTGCATGATGAAAACCAACCTTTCTTACAACGCAGCCGCCAAAACCTCCCCTGCTTGCAGGGGAGGGGGACCGGCCTCAAGGCCGGTGGAGGGGTAGCGTATCGACGACAACAACAAAGGAGTGAGGGGCGTGTCGATCACATTTCCCCCAGTGCGTACATAATTGCCGTCAGCCCCGCCAGGGGCGCGGTCTCGCAGCGCAGGATGCGGGGCCCCAGGGTGCAGATCTTCATGCCCGCGTCCCGGGCCCCGGCGATCTCCTCCTCCGAGAAGCCCCCTTCGGCCCCGGTCATCAGCGAGATACAGACAAGCCCGGCCGGACCGTAGGGAGGCATCCCCTGATGCCTCCGCTGCTGCGCGGCAGCAGCGTCATTGCCTGCGGCAATGACAGGAGCGATGTGGGCATCGCTCCCTACGGATGGGAAGTCCGCCAGCGCGTCGTGGAGGGAGTAGCCGCTTTCGTTCTCGTAGAACAAAATCGGCAGCTCCGCTTGGGCGGCCTCTGTGACGGCCTCTCCGTAGCTGTCCACGGCCCGGACGGTGGGGATTACGCCCCGGCGGCTCTGTTCGGCGGCGGAGCGGGCGATCTTCTGCCAGCGCTCCAGCTTTTTGCCGAGGCTTTTGCTGTCGGGCCGGGAGACACAGTAGCGGGAGGGGAAGAGAACGATCTCCGCCGCCCCCAGCTCCACGGCCTTCTGAATCACGTGCTCTGCCTTGTCCGCCTTGGGAAAGGCGATCCATACGGATACCTTCGCCGCAGGCTCCGCCGGACAGGGCAGGGCAGCTCCGGCAATCAGCGCGCCGCCCTCCGCCGCCGTGCAGGGACAGTCGAGTCCCCGTCCGTCGCAAAGCGTGACGATCTCCCCCGGCCTGAGCCGCAGCACCTTCGCGTGCTCCGCGTTCTCCCCGGTCAGCCGGTATTCAGTCCCCTCCCGGGGCAATTCGTCAACGAAAAACCGTGCCATATGGTTTCCTTTCGCAGATCGGGATTTAGCGAGCCCTCGCAAAGCCTTCCCCCGAGGGGGAAGGCAGTTCGACAAATCCGAATTTTTCGGTTATTCCGTAATGTGCGTATGGTTGTGAATATGGTCCTCGCAGTAGCAGCGGTATCCCGCGCATTGGGAGCAGTAGCGGAACTCCAGATTCGGGTTCGTCAGCTCCGTGCGGCCGCAGACCGTGCAGCGGAAGCGGGCGCTGCCCTGCTTGTTGGGGACCTCGTAGATCCGCCCCTGCTTCACCTTCCGCTTCCAGCTCTTCCGGGTGGGATGATAGCGGATGAAATCCGGCAGGATGTTAGCCACCTGCTTCCCGAAGAACAGCAGCCAGACCACGATGGGCACCAGGGGCAGAAGCCAGTCCAGATAGACCAGGCCCCGGGTGAAGCCGGAAATCATGGCGACGATCCCGGCGACCGTGGAGAAGAGGGTCAGCCCCAGATCGATCCAGGCCAGCCACTTCATCTTCACGGGGAGGACGAGCCAGATCCGGATCTGCTGATCCGGCAGCAGCGTGGCCACAGCCAGGAAGAGGCTGAGGTAGACGTAGAAGGAGCTGGCAGCGGCGCCCAGGAGCAGAGCGGCCAGATCCGTCAGCAGGATGCCGATCAGATAATAGAAGTTGAAGCGCAGCACACCCCAGGATTGCTCCAGCACGCTGCCGCACCAGTAATAGAAAAACAGCCCGAGAGCGCCCCAGATGGGCCCGGATTCCACCATGTAGACCAGGGGATAGCTGAAGAGCCGCCAGACCTGGCCGTGGAGGATGGCGTCTCCGTCGAAGACCAGCAGACGGTAGAACAGCGGGTCGTCCGGCTTCAGGACGTTGAGCAGGTAGACCAGGACGTTGCCAATGGCGAGAAAGAGCATCAGATTGCGGATGCCCTTGTTTTGATTGTTATAGAAAAAGCGGTTGATCTTGCTTCTAAGCTTTGTCATTGGATCACTTCCCAAAAAGCAGGCAGGGGCCGGGCCAGGAACGGCCCGGATCTCTATCAGTATACCCCAAATCCCTCCGATTTGCAAGAAAGAAACTGTAAACAATGTACGGGAAAACGCAATATTAGAAAAACTTATGGAGCAAGAAAGAAACTCTGGAAAGATTTTTTCGGAAAGCGGTTGATTATTTTGAATTTGTCATGTATACTGATAAACGGCACAAGAGGCACTGCGTCTCTTATGAATAATCCACAAAAACTCAAGTATTCACAACCAGGAGGTACAGTTATGAAATACGGCCGCACCTACAACTTCTCCGCCGGTCCCGCCACCATGCCGGAGCCTGTTCTCGAGGAGATTCGCGACGAAATGATGAACTACCGCGGCAGCGGCATGTGCGTCATGGAGATGTCCCACCGCTCCAAGGTCTTCCAGCAGATCGTGGACGAGGCCGAGGCTGATCTGCGCGAGCTGATGAACATCCCCGACAACTACAAGGTCCTGTTCATCCAGGGCGGCGCCACGCTGCAGTTTGCCATGATCCCCATGAACCTGATGAAGAACGGCAAGGCGGTCTACATTGAGACCGGCGCATGGTCCAAGAAGGCCATTGCCGAGGCCAAGAAGTACGGCGAAGTCATTGTCGCCGCTTCCTCCAAGGATAAGAACTTCTCCTATATCCCCGACTGCTCCGACCTCGACATCCCCGAGGATACCGACTACGTCTACATCTGCGAGAACGAGACCATCCACGGCGTGACCTGGCCCAAGCTGCCCAACACCAAGGGCCACATCCTGGTCTCCGACCAGAGCTCCATGTTCCTCTCCAAGCCCTGCAACGTGGCCGACTACGGCATGATTTACGGCGGCGTGCAGAAGAACATCGGCCCCGCGGGCATGGCCATCGTCATCATCCGCGAGGATCTGATCCGCGAGGACCTGGACCCCAAGACTCCCATCTATATGAGCTACAAGACCCACGCCGACAACGGCTCCATGTACAACACCCCCAACTGCTGGGCCATCTACGTCTGCGGCAAGGTCTTCAAGTACCTCAAGAGCATCGGCGGCCTGGAGGCCATGGAGAAGATCAACATCGACAAGGCCAAGGTCTTCTACGACTTCCTGGATCAGTCCAAGATGTTCAAGGGCACCGTCCGCAAGGAGGACCGTTCCCTCATGAACATCCCCTTCGTCACCGAGTCCAAGGAGCTGGACGCCGAGGTCATCGCCTACACCAAGGCGGCCGGCTTTGAGAACCTGAAGGGCCACAAGTCCGTGGGCGGCCTGCGTGCTTCCATCTACAACGCCATGCCCAAGGAAGGCGTCGAAGCCCTGGTCGAGTGCCTGAAGAAGTTCGAGGCTGAGCACAAGTAATTTACCGTAGCGGCGCACAGTGTGCGCCACCATCACTGACAATTTGGAGGAAAACGTAATGCGTATTCTTGTTACCGACGGAATGGACAAGTCCGCAATGGCCGCTCTGCGCGAGCAGGGGCATGAGGTCGTTGAGCAGTTCTATGAGCCCGATCAGCTGGGCGCCGCCCTCCGCGACTTTGACGCGGTGGTCGTCCGCTCCAAGACCAAGGTTCGCGCCAACCACATCGATGAGGCCAAGGGCGGCAAGCTGAAGCTCATCATCCGCGGCGGCGTCGGCGTGGACAACATCGACGTCAAGTACGCCGAGGCCAACGGCATCACCGTGAAGAACACCCCCAAGGCCTCCTCTCAGTCCGTGGCTGAGCTGGCCCTGGGCCACATGTTCGCCTGCGCCCGCTTCATTTCCGTTGCCGGCCACACCATGCGTGAGGGCAAGTGGGAGAAGAAGGCCTACGGCAAGGGCTACGAGCTGCAGGGCAAGACTCTGGGCATCGTGGGCTTCGGCCGCATCGGCCAGCACCTGGGCGTCATGGCCAAGGCCATCGGCATGAAGGTCATCGCCTTCGATATCTTCCACATCCCCGGCATCGAAGAGCAGCTGGGCATCCCCTACGTGGAGATGGACGAGCTCCTGGCGCAGTCTGACTTCATCTCCGTCCACGCCCCCGCTGTCGACGGCGGCGCCCTGATCAACGCCGAGAACATCGCCAAGATGAAGGACGGCGTCACCATCATCAACACCTCCCGCGGCACCAACGTGGACGAGGCTGCCCTGCTGGACGCCCTGAACTCCGGCAAGGTCCGGGCCGCCGGCCTGGACGTCTGGGCCGAGGAGCCCTCCAAGAACGAGGCTCTCTTCAATCATCCCAACGTCTCCTGCACCCCCCACATCGGCGCTGCCACCGGCGAGGCCCAGAAGCGCATCGGCGCGGAGATCGTGTCGATCATCAGCAACTTTTAATTCGTGATCCCTTTGCAAGAAGCAAAAAAGCATAAAAAACACATTTTTGGAGGTCAAACTATGAACGCGTACGTCCAACAAGTCATCGAAAACGTCAAGGCCAAGCACGCTTCCGAGCCCGAGTTCTGCCAGACCGTCGAGGAGGTCCTTTCCTCCCTGTCTCCCGTGATGGACAAGCATCCCGAGTATGAGAAGGTCGACCTGCTGAACCGGATTGTGGAGCCCGAGCGTATGTTCACCTTCCGCGTTGTGTGGCAGGATGACAACGGCAACTATCACACCAACACCGGCTACCGCTTCCAGTTCAACGGCGCCATCGGCCCCTACAAGGGCGGCCTGCGCTTCCAGAAGAACGTGAACCCCAGCATCATCAAGTTCCTCGGCTTTGAGCAGATCTTCAAGAACGCTCTGACCGGTCTGCCCATCGGCGGCGGCAAGGGCGGCGCTGACTTCGATCCCACCGGCAAGTCCGACGCTGAGATCATGCGCTTCTGCCAGAGCTTCATGACTGCTCTGTACCGCTTCATCGGTCCCGACGTCGACGTTCCCGCCGGCGACATGGGCGTGGGCGGCCGCGAGATCGGCTACCTCTTCGGCCAGTACCGCCGCCTGAAGGGCGTGTGGGAGAACGGCGTTCTCACCGGCAAGGGCCAGACCTACGGCGGCTCTGTCATCCGTCCCGAGGCCACCGGCTACGGCGCTGTCTACTACCTGAACGAAGTCCTGAAGCATGAGAACGACACCATCGTGGGCAAGACCATCGCCTGCTCCGGCTTCGGCAATGTCACCTGGGGCATCTGCAAGAAGGCCATGCAGCTGGGCGCCAAGGTCGTGACTCTGTCCGGCCCCGACGGCTACATCTATGATCCCGACGGCGTCGCCACCGAAGAGAAGGTCAACTACCTGCTCGAGATGCGTGCCTCCAACCGCAACCGCGTGCAGGACTACTCCGACAAGTTCGGCTGCGAGTTCTATCCCAAGGAAAAGCCCTGGGGCCGCAAGGTTGACATCATCATGCCTTCCGCCATGCAGAACGACGTCCGTATGGACTCCGCTGAGAAGATCGCCGCCAACCACATCAAGTACTACATCGAAGTCGCCAACATGCCCACCACCAATGACGCCCTGGACTTCCTGCGTCATCAGGAAGGCATGATCGTGGCTCCCTCCAAGGCTGTCAACGCCGGCGGCGTGGGCGTCTCCGCTCTCGAGATGGCTCAGAACTCCGAGCGCCTGGTTTGGACTCCCGACGAGGTCGACGCTCAGCTGCATCATATGATGGAGAACATCCACCGCGTCTCCGCCGAGGCTGCCGAAGAGTACGGCCTGGGCTACGACCTGGTGGCCGGCGCTAACATCGCTGGCTTCAAGAAGGTTGCCACCGCCATGTACGAGCAGGGCGTGTTCTAAGCCTGAAGCTCCATTCATACCAACAGAAAAAACCGACTTCCCGCGAAGTCGGTTTTTTCTGTACACCCAGCCCGTGATCGCAAGGAGGTACTTATGGACGCGAAAATCAAAGCTGCCGCCGAGGCCTATGCTGAAGCCTGCGCCGCGGAACAGGTGGAGCTGCTCCGCAGCCTGGGCCGTATTCCCGCCCCCTCGGGGCAGGAGGATCTGCGGGCCGCCTTCTGCCGGGACTGGTTCCTGGCCCAGGGGGCGAAGGACGTGGAGATCGACGAAGCGAAAAACGTGGTCTGCCGCCTCGGCCCCCAGGACGGGGCGCTGCTGGTCTTCGCCGCCCACACGGACGTGGTCTTCCCGGATACGGAGCCCCTGCCCCTGCGGGAGGAGAACGGGATCCTCTATGCCCCGGGCATCGGGGACGACACCGCGAACCTGGTCAATCTGATGCTGGCCGCCCGCTATCTGCTGCAAAACGGCCTGCCCCGCCGCGTGGGCATCCTGGTCGTCGCCAACGCCTGCGAGGAAGGCCTGGGGAACCTGGCGGGGACGAAGGCCCTGTTCCGGAAATACGGGGCGCGGATCAAGGGCTTCTGCTCCTTTGACTGCGATATGCCCCAGTGCGTCAACGCCGCCGTGGGCTCTCACCGCTACCGGATTACATGCCGGACCCAAGGCGGCCACTCCTACGGAGACTTCGGCCGTCCCAACGCCATCGAGATCCTCTGCGATCTGGTAGAGCGGCTCTACCGGATCGAGCTGCCCACGGAGGCCCGCACGACCTGCAACGTGGGCACTTTCCACGGCGGCAGCACCGTCAACTCCATCGCCCAGGAGGCCTCCATCCTCTACGAGTTCCGCTCCGCCTCCCAGCGCTGCCTGGAGCGCATGGAAGCCTGCTTCCGCCAGACCGTGGACGGCTGCCGGGATCGGGGCGGCGAGCTGACGGTGGAGACCGTGGGCGTCCGCCCCGGCAGCGGGCCGGTGGACCCGGAGGCCCTGGCCGCCCTCACCGAACGGAGCGCCGACGTGATCCGCTGCTTCAGCGGGGAGGAGCCCCGGATCTGCGCCGCCTCCACCGACGCCAACGTGCCCCTGTCCCTGGGGATCCCGGCGGTTACCGTTGGCACTGTCCGGGGCGGCCTGGCCCACACCCGGGAGGAGTGGGTCGCCCTGGACAGCCTCCCCGCAGGCCTGAAAATCGCCCTGTCCCTGATGCTGCAGGAAACCCAACTGTCCGACCGTTGAGGCCGATCTCCAGAAGAGAACTCATACAATGTTCCGGGCCGCGGGCGTCAGCCCGCGGCCCATTCTGCTTATACGGTGCCGGTGACGGTGAGGGTGGCCTCGCCGGGGCTGACGATCCAGTCGCCGGTGGAGGCGGTCTGGGCGTAGGTGGCCGCCGGGACGGTGATGCGGCCGGCAGTGGTGGCAAACTGGCCCGAGCTCTGGTCGTAGCTGTAGTCCGCGCTCAGGGCCAGGGGCTGGCCGTTCAGCGTGACGGCAACGTCCTTCAGCACCGGGTCAAAGAGATCCGAGACCACGATGTTCGCCCCGGCCCCGGCCTCCTCGTTGCCGCTGTTCTGGATGACGAAGCTGTAGGTGAGCTGTCCGTTCTGGGCCACGGTGGCAGGGGAGAGGCTCTTGACGATGGAGAGCTCCGGCCCGGTCTGCACGGCGATGCTCGCCTGGGCTTCGATGGGGGCGGTCAGCCCGGCCCCGTTCAGCGACGCGGTGTTGACCACGGTGCTGCCTGCGGTCAGGGGAGCCGCCGCGGTGACCTCCGTCTCATAGACCAGCATGGCGTCGCCCCCGGCGGGGACGGAGATCCCGGTGATCGTCAGGGGCGCCGTGGAAGTCACGGCGGGGGCGGGCTGAAGCACGCCGTTGATGAAATAGCGCAGCGAGTCCGCCACGTAGGCCAGCGGGTAGGCCGTGCCGCCCCCGGCCTCGTAGCCGCCCAGATCATCGGAGAGGGTCAGGCCCTCGTAGGTGGCGCTGCCGTCGTTGACCAGGGAAATCACGTAGGAGACGGTGTCACCGGGGGCGTATTCGTCCTCCACGGCGGTCTTCGTCACGCTGAGGGGCGAGATCATCTGCCCCGTGACGGTGTTGGAGGCGACGCTCAGACCGTTGTAGCTCAGGGTCGCCTGGTTGGTGAAGCTTGCCATAGGGTTACCTCCTTCTCGCGCTTTCGCGCAGTCCATCCTATGACGAAGCGCGTCGAAAGGTGCCATGTCCCCGATGCCTGCAAAACCGGCCGCAAAATGCCTGCTAAAAATTTTTTTGCAAAACTACTTGACAAGGGCCCCGGCTGTGGTATAATATGCGCACAAGTTCATATTGCTCTTGAGGGAGTAGTACCGCGGCGGATGCCGCGGAGACGGTTCGTCAGCACGCGGGTCCGCCTCGCCGGGCCGTCTTGAAACACGAGACTCATGTACGATCGGCGTACATGAGTTTTTTGTATATTTTGGGCGCTTCTGGAGCGCCTGTCTGAGAGAAAGGAGAACACACCATGCCCAAACTGATCTTTGCCATCCTCGTCCTTGTGGCGGGCGTCGCCGCCTGCATCATTCTGAAGAGCAAGGGCAAAAAGACCCTGGCCTCCCTGCTGATGATCGCTGCCGTGCTCCTCGGTCTCGGGAGCATCGCGCTGGCCTCCGTCCAGACCGTTCCCACGGGCCACACCGGCGTCGTTACCACCTTCGGCCGCGTGGAAAACACCACCCTGGACTCCGGCGTCCACGTGGTCCTGCCCTGGCAGAACGTGGTCAAGATGGACAACCGTGTCCAGAAGCAGACCGCCGAGCTGCCCTGCTTCTCCTCCGACATCCAGGAGGTCAACCTGACCTACACCATCAACTACCAGATCAAGAAGAGCGACGCCCAGACCATCTACCGCACCATCGGCGTGGATTACTACCACACCGTGATCCAGCCCTGCATCACCGAGTCCGTCAAGGTCGTCACGGCCCGCTATACCGCCGAGCAGCTGGTGGGCAAGCGCAACGAGCTGGCCGCGGCCATCGAGGAAGACCTGGCCGACAAGCTGCTGAACTACAACATCGAGCTGGTCTCCACCTCCATCGAGAACATGGACTTCACCAACGCCTTCACCGACGCGGTGGAAGCAAAGCAGGTGGCCCAGCAGAACAAGCTCCGCGCCGAGACCGAAGCCGAGCAGAAGGTCATCGAGGCCAAGGCCGCCGCGGAGGTCCGCAAGGTGAACGCCGACGCGGAGGCCTATGAGGTCCGCGCCAAGGCCGAAGCCGAGGCGGAAGCCAACCGCATGATCTCCGAGTCCCTGACCCAGGCCCTGATCAACTACACCTACGCCCAGCGCTGGGACGGCAAGCTGCCCACGGTCATGACCGGCGAAGGCAGCAGCATGATCCCCGTCCTGGACGTGAACCAGCTCCTCCCCAAGCAAACGCCCGAGGAGGAGTAATACTGAACTCCCATAGAAACCTTTAATCTGTTTCGGCAGGAATTGTGTCATACTTCGTTGTCGTCCTTGCCGGGCGTCAAGCCCGCCTGCGTCCTCCGCCTCGTCTGACGCAATTCCTGCACGGAACATTTTTCAATCTTTCTATGGGAGTTCAGTATAAGCCCTGCAGCGGAGCACCGTGTGCGCCGCCCCCCTGGCCGCTTTGGGCGGCCAGGGGGCCGAACAACGCGTCGAAGAGGAGTATGAACATGAAAGAATACAAACTGATCGAATGCCAGAAGAACGAGGCCGAGATGAACATGAACGTCATGGCGGCCCAGGGCTGGGAGCTCCACAGCGTCACCTACTGGACCAAGTGGAACGTCTGCCTCCTGCTCACCTTCGAGCGGGAGCGGCCCGAAATGCACTGAATCTTTAGGCAAGAGCATGGCAGCGGAGCGGGAGCGCGACGCGAAGCCCGCGCCGCTCCGATGCCGGATAGAATGACTTGCCCAGCCGGGGAACGCTGCCGCCTTCCGGCGAGCGAAAGCCTTGTCCCCGTCTGCCGGGAGGGACCTGCGCCTTCCCCGGGGCTCCGGGGTGTGCTGGGCAGCTTCGTCCGGGAACAGCCCGAAGAGGGACAAGACCGGACACGAAGCCTGCACGCACAATCAAGAGAGGAGAAGCAAACATGGCAAAACTTGAAACGACCTTATACGGGTCCCTGGACCGGTGGATCGACAAAATCGAAGCAGGGATCCTGCACGGCAGCGTCTCTGCCTCCCTGGAGGACGGAAGCGACTACTGCTCCGCGGACGGACGTGTCCGCTGCAGCGTCCGGGTCTTTGAGCGCTACAGCATGATGGGGGGCAACCGGGTCAGCCTGAACGTGACCCTGTTCCAGGACGCCGACGGCGTCATCCGGTGCTCTGCCATCACCTCCGGCGGCAGCCAAGCCACGTTCGTCAAGCTCAACACCATCGGGGAGGAGAGCTTTCTGGATTGCTTCCGGGAAATCGTGGAGAAATCGTAGGAATCCATGGAAAACGCCCCTGGGCTTCGGCCCAGGGGCGTTTTGTGCGTTCGCTGCGAAGCGAAGGATTAGTTGTTGCGGTAGTAGTTGATCAGGCAGCCGTCCACGATGATCTGGCGCTCGTCGGCAGTCAGGCCGCCCAGGGAGAGCTTGATCTCCTTGACGGTGCCGTCGGCCTTGACCACGTAAGCGGGGAAGTTGTCCTTGGCTTCCAGAACGGCCTCACGGACGCCGGGCACGAAGACGTAGTCGCCCAGATCGAAGGACTCGGGCTCCTCGCAGAGGAAGGGAACCATGCCCCAGTTGATGCAGTTGGAGCGATAGCGCTTGGTGGCGTAGGAGCGGGCCAGGTTGGCGGAGGCGCCCATCACGCGCTGGCAGGAGGCAGCCTGCTCACGGGCGGAGCCGTCGCCGGGGCAGTTGGCGTAGATGGTGGAGCCGATGTCGGTGCCTTCCCGGTCGACCTTGAAGCCGGCCTTCTCGAGGGCGTCGTAAACCTTCACGACCTCTTCGGGCAGGCCCTTGCCGGCGCGGCGGTCACGGTCGAACTGACGCAGGACTTTGGAGCGGCCCACGTACTCGGGATCGCGGCGGGACAGGGCAAACTCGGACAGACGCTCGGGGTTGGAGCGGTAAGAGGAGGTCTCGCCGGAGGGGATCAGCTCGTCGGTGGTGGTGACGGGATCGGTGATGTAGGAGCAGACCTTGACCAGCAGGTCGTCGGTCAGAGCGGGCATTT
>CAMUYE010000048.1 GCA_947164825.1 uncultured Clostridia bacterium
GCCAGGAGGAGGAGCCGTCCATGTCGGAGGAGGAGAAGGCGTCGAAGCCCAGCTCCGCGGCGCGGGCGTGGATGTCCTCGGCGACGGCCTTCAGGCCCTCGAAGTTCTTGATCTCGTCCATGCTGTGGCCGGCCTGCTCGATCAGGGTGGGGTTCACGATGATGCCGTAGCACTCGTAGCAGTAGCCGATGGAGCAGAGCTTGCCGCTCTCGTCATAGAGGTTGTAGGCGTCGGTGCTCAGCTCCTGCTCAATGGCGGTGCCCTTGAGATCCATGGCGTAGTCCTTCCACTGCTTGACGCCGGCCTGGTTGCCGATGACGAAGAGGGTGGGAGCGCCGGACTTGTCCATCTCGGAGGTCAGGGTCTGGCTGTAGGTGCCGGAGGCGGCGGTGACGATCTTGACGGGCACACCGGTCTTCTCGGTGTAGGTCTTGCCCAGGGCCTGGATGGTCTCATCCAGCTCGGGCTTGAAGTTCAGCCAGTAGACGGAGCCCTTGGCGCCGTCGTCGGGCTCGTTGGTCTGGCAGCCGGCAAAGAGGCAGAGGGCCATCACAAGGACCAACAGGATTGCGAGCGTTTTCTTCATGTTACATTCTCCTTTTTCCTTTTTCTTTCGGGATTCCGGGCGCCGCGTCGGCCCCGGAATCGCAGCCGCGGTCTGAACGCGCAGATCGCTAAACCTTAGAATAGCAAATCGCGGCAAAAAAGTCAACTTTCAGAATATACAATTTTGAATACGCTTTTTCGTACACAATGACAGATTCCAGGCACGGAAACCGGCGCGGCGGCGGGGATTCTGTCCGCCGGGCGGCGGCGGAGCCGAAGCGCAAGTCCGTCCTCCTGGGCCCCGGTGCAAATGTATTTGCCGTTTTTTAGAAAATGGTGACCCGGGGCTGGGTTCAAAGCATGCAAAATGCGGATCATTTTTTCATCAAAACGGAGGGCGGGTTGAAGGAAACAAAAACCTGCCGACAAGAGAACGTACTGTTTTCGCGATATTGGACTTCGTTCCTCCTCTCCTTTCGCTGTTCTACCAAGCGCTTCTCCGTGAAGCACCTCTCTTTGTTTAGGCGTTATAATATTTTATTATTCTTGTTTCCCTTGATTTCCGAACAAATCATTGACAAATGCTTCGCGGATATTCCCATCGAGATCGACCGCGCTTTCGTAAAGGCGTTTGTTTTGAATGGGCAGCGGATCGTAAACGAAATCATCTTCTGAACAACAAAATCCCTCGCTGCGGCTTTTGCCGGCAGTGAGGGATTTTGTATTGCGGTTCGATTTAGTTTCGGAAAGCCATATCACGGTTTATAATTCTCAATCATTTCAAGAATATCCGTCTGATAAATGTTCTCGTTCAAAACTCCCCCATCTTTTTTTATATATTTTTATAACCTGCAGAGGGTGAGATCAGTCGATCCCCGGGAAGGTGATGCCGCTGAGGACGGCGTTGACGGCCAGGGCCGTGCGGGAGCTCTGGCCGGTCTTTTCCATGAGGTTGTCCACATGGTAGCGAACCGTAGTAAAGCCCATGTGGAGCTGCTCGGCGATCTCCCGATCCGAAAGGCCCTTGGCCAGCAGGCGCAGGACGGCCAGCTCCCGATCGGTGAAGTCTTCGGCCTTCGCCATGCCCAGCCGGGCCTCCGGGGGCTTGTCGGGCCAGATCCGCTCGCCGGCCATGGTGCGGTCCATGACCTCCAGCAGGGGATCCTCCTGGAGTTCCTTGTACCAGAAGCTGTCCGCCCCGGCGGCCCTGGCCATCTGCAGGAAGAGGGCGTCAGGCAGGGAGGTCACGACGATGACCTTGACCTTCGGATAGCTCTTTTTGATCCGGGCGGCGGCCTCCAGACCGTTGGTGCCGTCGTTGGTCACCACGTCCATGAGAACCAGATCCACGCCGCCCTCGGCGCACCAGGCGTCGGCGTAGAGCGCGGCGTCCACCGAGCCGGCCAGGACGTAGCGATCCGAGAGCCGGACGGTGTTCTCGAAGAACTGCCGGGGAATGAATTGGTCGTCAACGATCAGAACTCGACAGGGCATGGGGCACCTCCTTTGGCAGCTCTAAGGTGATGACGTATTCCGGGTCCACGGAGACGGTCATGCGGCCGCCGGCCCCCTCGGTCAGGGAGCGCAGGGTTCGCAGGCCGCCCTGCTCCCGGACGGGGCCCTCGGGCTGGACGCCGTCGTTGGTGAAGGAGGCCCGCAGCTGGCCGGGGCTTTCCTCCAGGCGGCAGCGCAGGGTTCTTCCGTGGGCGTGGCGCAGAGTGTTGGTGAAGCATTCGTGAAGGGCCGTGGCGACGATGTGCTTCCAGGGCTCCTCCCCGGGCAGCTCGCCCTCCACCAGGATCCGTCCGTTCAGCCGCTCCGCGGTCTCGAAGAGCAGGCGGTATTCGTCCCGCTCGACCGGGACGGTCTCCTCCTTCAGGAAGGCCACATGGCGGCGCAGGCGCTCGTCGAGCTGGCGCTGCTCGGCTTCTGTGCCACCCTCCCGGAGCAGACGCCGCATCATCAGCAGATCGGCGCCCATCTCGTCGTGGAGCCGGACCCGGGCCTCCAGGATCTCCTTCTGGGCGGTGAGGGCCGAGGCCTCCCGGTAGTAATCCGTCAGGCGGCGGTTCAGGGCCTCCAGCTCCTCCCGCATCCGGCGCAGGGACTGGGTCTTTTGGCAGAGCTCCGTCACGTCGAAGACCATGAGCAGGCGGATCGGCGCGTTCTGGTAAGCCGCCTCGCTCTCGGAGAAGGACCAGACCCTCCCGTCGGGCTGGAAGAGCAGGGGCGCGGGCTCCGGCATTCCAGCCTCGGGCCGCTCCGTCCGGGCCAGAAGCTCCTCCCGGAAGCGCTCGCCGTTTGCCAGGGGGCCTCCCGTGAGGGCGCGGCAGAGGGCCTCCATGGTCCGGTTGACCAGCACGACGCGGCCGCCCTCCAGGTAGAAGCAGAGCCCGGCGGGGAGGCTGTCGGTGGCCTCCTTCACGGACATGGGGGTGATCCGGCTCCGCTCCCGCCGCCACAGGCTCCAAAAGGCGGCGAGGAGGACCGCGGCGGTCGCGGCCGCTGTCCCGAGCAGCACCCAGGCGGGCAGCGCCTTGAACCAGCCCGCAAGCGCGCCGACGGGCCGTTTCTTGTACAGATCGTCAAAGTAAGCCAGAACAGCCTGCAGCGGGAGATAGCTCGCCGCCAGAAGCAGCAGGCCCAGAAGCGAACACCCATACCGCCGCTGCCGCAGACTGAAGACGAGCAGGGCGAAGGCGGCGAAGAACAGGCAGAGCTCCTCCAGCGCGTACCAGGAGAGGAAATCGGTGATTCTCACGGGTCCCCGCCCCCTTCCGTATAGGAGAAGGCCAGGATCAGGTCCTGTCCGTCCTTGGTCACGCTGAGACGGCGGACGAAGCTCCCGTCCTCCGGGGAAAGCTGGCCGGGGCTCAGGGTGAGGGCGGCGGAGCGCAGCAGCAGCCGGGCGTCCAGACGGCCCGGCGCTGCGGAACAGAAGACCATCAGCGCATCCAGGGAATCCATGCAGTCCTCGATCACGGTTTCCAGGTCCTCGTAGGCCGCGATCACCATAGGCGCGGGCAGCTCGCCCTCCCCTTCCAGGGAGACAGCCGTCTCCACCTCCAGCAGCCGCAGACAACTCATGGACTCGGACGCCGCCAGCTGCAGCTCCCGGACCGGGAGGCTGCCGGACTCGGCCAGCAGCTCCATGTTGCAGCGCCGCTTGATATAGGCGCTGAGGACCGCGACGCGCCGGAGCCGCTGCTCGTAGGGTGCGCTCCGTTCCTCCAGCAGGGCGTCGATCTGTTCGGACTGGGGCCGGATGGCCCGGACCACGGCCTCGTAGATCCGGTTCCGGGTCTCCACCTCGGCCTTCTCGGCCCGGACCCTAGCCTCGGCAGCCAGATAGGAGTTGCGGTTTTCGATGCGCTGGGCGGCCTCGCGCAGTTCCCGGTTGAGGGCCAGCAGTGGCGCCACGTCCACAGACCACTCCACCCGGCCCCCGTGGATCGGGTGCCGCCGGAGCTCCCGGCCCTCCGTCTCCCGGAGGGGCCCCTCGGCGCCGAGGGTGGCGTAGCACAGCTTCCCGTCTCCGTCCAGGATGGCGGCGGGGAGCTTCGCCAGGGCGAAGAGCTTCTCATAGTCGGTGTTGGCGGGGATCATGCCGGTCTGGATGCAGCATTCCAGGGCCCCGACCAAAAGGAAGACCAGGACCTCGCCCACGTTCCAGACGCGGACGCCGAAGAAGCGCTTCCCCAGGTTCAGGGCGTAAAGTGCGAAATAGAGCAGGCCCGCGCCCAGAGAAATCAGGGGGAGCCAGCGGAAACTCTGGCCCCGGAACACGCGGCTTTTGCGCAGCAGCAGGAGGAATGCCGCAAAATAGCTGCCGAAGATCAGGCCGTTGATCAGGTAGAACAGCCAGCCGTTTTTCTCGGTCCCGTCGTCGGTCCAGGCGCTGGGGAAGGAGACGAAGCACTGGTGAAGATCGTTGGTCAGCACACCGACCGCCATCAGGCCGCCGGCCAGGAGCAGCATCCGGAACCACCGGGGGAGGGGCTCGTTCTCCGGCCGGTGGACCCCCAGGGCCAGGGCCAGGCACAGCAGCGGCAGGGCGGTCTTCGGTAGATAGTAGGCATACCAGAGCAGGTGGTCGAGCTCCGCCGGCGACGACGGGAACAGCGTATAGCGGCAGAACTGCAGGAGCTCATAGACCAGCAGCAGGCCGGCAATGAGAAGCAGGAGCCGCCGGAGCCGTCGGTCCGTGACCCGCTTCCGGACCGACAGGGCCCAGAACACGCAGACGCAGCCGCAGTAGATCTCGGCGAAGTCCCAGGTGTACTGGACCCGGTAGAACAGCACGTGCAGCACGCCGCAGAGCAAAAAGGCCGCGGCGATCCAAAGCAGCGAGCCCCGCTTGATCCCCTGCATCCCTTCGCCTCCTTCTGCACGTTCATTCCGTAGTGGCCGCTGACCCCAGCGGCCATTGATGCTGTTATTATATCATCCGTTTTCCGTTTTGTCCCCCTCAAAATTATCAATTTCGCACAATTTTTTTCGCTCCGCAGGCAAAAAACTGATATTTTTGAGGGGGACAAGCAAATCGCTTTCCTCTATAATGAGTATGGAGAGCTATCCACCCCGGCGGGGCCCCCGGGCCCGCCCCCATACTGAAAAGGAGGAGAACTCATGAAACGAACGCAACGCATCCTGTCCCTGCTGCTGGCGCTGGTGCTGCTCTGCGGTCTGCTGCCCTGGGAGCTGATCCCCCGGGCCGCGGCGGCGGAACCGGCGGCGGAGACGGGGCAGGCCGCCCCGGAGGCCGCGCGTCCCGCGGCGCCCGGCGACCCCGTGCAGACCCCGCAGCCCAAAGAACCGAAAACGGAAGACCTCACAGACCTGACCATCTACTTCAACCAGCAGACCGCCACCTTTGAAGAGACCCTGCGCCAGAAGGCGGAGGAGACCATGCACCTGCAGAACGTCAACACCGCGATCTACGGCGAGGACTACTACGAATCCAACTACAACAACTTCAAATGGAACCACGTCACCGGCTGGTCCGTCAAAAACGACGACGGACGGGACGACGTGGGCGTCCTGCTGGCCTCCACCGATCCAAGGGACAAATACATCGTCCTGGACCGCAGCGACAACCACAGCTACGACAACACAAAGCTCTGGGAGACCATCGTCATCACTGAGGACAAGGTTCTGGACCTGAACGGCCGCACCCTCAATATGCGCTATGACGCGAACCTGAATCAGGCGGAGGACGGTCAGACCACCCACGCGGAGTACCACAACTGCGTGGCCTTTGAAATCACCAATAACGCCACGCTGACCATCATCGACTCCTCCGCCTGGCGCAGCGCCTCCGGCAAGGGAACTGGCCGGATCAGCTTCACCGCCTACATGGTGAATGCCCATACCGCCGACATCAACTACTACACGACCCGGGACCTTTTCCATGTGGAGTGGGGCAACCTGGTCATCTACGGCGGCGAGTACCAGGCCGGCCGCAAGAAGGACCAGCTCAAGAAGAACTTCACCTGGGACAAGCTGCGCACCACCATCGGCAGCGCCGTGGGCCTGGGCGTCAACATCGCCGAGTACGCCACCGGCGTGGGCGTCGCCACCGCCGCCTTCAAGGACGAAGTGGCCAAGCAGACCAACACGAGCGCCTACAACGAAAACACGGAGACCGGAGACAAGGACGACCACAGCGACGGCACCGAGACCATGATCCGGCGCGACGGCTCCAACCTGGACCCCAAGGACACCACCATGGTGAACAGCGCCCACGGCGCGGCCAGCGAGAACCAGACCGTCAACCAGCTGAAAAACGAAAAGGATACCTCCATCGCGGGCGGCCACACCGGCACCGTCGAGGGCACCAACACGTCCAACGATAAGGGCACCGGCAAGGACGACAGCAACACCCGGGTCGCCAAGAAGGAAAAGGAGATGGTGAACCAGATCGTCAACAAGAGCTCCATCATGGGCATGGTGGACGGCGTGTTCGATCTGATCGGGAATATCGCCGGCATGTGCGGCGCGGATGAGAAGACCCGTGTCACCAATTCCATCAAGGGCACCGTGGTCAAGGTGGGCAACCAGGGCTGCTTCGTGGCCTACGGCGGCACCTTCATGGGCTACGGCTCCACCCCCAACACCCGCAACGCCGTGGTGGAGGTCTCCCACCTCAGCAGGAACAAGACCTGGGACGCCTCCAAATCCAACGGCGGCGTAGCATACATCTACGGCGGCACCTTCGAGGGCTACAACGGCGCCAACATCTTCAACATGGTCAACAGCGACCCCGGTCCCCAGTACGCGATGGAGCAGATCGCCAGCGGCTACGGCCCCGCCTGGGGCTCCCTGGATCAGCTCAAGCGCCTGGACGACAGCGAGACCGGCGGCGTGGAGGTCCTCTACTACGAGAACCAGGCGGAGCTTTCCGACCCCAACGTCGATCTGGACAGCTTCGTCCCCCAGCCCATCAACACCGCCAACGTCCAGGTCCGGGGCGGCACCTTCCGCTGCTTCTACGACATCATGAACGTGGCCATCAAGGAGGAGGGCGACGATCAGCACTTCACCAAGTTCCCCGGCACCATGGGCAGCGTCAACCTGGGCATCGAGTCCTACGGCGAGAATCTGATCCAGGACGGCCGCATCCAGATCGTGGACCGCTACGGTGACGGCGCCCTGGTCCTCCTGGACGACCGCAGCGACGAGAAGGCCGCCTGGGAGGCCGAGCACCCCGGCGAGACCTTCCCCGAGGCCCTCTACCACTACCGCCTCTTCTGCGGCGACAGCGAGATGCGGGCCAAGTCCTATCTGACCGTCAGCCCCAACACCGCCGTCACCAATTCCAGCGCCTCCATGCAGCTTTGTACCTACGACGGCGACAACAAGAAGACCACCCAGCTTTGGGTGAACGACGGCGACAATATCCGGGCCCCCGCCCGGCAGACGGAGCCCTATTTCGACTACATCTACGACGAGGACTCCTCCGACTCCTGGTCCGTCATGCCCAACTTCTACAACTCCGTACAGTCCCAGCTGGACGTCTACGGTCAGTTCCTGGACAGCAACGAGGTCTGGTACTACCCCGTCCCCCGGGACGCCGGCGGCAATCCCATCGAAGCCGAACCCTACGGCGAGGCCTACTTCACCTGTGCGGGAAAGTACACGCCGGAAAACGACGGCATCAAGGTCTGCTCCCAGCAGGTCAACACCGAGGGCTACTGGCCCTACGCCCTGCGGGAGATCGCGGCGCCGGGGACGGTGCAGTATTATCTGGAGTCCCACGACGACATCCGCAACAACATCCGCTACTTCACCTACCGGGTCTACCGGGTGGACCCCATCACCCGGGAGAGCCTCAGCGAGAATCCCTACTACGGCACCGACGAGCCCCTGGTCCAGGCCACCATCGGCTGCAACAACGGCGACGCCCTCAAGATCAAGCTTCCCCTGAAAGAGATCGAGCGGCAGATCCGGGCCAAGCGGGGCAGCTTCTCCTATCAGTCCGGCGAAATGTACCGGGTCGTCTTCACCTGCGATGAGTTCCTGGGCTGGGGCTACCAAGGCAACGGCGTCTTCGGCGGCAAGGCGGGCACCGCCCACAGCGAGGCAACCATCCTCTTCCGCTGCCTCAACCACAACGAAACCGTCAACAACGGCGGCCTCTACGCCGACAAGGACTTCACCTCCCTGCAGTGGATCGCAAAGCCGGACGCGGGCCGCACCGCCAGCATCAACCTGGTCAACGGCAAGGCCGGCATGACCGACTACCGGGCCGACTGCAAGATCTTCGACGTCTATTACCAGTGGTACGAGGTGGACGCCGACGGCAGCAATCCCCGGCTCTTCGCCGGCACCGACAACGTCTACGACGTCAGCGGGGACGATCCCGAGTACGACGGCAACTGGGAAAACCACAAGCCGAACCTCTGGAACGTGGGCACCGACGGCAAGCAGTACCTGAACACCGTGGACCCCGCCGATCCCAACGCCTCCACCTATCTCTACAACGGCCTGCCGGGCCATTACGACGACCAGGGGGTCCTGGTGCCGGACAAGAACCTGTGGAAGGCCGAGCAGATCCACCTCTATTCCAAGGGTACCACCTCCTCCGCGGACTACACGCTCTGGAACGGCAATCTCAGCCTGGCCAACAACGATATCTACAAGTCCAACGTGGATACCTGCTACATCCCCACGGAGCTGGCGGGCAAGTACGTCCAGGTCAAGTGCATCGTCCTGAACCACCGCTGGCCCGTAGCCTACGACGCTATGCAGACCTTTACCTCCCATATCGTCAAGGTCCCCGAAATCCCCCAGCCCATCCGGGTCGAAATGGACGTCGCTTATCAGAGCGGCCTGAACTACGCCTCCGCCGTCCACCCCGCCGCCGTCTCCCTGAAGACCATTACCGGCCTGGGCGCAGGGGAGTATATCACAGGCGTCTGGACCTACGCCGGATACTCCCCGAGCTTTGAAGATCTCGAGATCCGCCAGCCCTCCGATTTCACCGCCCTCCGGTATCCCCAGGATTTCTTCACGGCGGACTATGATTTCAGCAGCTACTACGCAGGGCAGAAGTCGATCTGGATCTATGTGGAGACGAACAAGGGCAGACATGCGGAGTCCGACGTCCAGCTCTTCAATTACGCGATCGAAGCCACGGGCTATACGAAACACTTAAGCGACGTCAGCTACAGGCTCTCGGAGATCCCGGAGAACGGCCTGCTGGAGGGAGATTATCAGGTCTTCCGCGTCACCCCCAAAAAGGCCACCGTGGGCTACGACTTCGTCAAGGATTCCAGCACCACCAACCGGAACGTGGCCTACCTGAACGCCCAGGGCTGTCTGGTCTGGGGCGGCTCCTGCGGCAGCGCCACGGTCTCCATCAAGGGCCCGGACAACGTGACCCGCTCGATCAACATTACGGTCATTCAGGACTTCAACCACGTGGAGATCACCGGCATCAAGGCCCCCGTCCGGGGCGAGACGCTCCAATACGAGGCCTCCGTCCCCGAGGACGCCCCCTACCGGATCAAGCGCATCGAA
Source organism: uncultured Clostridia bacterium (assembly GCA_947164825.1). GTDB lineage: Bacteria > Bacillota > Clostridia > Oscillospirales > Oscillospiraceae > JAFRPC01. Next base: position 9,568 of record CAMUYE010000048.1, read on the forward strand.
TGGGACGGCAGGACCGAGGACATGACCCAATACCCGGTGGAGAAGTTCCTGGAATACACCGTTACGGTGGTCATTGAACGCAAGGAAGGCGTCTACTTCGACTTCGACAACGCCGACTACAGCCTCACCTGCGAGGACTACGAGGGCGGCGAGGAGACTGTCACAGAGCCCTGCAGGAACAATCCCAACGTGGTTGATTTTCCCAGCCGCAACGAGTATTACTTCTCCTTCACCTACCCAGGCATCGGAGAGGACGAGCCCTACGCCACGATCAACGAGCTCCATCTGGATTTCCCCACCCAGGTCCCCGAGGGCACCAGCTGGGAGGAATGGGTCTCCAAGCGGCTGCACGTCTACTCCGACGGCTATGACGACCACTACACCTACCGGGTCTACCCCACCTATGCCAGTACCGGCGACGTCCGCCTCGACACCTGCGGCGACGAGTTCTACCGGACCATCGAGCCGGAGAAGGACGGCTCCACCTGTTTCCTCAAGGGGGTACAGACGGGCCTGTGTCTGGAGATCGAGGTAGACTGCGAGGAATACCAGGACGTCTTTGCCAGCGATCCGACGGTCTACATCAACGGCGTTGAGGGACTGGAAAATGAGTCCTTTGTCAGCGGCGAATATACCAGGTTTTATATCTATGCCAGAGACACCATCACCGTCACCGACGGCACGCCCCCGGATCCCATGCCCAAGGTCTACCGGGCCAAGGACGTCAACTGGGTCACCGGAACCACGAGCAGCCCTTGTTCCAACGACGTCACGGCCTTCTACGCCTGCGACGATCCCCGGGTCAGCTTCAGCTATTCCGCGCCTTACGCGGGCAACTCCGATACGGAACAGTCCCTGGTCAATACCATCGTCAGCTTTGATCCGAACGCCCTGACCCTGACCCTGCAGCCGATGATTGCAGGAAACGCCTTTGCCAATTCCAACTTCCTGGCCTGCATCGACGTCACCGCCAATTTCGACCGGAACGGCGACGGCTGGCCGGAATACAAGGAGGTCTATCAGCTCGGAATCTATCCCGGCAACTGCTATCTCTACGAGAGCAGTGTTCCCGCGGCGGAGAGCAGGAGCCTGAGCTTCCAATTCTACGATCCCAGCGGCGCCCCGGCCAGGACGGACACCCTGAGCTATACCAACGGCGTCCTCTCCCTGCCCGAGCTGGAGGGCTGCTTCGTCACCGGCTTCTGGAGCGGCAGCGAAAAGAAGAGTCTGCTGTCCAACTACGGCCTCAGCCGGGTCTACGTCCCTGCCGCCGGAACCTACACCGTGCGGACGGTCTCTGCGGAGGCCCTGGAGATCCACCCCGGCGCGACAGAGGTTTACTGCTTCGTCAAAGGCGCGGACGGCAATGACGTTCCCTGCGTTCAGATCTCCGTCGACGGCGTCCACTACTATCAGGACGACCATATCAGCGGCCTGAGCGCCGATACGGCCTACACCCTCTACTACCGCCAGGGCATCGACGGCACGGTCTACACCATGCGCTTCCACACCGCCGCCCGGGAATACGGCCTTCGCGTCGGACGGATCCCGGTGACCAACGAGAACCTGGGCATTCTGGAATACGACGGCTGGCAGTATTACCCCAACGTCGGGATCCTGTATCTCAACGACTTCAACTTAATCGACACCGGCTCCGCTGCGAGGCCGGAGGACGGCTTCTTTACGGAGGTTTCATCCAGAACGCTGATCTATTCCTCCGGCAATCTGATTCTGTATCTCATGGGCGACGCTGTTTTGGAACGCAAGCCTGCGTCTGATGATTGGTTCGTGAACTACGACGTCTACGCCGAGGGGAACCTGTCCATCTCCGGCTCCGGCGGCAGCCTCACCGTCAACGGGACGGAATATCTGGACGCCGTCTTCTTCAGCGCCAACGGGAATATCACCGTCAACACCGGCAGCAAAATCACCGTCAACTGCGGCACCTGCTTCAGCGCCCCGAACGGAACCATCACGTATCGCTACGGTGATATTGATTTCAGGGCATATTTGCGGGAAATCAATGGGAACTACTATCAGGTCGGCGGCCTCGTCCCCCATCTCCAGGTTGAGAATTTCACGATCTCGCCCTCCCATTCCACCATGACCTACGAGGTCGCCGGTAAGGACGGCGTGTATTACACCAAGACGAAGGACGAGTTCTTGACCCAGCTGTACGACAACTTCGAGTCATACTATCCCAAGCAGTCCGCCCGTATGACCGCGACCCACAGCTTCACCCAGCAAAACAACAACGTGAAATACCTTGTGAGCGGGACCTGCGGCGGCAGCCTGACCTATCACTACAGCTGCTCCGTCTGCGGCGCTGAGGGAACAAACACTTATACCACGACGCTTGCCGACCACAATTTAGCGCACTACGACGCCCATCCGGCCACCTGCAACGAGGCCGGCTACGACGAGTACTGGCGCTGCAGCGCCTGCGGCTACAGCACCTTCTGGCAGAATTTCTCTCCCGCCCTCGGCCATAGCTGGACCCACCACGACGCGCTGCCGCCCAGCTGCGCCGTGGATGGCCATCCGGCCTACGACGTCTGCTCCCGCTGCGGTCTGTCCTCCGCCGTGACCCTGCCCACGGACCTGGAGATCGCCCAGGGCACCGCCAATCCGGAGCTGATCGCCTGGAAAGCCGCCGGCCACGCCTGCTCCTACGTCCCGGCCACAGCCCCCGGCTGTACCGCCGACGGCACCCGCTTCTACTACCTCTGCGCCCGCTGCGGCCAGGCCTCCTACGATCCCAAGGGCAAGGTACCCATGACCGACGGCGAGCGCCTCAGCCCCGCCCTGGGCCACGACTGGGGCGAATGGGAGGTTTTGGAGAGCGCCCCGACGGTCATGACCTCCACCTGCGCCCGCTGCGGCGAGACCCGGACGAAGGCCCTCGTCGATCCCGGCATCCCCATCGACGTGGAGCACTTCCCGGACGAGTACTTCCAGTATTATCTGTCGGACGCCTCCTGCGACCAGGACGGGAACGGCTATCTGAACCCCGACGAGATCGCCGCCATCACGGAGCTGGACCTCGCCTCATGCGATATTGAGACCCTGGAGGGCATCCAATACCTGACCGCCGCGACCTGGCTGAGCGCCGGCTGGAACAATATCACCTCTCTGGATCTCAGCGGCAATCCGGCGATGAGCAGCGTCAACCTGGATGGCAACCCCCTGACCGAGCTGGACCTCACCGGACCGACCGCGCTGAAGAGTCTGTCCGTGAGCGAAACCGGGCTCACCGCCTTGGACCTCAGCGACTGTACCGCCCTGGAGATCCTGGACGTCTCCGGTTCCTACGTTGCCGCCCTGGATCTCAGCGACTGTACCGCCCTGACCCATCTGTACTGCAGCGACGCCTGCATCGAGTCCCTGGATCTCAGCAGCAATCCGGCGCTGATCGGAGTGTATGCGGGCCTCAACCCCCTGACCGAGCTGGACCTCACCGGCCTGACATCGCTGAAGCAGCTGCATCTGGACGGCACGGAGCTGACCGAGCTGGATCTCACCGGCCTGACCGCGCTGAAGGAGCTGAATCTGAGCAGCACGGGGCTGACCGAGCTGGACGTCAGCGGTCTGCCCGCCCTGGAGCAGTTGTACGTCACCTATACGCCCCTGAGCTCCCTGACCCTGGCAAACGCCTCCCTGTGGAAGCTGCAAGCAGACCACGACCTCCAGCTCGGCCTCCTGGATATCTCCCGCTGCCCGCTGCTCGTTTACGACGTGAATCACGGCACGAGGACGACCTACCAGGACGGCAGCGGTTACCACGTTACCTACTACATTCGGAGCGGCAGCAACTACACGCATTATCTCAGCTACACCACCGGAACGCGCCTGTACACGGAGCGGCCCGCCGACGGCTTCTATCTGATCGGCCGGCGGGGTTGGACCATCTACGACATCACGCCAGAGGTCGACGCTTTCGAGCCCAACCCCGGGGTGTCCGGCGAATATATGATGCTGGGGCCCTGGCTCGACGAGGGCGAGACCCTGAAGGTGATCAAGGTCCAGAACGGCGAGATCGTCCGGTGGTACCCCGAGGGCACCGGCAACGAGTACGTGGTCACCGCGGAGCACGCCACCTGCGTGGACATCTACTTCCGCGAGACCTACCAGTCCGCCTGGGCCGAGTTCGGCGGCTATATCTGGATCGAGAACGAACACCTCCACAGCGAGGTGTACGTGGAAGCGGTCGAGCCCAGCTGCACGGAGCCCGGCCACGTGGAATACTGGTACTGCTCGGACCCCGACTGCCCGGATCACGGCAAATACTTCTCCGACGAGAATTTGGAGAACGAGATCGAGGACATTACGATCCCCGCCCTGGGCCACCAGCCCGGCCAACCCGAGGAGGAGAACTACGTAGCGCCCACGCCTACCACCGAGGGCGGCTACGATACGGTCGTCTACTGCCAGCGCTGCGACGCCGAGCTGAGCCGCGAGCACGTCGTCCTCCCCGCCACCGCTCCCATTGAAACCCCGAGCCTGGAAGTCTTCTACTCCGTCACCGTCGGCACCGACATGATCATCTCCTTCAACACCGCAAAGGCCTCCCTGACGAACTACGAAAAGTTCTGGATCGAAGTGATCAAACACGAGCCGACAGAGGATAAGGTTTACAAGTACGGCGTCGATCAGGAGGAAGCCC
>CAMUYE010000049.1 GCA_947164825.1 uncultured Clostridia bacterium
TCACCACCGACTCCACCGGCCCCGACCGGGAGGAGCTGACCGGCAAGTGCCCCACGGACATGGACGACAAGGCCGTCAACTATCTCCTCAAGACCCCCGGCGGCAACATCTACCACTCCGGCGACTCCCATTTCTCCATCTACTTTGCCAAACACGGCAAGGACTACGACGTGGACGTGGCCTTCGCCTCCTTCGGGGAGAACCCCATCGGCATGCAGGACAAGATGAGCTCCATCGACGTGCTGCGGATGGCGGAGAATCTGCGCTGCAAGGTTGTCATCCCCATCCACTGGGACGTCTGGACCAACTTTGCCCCGGACTGCGAGGAGATCCGGGTACTCTACGACTTCAAGAAGAACCGCAACGAGTATCAGTTCCATCCCTTCTTCTGGCAGGTGGGCGGCTGCTACACCTATCCCCAGGACAAGGACAAGCTGTACTTCCACCATCGCCGGGGCTTTGAGGACTGCTTCGAGCAGCCGCAGAACATCCCCTACAGGAGCTGCCTGTGATGAAAGCGGAAAAGATCATTCTCGGAGAGCTGACCCTCTGCTACTGTGTGGCGCCCCTCCAATATCAGGGCAAGCGTCACTTTCTGGTGGCCTCGGAAAAGCAGCATCCCTGCCTGCTCTTTGATGAAGCCGGCAATTATGTGGACAAGGTCTGGGACGGCCCCGGCGGCACCATGACCATTGTCCAGGTGCCCGGCATGGACGGGGCCTTCCTGGCCACCCACCGCTTCTACTCCCCCAACGACAACAAGCAGGCCTCCATCATTTTGTGCCGGCATGCGGACGGGGCCTGGAAGGTCCGGACCCTTCTGGAGCTGCCCGGCGTCCACCGCTTCGACGTCCTGGAACGGAACGGGGTTCATTACCTGATTGCCTGCACCATCAAGTCTGACTATGAGTACAAGGACGACTGGCGCTTCCCCGGCAAGGTTTACGCCGCAGTGCTGCCGGAGAACCTGACGGAGCTCCCCGAGGACTACCGGCTGGAGGCAGCGGTCATCTGCCCGGCCCTGACCCGGAACCACGGCTATTCCCGGGACGGACAGACCGGCATCGTCACGGCGGACGAGGGCGTCTTCCGCTTTACGCCTCCTGAAGCCCCCGGCGGGGACTGGGGTGTGGAGCAGCTGCTGGCGGAGCCCAGCTCCGACGCCCTGCTGCTGGACCTGGACGGAGACGGCGAGAAGGAGCTGCTGACCCTGTCCCCCTTCCACGGGGACACCCTGCGGGTATGCAAGCCCGCAGCGGCCCATACTGCGGACCCGCAATACGAACGCGTCTTTGAATACGAGGCCAAAATCCCCTTTGCCCATGCCATTTGCAGCGCGGAATGGAACGGGAAGCAGATTGCCGTCATCGGCCACCGGAAGGAGGCCCGGGATCTGCTGGCGGTGTACCACGACGGCATGGACTATCGGGTGGCGCTGCTGGATCACGATGTGGGCCCGGCCAACGCCCTGTCCTATCAGCTGGCGGGTAAAACCAGGATCCTCTCCGCCAACCGGGAGACCAACGAGATTGCCCTCTACACCCTGTTCTGATTATGTGCCCTGCCCGGCGCCGGCCGGGAAACAATAAAATGAAAAAAAAGGAGAAACAAGCATGGATTACAAAGTAGTGGCAAAAAACATCCTTGACAAGGTCGGCGGCCCTGAAAACGTGAAGGATGCGACCCATTGCTTTACCCGTCTGCGCCTGGTGTTGAACGACCCCTCCAAGGCCAGCAAGGACGAGGTGAGCAAGCTGGAGGGCGTCATCTCGGTGGTGGACTCCGGCGGCCAGTTCCAGGTGGTTCTGGGCGGCAAGGTCAACAAGGTCTATGACGAATTCCTGCCCCTGGTGCAGGGCGTGGAGAAGAAGGCCGCCGCGGAGGCCCCCAAGGAGGCGCTGAAGGGCGACAAGGGCTCCGTGTGGAACTACATCCTCCAGACCGTGGGCAACATCTTCACCCCCATCGTCCCCGCCATCGCGGCCTCCGGTCTGATCAAGGGCCTGCTCTCCGCCGCCCAGCGTCTGGGCTGGATCGCAGCGGACAACAGCACCTACGTCATTCTCCTGGCCGCCTCCAACGCGATCTTCTACTTCATGCCCATCTTCCTGGCCTACACGACGGCCAAGACGCTGAAGTGCAACAAGATCATCGCCATGATGCTGGGCGCCTTCCTCTGCATGCCCGCTATGGTCACCATGATGGAGACCAACTTCGCCGTGCCCGATACCATCTTCGGCCTGCCTGTGGTGAAGATGGCCTTTACCATCGGTGAATCCACCAAGGTATTCGGCTACACAGAATCGGTCATTCCCATCATATTGGCAGTCATCGTGCTGAAATGGCTGGAGAAGGGCTTGACCAAGATCATCCCCGAAATGCTCCAGATCATCCTGGTTCCCGGTCTGTCCCTGATCGTCATGGTTCCCGTGATCCTGGTTGTCGTCGGCCCCGTCGGCGCCTACATCGGCTACGGCATGCAGTGGCTCTACAGCACCGTCATGGGCTTCAGCCCCCTGGTCGGCGGCGCTCTGATCGGCGCTTTGTGGGGTGTGTTCGTCATCTTCGGCGCACACCGTGCCCTGCTGCCGGTGGGTCTTAACGATGTGGCGGTTACAGCCTCCATCCACAAGTGCGGCTCCGGCCACAACACCCTGATGTGCTATGCCGGCGCTGCCAACTTCTCCCAGGCCGGCGCGGCTCTGGGCGTCATGCTCAAGACCAAGAGCAAGAAGCTTCGTCAGGTGGCCGGCGCGGCTACCATCTCCGCCTTCCTGGTGGGTATCACCGAGCCCGCCATCTACGGCTGCAACCTCCGCAAGAAGCGCCCCATGATCTGCGCCATCATCGCCGGCGCTTTGGGCGGCGCCATCATGGGCATCGGCAACGCCAGCAACCACGGCTTTGCCAATAACGGCATTCTGACCATTGCCACCTATCAGTGCGCGGACAACACCACCGGTCAGTTTATTGCCTATCTCATCGGCATTGCCGTCGCCTTCTTCGGCGCTGCCATCCTCACCTACATTGTGGGCTTTGAGGACGACAAGGACGAAGAACTGGACGTCGCTGCCTGATCCGTACATTCACCGCGACCCTTCGGCGTAAAGCCGCCGAAGGGTCGCCTTATCAGAAAGGAGCAGTCACATGGCATACAAATTCCCTGAGCAATTCTGGTGGGGCGCGGCTTCCTCCGCCTTCCAGATCGAGGGCGGCTGGGACGAGGGCGGCAAGGGCATGACCGTGGCCGACTTTAACTCCTTCAAGCGCTCCGACAAGCAGGCGGACTCCAAGGTCGCCTCCGATTTCTACCATCACTGGGAAACCGACATTGACCTGATGAAGGAGCTGGGGCTGAAGGCCTACCGCTTCTCCATCGCCTGGGCCCGGATCATCCCCGACGGCGACGGCAAGGTCAATCCCGAGGGCATTGCCTTCTATAACCGGGTCATCGACAAGCTGCTTGCCAACGACATCATCCCCTTTATCACCCTCTACCACTTCGACCTGCCCTGGGCCTTGGTGGAGAAGTACAACGGCTGGGCCGACCGCCGCTGCGCCTATGCCTTCGAGCGCTATGCCCGGGTCTGCTTCGAGGCCTTCGGTGACCGGGTAAAATATTGGCAGGTGCACAACGAGCAGAATCTGATGATGCGGGTGGACGAGCGCATGAACATCACCGAGCCGGACCCCGTAAAAAAGGAAAAGCTGCGGGCCCAGATGGATTATCACATGTTCCTGGCCCACGCTCTGTCCGTCAACGCCTGTCACGAGCTGGTGAAGGGCGGCAGAATCGGCTGTGCCGTCAGCTCCACCGTTACCTACCCCATGACCAACAAGCCCGAGGACGTATGGGCCGCCCGGATGAACAACCAGTTCAAGACCGACTACTGCCTGGATATGCACTACAACGGCGAGTACCCCGGCTACTACATGGCCTATCTGAAGGAGCAGGACATGGTTCCCGTCATGGAGCCGGAGGACGCCGCCCTGCTGAAGTCCGCCAAGATGGACTTTATCGCGCTGAACTACTATCGGACCCTGACGGCCCACGCCTTCCCCGCCGATGAAGCGCACCCCAAGGGCACCCGCATCGAGGGCTTCAACGAGGTGGACTACGATATGTACGGCTACTGGAAAATCGAGAAGAACGTCAACCTGGCCGCCAGCGAATACGGCGCCCAGATCGACCCCGTGGGTCTGCGGATCGTGCTGAACGAATACTGGAACCGCTACCATCTGCCGCTGATCATCACGGAGAACGGCCTCGGCACCGCCGACACGCTGACCGAAGATGGCAAAGTCCACGACGACTATCGCATCGACTACATGAAAAAGCACGTGGAGGCCATCGGCGCCGCCATTGAGGACGGCGTGCAGATGATGGGCTACTGCCCCTGGTCGGTCATCGACCTGCTGAGCTCCCATCAGGGCTTCCGCAAGCGCTACGGTCTGGTCTACGTGAACCGCACCGACATGGACCTGAAGGATCTGGCCCGGATCCGCAAGGATTCTTTCTACTGGTATCAGAGGGTCATCAAAACCAACGGCGAAGAACTGTAAGGAGGAAAAGCATGGGTCTTTTTGACAAATTCAAAAAAAATGCCGGCCCGGAACTCACGTTTCCGCTGACCCTGGAGGCCACCGCCGAGGGAGAAGCCGTGGAGATGGAGAACATTCCCGACGCGGTGTTTTCCAGCGGGGCTCTGGGCCCCTGCCGCGGCATCAAGCCCAGCAAGGGCGTTGTTTACGCGCCGGTGGACGGCACGGTCTCCAATCTGGCCGACACTCTGCACGCCGTCGGCATTGAAACCGCGTTGGGCGTGGAGATTCTGATCCACGTGGGCGTGGATACGGTGTCCATGAACGGCAAGGGCTTCAAGGCCTGCGTCAAAAACGGGCAGAAGATCAAAAAGGGACAGAAGCTGCTGGAGGTGGATCTGGCCCAGGTGGCTGCGGCCGGATATTCCGACGTCGTAATCACCGCTGTAGTCAACGGCGACGAGTTCGCCGCCGTGGAGCCCACTGCGGAAACAAAAATGGCCCTCGGGACCGGAATGATGGTGGTGAAAAACTGATGGCAAAATACGATTTTATGAGCTTCGGTGAGCCCAATATCCGGCTCACACCCCCGGAGCATGACCGCTTGGGTCAGGCGGAGGAGCTGCGGCTGGGCATCGCCGCCGCAGAGCTGAACTGCTGCGTCAACATCTCCAACCTCAGCGTGGAAAAGCTGATGCCGCGTCTGAAAACCGCCTATATCACCAAGCTGGTGGACAACTGGACCGGCTCTTACATTGTCAAGCACGCCCAGATGCACGGGGTGGACATGTCCAACGTGGTGGTGGAGCCCTTCGACAAGATCGGCAGAACCCGCAACGGTCTGGCCTTTGTGGAGGTAGGCATCGGCCCCCGGGCCAGCTACCAGATCTACGACCGGGGCCACACGGCTCTGAGCAAGATCCGGCCCGGCGATATCGACTGGGAGAAGGTGCTGGACACCCGCTGGTTCCACACCACCGGCATCGTCACCGCCCTGGGTGAGCATACGGTTTCCGAGGTGCTGGCCGCCCTGAAGGCCGCCAAGAAGAACGGCGCCGTCACCTCCTACGACCTGAACTACCGGGCCACGCTCTGGACCAAGGCCGAAGCCAGGGCCGCCGCGGAGCAGCTGATGCCCTACATCGACGTGATCCTGGGTAACGAGGAGGACTTCGACACCATGCTGGGCATCCGTGCCGAGGGTACCGACGAAAACTTCTCCGCCATCGACCCTATGAGCTACAAGGCCGTAGCCAAGAAGGTCATGGAGAAGTATCCCCATATTCGGGCCGTGGGCACCTCCCTGCGGGAGGTCAAAACCGCCCTGCTCAACAACTGGCAGGGCTGCATGATGACGAAAAACGGCTTTTTCGTCTCCCGGAAGTATGAGAACATTGAGATCAACGACCGTGTCGGCGGCGGTGACAGCTTCGCCTCGGCCTTGATTTGGGGAATGCTGGAGGAGCACGATGATCAGCGCATCATCGATTTCGCCACCGCTTACTCCGCCCTCTGCCACACCATCCGCAACGACTGGAATCTGGTAACCCGCGCCGAAGCCGAGGCCCTGGCCGCCGGCGGCAGTGCCCGGGTGAAGCGATGAAGCCGTCGCTTGTAAGGGCTGATGCCCGCATCAGTTCACATCTCTACGCCCTCGGCCTATATGAGAAAGCCATGCCGGATATCAGTTGGACGGAGAAGCTGCAAATTGCCAAGGATGCCGGCTATGACTTTGTAGAGATCAGCATTGATGCCACAGAAGAGCGCATCTCCCGCCTGGACTGGTCCCGGGACAGACGCCGGCAGATGATAGATCTCATGTACAGCACCGGCATGCCCATACGCACCCTCAATGCCTCAGCGCTGACAAAATACGCGCTGGGCGACCCGGATCCCGCCCTGCGCAGCCGGGGCATCCGGATTGCCGAAGGCTGCATCGCTCTGGCAGATGATCTTGGCGTGCGCACGGTGATGCTTCCGGGTTACGACGTGTACTACAAGCCACATTCCAACCAGACGGAAGCCCTGTTTTTGGATGCCGTTCTCCATCTGGCTGAGCGAGCGTCTGCTGCAGGTGTCCAGTTGGGCTTTGAGACCATGGAAAACGACTTCATGAACACCGTGGAGAAGGGCTTGCATTATGTCAACCTAATTGGATCGAACTATTGCAAGCTCTATCCCGACATCGGCAACACGACCAACGCCTGTGTCCGCTGCGGCACCGACCCCATCCGGGATCTACGCCTGGGCCGCGGGCAGCTGACCTCTCTGCACCTGAAGGAAACCCGACCCGGGCAGTACCGGGAGGTGCCCTACGGCCAGGGCCATGTGGATTTTGAGGCCGCCGTTGCCGCTGCCTGGGAGATCGGCGTGCGCCGATACGTTACAGAGTTCTGGTACAAGCCCGGCGGGGAAACGCCGCAGACTGTCTGCGCACGCTTCCGTGACCTTTTGGACCGCATCGCCCTGCAGAAGCAGCCAACGGCTTCTGCCGACAAACTCAATTGAGGTACATTATGCTAGAAGCACTGAAGAAAATCGTTCTGCAAGCAAACCTGGAGCTTCCGAAACACAGCCTGGTCACCTTTACCTGGGGCAATGTCTCCGGCATTGACCGGGAATCCGGTTTGGCCGTCATCAAGCCCTCCGGCGTGCCCTACGAGGGCATGACAATAGAGGACATGGTCGTCGTGGATTTAGACGGCAAGGTGGTAGAGGGCAAATGGAAGCCCTCCTCGGATACCCCTACCCACGTGGAGCTGTACAAGGCCTTTCCAGACGTTGGCGGCATCGTTCACACGCATTCGAGTTTTGCCACCTCCTGGGCTCAGGCCGGGCGGGACATTCCCTGCTACGGCACCACCCACGCGGACTACTTTTACGGAGACGTACCCTGCCTGCGCTGCCTGACGAAAGAAGAGATCGACGAAGCCTACGAAAAGAACACCGGGCTTCTGATTGTCTCCGAGTTTGCGAGGCTGCAAAAAGACCCCAAGGCCGTTCCCGGCTGCCTGTGTAAGAACCACGGCCCCTTCGCCTGGGGCAAGGATGCCTTTGAGGCCGTCCACAACGCGGTGGTCCTGGAGGAATGCGCCAAGATGGCCTACCGCTGTGAGCTGATCAACCCTCAGGTACGGCCCGCGCCCCAGGAGCTCCAGGATAAGCACTATCTCCGTAAGCACGGTAAAAACGCCTACTACGGTCAAGGGTGATCTGCAAACCCGGGCCTGTGTACACTTTGCTTTCAACATGGGAAACAAGTGCTCGAAAAGGCCAGAAAACAAGGGCTTCCGAGGCCCTGACTGTCTCTACAGCCGTGCTTCGAAAGCCCATTTGCTTTAGCGCAAAAATGATGCACCCCCAAAAAAGCCCAGGAGATTCCTGGGCTTTTTTGGCACTTAGGGGGCCAAAAAAGTACAAGGTTTTTCCATAGATGCCAACCCCTTTTTCGGGGAAAGCTGGTGCCTTTGTTTTTTCGGCGCTATTTTGCAACGCGCCCTTTCTTTGGTTCCTGTGAAACATTTTCTGACGGTTACGCTTTCAGCAGATGGGAGTTGCGGCTTTGTATTGTTCGATGCTCTATCCGAAAAATGGAACCAGAAAAACTTGTTTCCTTTGCAGAAACATGGTATTATTACTCTGACAAATCGATGTTTTTGGAGGGATTACCATGGTTCATCTGGAAGAATTAAACAAATATAACGTATGGGATATCATGGAACTGAGCGTAAAGGAGGAACAGGAGCGCTTTCTCGCGAGCAACGTATGGAGTCTCGTTCATGCTTATGTCGGGAACAAGACCGATGGGGCAGTATATCCGTTTGGCATCTTTGACGATGACACGCCGGTTGGCTTTCTGATGCTCGCCTATGACTATGGAGAGGTTTGCGACGATAAAGACGCACCGGAAATCTCAAAAGGAAATTATTTTCTTTGGCGCCTGATGATCGATGAGGAGTTCCAGGGAAAAGGTTACGGACGTGAGGCTGTCAGACTCGCGCTGGAGTATATCAGGACGTTTCCCCACGGAGAAGCGGAGTATTGCTGGATCTGCTATGATCGGGAAAATACAGTGGCAAGAAAGCTATACCGTTCCTTCGGTTTTGAAGAAATAGCAGAATATGAAGACGGCAATATTGACGCCGTCCTGAAGTTGTAAGGGGAATTTGATCGTGGATAAAAAGACAGCCATGGAAAACCTTGCCCGCGAGGCGCACGAAAAGGGCGTATTCAACGGCACCTGGCTCTACGCAGAGAACGGGCAGATCATCAGCAAAGGCGCGTTCGGTTTTCGTGATGCGGAAGACAAACTCCCCATGCAGGAGGACAGCATCTTTGAGATGGCCTCGATCACCAAGCAGTTTACGGCAGCAGCGGTCATGCTCCTTGTCAGAGAAGGCAAACTCCGCCTTGACGACGAGTATACAAAGTTCTTTCCTGAATATCCGTATCAAGGCGTGACGATTCGTCATCTTCTGACCCATACGAGCGGTATGCCCGATGATTTTGAAACCGCAGGTTGGGTCGCCCCGATCCTGGAAAAGGAAAACAGGATTCCGGCGTGCAGTGAGATCCTGCGCTTCATCTGCGAAAGCGGTGAAGCGGCATCCTGTGCTCCCGGTGAAAAGTACCGTTATACGGACGTCGGATACTGCCTGATCGCCAATGTGGTGGAAAAGGTCTCAGGAATCAGATTCGAGGACTTTCTCAAAAAGAATCTCTTCGAGCCCGCCGGCATGAAGGATACCGCAATTCTGCATACCCGCCGGGACGGGAGGCCATCCGACCGCTTCACCTGCAATATGGTTCTGGAGAACGGCAGATATGTTCCTTCGGATATCTCGGAAGAAGACAGAGGATACGTGGTCGGATCTGACGGTCTGAACGGCTGCGATTATGCGTACACAACCGTCTTCGACATGCTTGCCTGGGACAGAGCGCTGCGGGAAGAAACGGTCCTTACGAAAGAAGAACAGGCAATCATGTACGCTCCTGCCAGGCTCTCGAACGGAGAACCGGCAGTTGACGATGAAATTATCGGAAAGACAAACTATGGACTAGGCTGGGGAATACAGACTGACCCAAAGGATGGATTGATTGTCTGCCACAGCGGCGGCATGCCGGGGCTTAGAACCTGGTTTGAACGCTTTGTCGATGCGGGCAAAATGCTCGTGATTCTAAACTGCCGCGATTCCATGGATGCCAGAGCATATAGGGGATTCAGAGAAGGCATGGAAGCGATCGTCAGGGGCAAAGAGCCCGAGCCGCTAAAAACGGTCGAAGAGATGGCACTCCAAAACCCCGACAGGAGTAACTGGAGCAGTCTCTGCGGCAGTTACGAATGGGAAGACTACAAGATCGATATACAATTGAAGGACAACGGTCTGTTCGCGATTTTCAGCCTGAAGGATAAAGAGGAGCCTGAAGTAAAGCTTTTTCCTCTCGGGGAAAAGACCTTTGCTCTCAAGACCGACACCAGCGATCTGGTTTTCGTCGACGGCGGTCTTACTCTTTATGGCATCGAAGGAAAGAAAACAGAATAGGATTCTTAGAGGGGAGGGGAAACTCCTCTCCACGACATGATTGCAAGGAAATATCTGTATATCGTAAATAGAATTATTTCCTGAACGAATAATACCCCTCGCCGCGGGTTGAATTGCCTGCGGCGAGGGGTTCCTTTTATAATCCTTTTTGATTGAATAGTACAAGGAGGTTATTGGTGACCCGGGGCTGGGTTCATTCTTACGGAGAAGCCCCGGGGCTCCGGCCGCGAAGCCTCCGAAGCCCCGGGCTTGCGAAAGATTCGGACGCAAAAGGGCCTGCGTGTATCGCGCAAGCCCTTTCTCTGTCCGGTCAGAATTCCAGATTTTTGTCGTCTTCCTTGCTGAAAACGTGGGCTACATTGCCTTTGAAGCTGAAGCAAACGGTGTCGCCCATGTGGGGCAGGCCCTGCATGTCCACCGTGGGTACGATAACGATCATGTCCCGGTCCCCGGCGCTCAGATGCAGATGCACCGAGGAGCCCATCATCTCGCTGACGTCGATCCGCGCGGAAACGCCATCCTCCGCCAGGTCGATGTGCTCCGGGCGGACGCCCAGAGTCACGTCCTGGCTCTCCACATTTTTCGCCGCCAGACGGGCGCATTTCTCCTCCGAGAGATGGACTCTGTGTCCGTCCAGCTCCACGAAGTAGTGCTGCCCCTCCCGGATCAGCTTCGCGTCGAAGAGGTTCATCACCGGCATGCCGATGAAGCCCGCCACAAACAGGTTCGCCGGGTGGTTGAACACCTCCTGCGGCGTCCCGATCTGCTGGATGTAGCCGTCCCGCATAATCACGATCCGGTCGCCCAGGGTCATAGCCTCCGTCTGATCGTGGGTCACGTAGATGAAGGTGGTGTTGATGTGCTCCCGCAGCTTGATGATCTCCGCCCGCATCTGATTCCGCAGCTTCGCGTCCAGGTTCGACAGCGGCTCGTCCATCAGCATCACCTTCGGCGCCCGGACGATAGCCCGGCCGATGGCTACGCGCTGCCGCTGACCGCCGGACAGAGCCTTGGGCTTGCGGTCCAGGTACTGGGTAATGTCCAGGATCTCCGCGGCCTCCCGAACCTTCCGGTCAATCTCCGCCTTTGGCATGTGCTTGAGCTTCAGCGAGAAGGCCATGTTATCATACACCGTCATGTGGGGGTACAGGGCATAGTTCTGGAAGACCATGGCAATGTCCCGGTCCTTTGGCGCCACGTCGTTCACCAGCTTGCCGTCGATGTAGAGCTCACCGTCGGAAATCTCCTCCAGGCCCGCCACCATCCGCAGGGTGGTGGACTTGCCGCAGCCCGACGGGCCCACCAGCACGATGAACTCCTTGTCCGCGATGTCCAGACTGAACTTCTGCACCGCCACCACGCCCTCGTCCGTGATCTGCAGATTCGTCTTCTTCTCGGGCTCTCCGCCCTTCTTCCTTTTCTTCTTCTCCCCGCTTACGTAGGGATAAACCTTTTTAATATTCTTCAGAATGACTTCTGCCATATCAGTTTGCTCCTCGTATGTAATATTTCTTGGTTCCGTGTTTGCAGGAAGCGGCTCAGCCCTTCACTGCGCCGGCGGCAACGCCCTTGATGATGTGCTTCTGGCAGGAAAGGTAGAACACAATGACCGGGATGATGGACAGCAGGATCAGCGCCATGGTGGCGCCCAGATCCACGGTGCCGTAGCTGCCCTTGAGGTACTGGATATGGATGGGAATGGTCCGGTACTCGTTGATGTCCAGCACCAGGTAGGGCAGCAGATAGTCGTTCCAGACCCACATGATCTCCAGGATGCCCACGGAGATCAGGGTCGGCTTCAGCATGGGCAGAACAATGCGGAAGAAAGTTCGCACCGGACCGCAGCCGTCCATGGCGGCGGATTCCTCAATGGAGATGGGAATTGATTTGACGAAGCCCACGAACATGAAGATCGCCAGCCCTGCGCCGAAGCCCAGATACACCACCGGGATGCTCCAAGGTGTATTGAGGTGGAGTTTGTCCGCGGTCTTGGACAGGGTGAACATTACCATCTGGAAGGGCACCACCATGGAGAAGACGCAGAGGAAATAGATGACCTTGCAGAAGAAGGAATTAACTCGGGCGATGTACCATGCGGCCATGGAGGTGAAGACCAGGATTAGCGCTGTGGAGGCCACGGTGATAACCACGCTGTAGAGCACGCTCTTCCAGAAGGGATAGTTGCCGAAGGTCATACCCTTGATGAAGTTTTCCAGGCCGTTCCAGCTCTCCTCGTTGGGCAGGGCGAAGGTCTCGGACTTGACGTAGGTATTCTGCTTGAAAGAATTGATCACCACGGTCAGCACCGGCAGAATGTAGATAACGCAGATCACAGCCAGAACGATTTGCAGAATGACCTTGGTGCGGCGCTCGCCGGAAAGAGAGTTCTGTTTCATTACTGCTGCACCTCCCGTTTTCTGGTATAGCTGAGCTGAAGCAGGCCCAGCCCGGCCACGAGGATAAAGAACAGCACAGCCTTGGCCTGGGCGACGCCGGGAGAGGTGTTGCTGGAGCCGTAGAAGGTGTTGTAGATGTTGAGGGCCAGCATTTCCGTGGTCTTGACGGCGGAGCCGTCCGGCTGGATGATAAAGGGCTGACCTGCGGTCAGGGCCATGTTCTGGTCAAAGAGCTTGAAGCCGTTGGTCAGGCTCAGGAAGGTGCAGATGGTGATGGAGGGCATGACGTTGGGGATGGTGACCCGGAAGAGAGTCTGCCAGCGGTTGGCGCCGTCGATGCGGGCCGCCTCCAGCATATCCTCCGGCACCGCCTGGAGCCCGGCGATGTAGATGATCATCATATAGCCGATCTGCTGCCATAGCATCAGGATGATGAGGCCCCAGAAGCCAAATTTCGTCTCCATCAGGATTGAGGTCCCGTAGTGCGAGAGGATCCCGTCGAAAATCATGGACCAGATATAGCCCAGGACAATGCCGCCGATGAGGTTCGGCATGAAGAAGACGGTTCGGTAGATGTTGCTGCCCTTGATCCCCTGGGTCAGAACGTAGGCCACGGCAAAAGCCAGAATGTTGATGAGCACCAGGCTCACCACGGCGAAGAGCGCCGTGTACCAGAAGGCGTGGCGGAAGGTGGGATCCTCCAGCGCCTTGGTGAAGTTGTCCAAGCCAATGAACTGGGCGTCGGAGATCAGGCGGAATTTGCAAAGGGACAGCCAGATGCCCTGGATGAAGGGCCAGACGAAGCCAATGAAGAAAGCCGCCGTCACGGGGCCCAGAAACAGCAGGGCCCAGCGCCGGGTAGGATTCTTCCAGAAGGTTTTAATCGGATTACGGTGCAAAGCGGTTCTCCCCTTTTCTGTGTAATAAACAAACGGGGCGGGCGATCTCGCCCGCCCCGCGTCAAGTTCGCGTTGGAGTTCCGGATTGAATCAGTTGTTGGCGGCAGCGTACTGAGTGGCCCAGCCGTCCACGAAGGCGGTCTTGACAGCTTCCCAGTTGGCGTCGGACTGATCGGCGTTGTACTGGTTCAGCGCAGAAACCAGAGCGGCGCGATAGTCGTCCACGTTGGGCTGATAGTTGGTGGCCCAGTCCATGACGTAGCAGCCGTTCTCGGTGTACTTGGCGGCGTCGTTCAGGAAGCCGTTGGAGGAGGCGACAGCCTTCTTGTAGGGCATGATGCCGAGCTGCTCCACCATCTTGGCGGAGGCGTCGGGATCGGTGACCAGCCAGACCATGAAGTCGATGGTGGCCTTCTGATCGGCCTCGGAGGCCTTGGCGTTGACAGCCCAGCAGTTCTCGGTGCCGCAGTTCAGGCCGGCCTTCTCTTCGCCCTCCACACCGCAGTAGTAGGGGATCATGGTGGCGTTGGGGACAGTCTCGGAGACGGCGGCGTACTCCCAGGAGCCGTTGACAAAGAACGCGGCCTTGCCGGTCTTGAACTCGTTCTCGGCGTCATGGCCGCCGGTGGCCAGGTCGGTGGGGGCGGTCAGGGAGTTGTTGATGCACAGGTCGTACAGGTTCTTGAAGTTCTCCATGTACTTGCCGGTGAGGGAGGCGGGGCACTCGGTCCAGCCGCCGGCGTCGCGCTCTTCATAGAAGTACTCCAGGTTGGCCATGTGGCCGGTGAAGCGCCAGGAGGAGGAGCCGTCCATGTCGGAGGAGGAGAAGGCGTCGAAGCCCAGCTC
>CAMUYE010000050.1 GCA_947164825.1 uncultured Clostridia bacterium
CGACGTTCCGCGACAGCCCACCGGGCTGTCGGCGCTGAACGCGCTTACATTGCTTGTCCGCCGTTCCCCGCACACACGTGGAACGAAAGGAAAACGCCGTAGGGGCGGCCAGTGGCCGCCCGCCCGAGGCATCAGCCTTGCCTGCAGCGCCGGCAATCTGCCCGCCCGATCAGGGATCAAGGATCAGGGTGGGGGAAGGGGAAAGCGTACTGGATACAGTCCCCGCAGGGACGACACTCTGCCGTCCGGTTCGCCCCAGGTGAACACAAAACCTCCGGAAAGGAGAACGCAAATGAAAAACAGAATCCTTGCATTGAGCCTTGTCTGCGTCCTGGTGGTACTGTGCCTGATCTTCCCCGTGTGGCGGAGCGCGGCGCCGGAGACCACGGAGGCGCCGACGGTCCCCGTCACTACGGAAACGCCCACAGCCCCCGCCGCCACGGAAGCCCCTGAGCCGGAGCCCGTGGGCCTGGTGGAGGTCACGGACCTGGAGATCGGCGCGGACGAGAGCATCTTCGGTCTGTGCTGTGCCGACGGCATGGGCTATCTCATGCTCCAACGCTGGGATCAGCAGGCTCAGACCAGTCGGTACCGCCTCCTCACCCTGGACCCGGAGACTGCCGCCGTCGCGGCGGAAACGGAGCTGGAATCCGCCCCCCGGGAAGCCGGTTACGACCGGCTGAAGGTGACGGAGGGAGAGGTCCTGCTCATCGACGAATACGGCGAGCGCTGCGCGGCCTACGATCGGAACGGGACCTTCCTGGGCCTCCGGGACTACCCCGTCATGAGCCGGGAGAACCGGGGCTGGCAGAACCGCCTGCTGAACGACGGCTGCTTCTGGAAGGAGACGGATTACGCCTCCTTCACCGACGGGACCGGCTCGGAGCTGTCCCAAATGGTGGCCTTCTACGACGAGACCGACCGGGTCCACGCCCTGCGGGAGCCCTATCAGAATCTGGCCGCTGTGGCCGGACATCGGGTGCTAACCCAGGACTCTGGGGAAGACAGCCTGACCTACGTCCTCTTCGACTTCGACGCGGAGCTTCGGGTGGGCGAGGCCGTCCTGACCGTCTCCGACGTGGCCGGAGCCCAGTGGCTGAACCCCTGCGGGGCAGCCATCGGGGAGGACTGGGCCCTGGTGGCCGCGGAATGGAGCGCCGAAATGCGGAGACCCAAGCGCCGGGTCCTGTTCTGGTACCCCGACCCGGAGGCTCAGCGGCCCCTGGACCAGGAAATCTGGACCGAGGAGCGATTCAACGAGGGCATCGCGGCGCTGAAGACGGAGCTGGAAGCCCTGGGAATGCGCTTCCATCTGGACGAGGCCCCCGCCCCGGAGCAGACCCCCACCATGGGCCTGGCCGTCAGCGAGAGCGTCTGTGACACCGGCGCCTCCCTCTTTGGCCAGTACCGCATTCTTTCCCACCTGAAAACCTTCACGGACAAGCTGCCGGAGGGCTTCATCCGGGAGCTCTACAGCCAGATGCCCGACCGGGACACGGATCGGGACGGCCTGCACATCTACGTCGTCCGCAACATCCCCGGCGACGCCGCGGGCTTTGCCAACGCCTGGACGGAGCCCATGATGATCTGCTTCGCCACGGAGGAGTTCAACGACTCCCACCTGGCCCACGAATTCATGCACATCATCGACTACCGGCTCAACCAGTACTACGCTTCGGTTCACCGGGACATGGAGAACGAGTGGGCCCGGCTAAGCCCCTGGTGGGCCTACGACTCCTGGCTGACGGAGAAGCAGGAGGAAGAGGTGACGGGCTACTTCGTCTCCCTCTACGCCCGCACCAACTCCACCGAGGATCGGGCCGAGACCTTCCAGAGACTGTTCGACAGTGAAGAGCCCGTGGAGGAGGCCCTGTGGTACGCGGAGAACCCCGGCGTCCAGGCCAAGGCTGCCTACCTGGTCAAGATCATCCGCGCCGCCTTCCCCAGCGTCCAGGCCGTGGAACAGGCCTGGTGGGAGAAGCTGCCGCAGAACCCGTAGGGTGCGATCATGCCCGGCCTGTAAGGTGGGGACGATCGCACCGCTCCGCCGCAGGCGGAGAATCGCAAACACGCCGCCGCCCCGATGGGGGCAGCGGCGTGTTTGTATTGGCTTATTCCTCCTGCCGGAGGACGTCCGCCAGGGCTTTTCTGCAGCGCGGGCAATCTGTCCGCCCATTCTCCTTCCGGCGGATGCGTTACCCCTCCTGCCGGAGGACGTCCACCAGGGCTTTTCTGCAGCGCGGGCGATCTGCCCGCCCATTCTCCTTCCGGCGGATGCGTTACCCCTCCTGCCGGAGGACGTCCGCCAGGGTAACGCTGTTCAGATAGTCGTCCACGATGCGCTCCAGCTTCTCCCAGACGGGAAGCGTGGGGCAGGGGTGCTCGCAGCGGGTGGCACCCTCCTCCAGGCAGGCCACGGGGGCCAGGCTGCCCTCGGTGAGCCGCAGGATCTCCCCCAGGGAGTATTCCTCGGGCTTGCGGAGCAGACGATAGCCGCCGCCCTTGCCGTGCTGGCCGTCCACCAGGCCGCCCTTGGAGAGGGTGGTCATAATGGCCTCCAGATACTTCTGGGACAGGCCCTCCCGGGCCGCGATCTCCTTCAGGGGGACCAGCCGCTCCGGATCCTGGGCCGCCAGATCCGCCATGACGCGGATGGCGTAGCGGCCCCGGCTCGAAATCAGTACCGCCATGGCTTACACGCCGCAGTGCTCACAGTCGTGAGCGGCGGGGAACTGGCTCTCGTCGTAGGCGATGCCGTGCCGGTCGTAGTAGTCCTTCATGGCGGCCTTGATGGCCTCCTCCGCCAGGACGGAGCAGTGGAGCTTGTGGGCGGGCAGGCCGTCCAGGGCCTCGGTGACCGCCTGATTCGTCAGCTTCAGGGCTTCGGACACGGGCTGGCCCTTGATGAGCTCCGTGGCCATGGAGCTGGAGGCGATGGCGGAGCCGCAGCCGAAGGTCTCGAACTTCACGTCGTCGATCTTGTCGTCCTTGATCTTCAGGTAGATCTTCATAATGTCGCCGCATTTGGCGTTGCCGACCTCGCCCACGCCGTCGGCGTCCTCAATGACGCCCACGTTGCGGGGGTTGCGGAAGTGGTCCATAACTTTTTCGCTGTAAAGTGCCATTTTGATTTCTCCTTTTTCACACATCGCGGGCCGATGTGGGCATCGGCCCCTACGGCATTCCGGTTATTCGATCACGAATTGTCTTTTCCCGGCCATCAGGTCTCTCCACACGGGGGACATATTGCGGAGCTGTTCCACCACGTCCTTGACGGCCCGGATGATATAATCCACGTCCTCTTCGGTGGTGTCCCGGTCCAGAGTCAGGCGCAGGGAGCCGTGGGCCACCTCGTGGGGACGGCCGATGGCCAGCAGCACGTGGCTGGGATCCAGAGAACCGGAGGTGCAGGCGGAGCCGGAGGAGGCGCAGACGCCCTTGTCGTCCAGCAGGAGCAGCAGGCTTTCGCCCTCGATGCCCTCAAAGCAGAAGCTCACGTTGCCCGGGAGCCGGTGTTCCAGGTCGCCGTTGACGGCCCCGTGGGGGATCTCAGCCAGACCCGCGATGAGCCTGTCCCGAAGGGCGGCCATTTTCGGCATGGTCTCGGGCAGCTCGGCCACGGCCTCTTCCAGGGCCGCGGTCATGCCCATGATGCCGGGCAGATTCTCGGTGCCGGCCCGCTTGCCCCGCTCCTGGGCGCCGCCCTCGATGAGGTTGGAGAGGATGACGCCGCGCTTGGCGTAGAGCACGCCCACGCCCTTGGGGCCGTGGAACTTGTGGGCGGAGAGGGAGAGCAGATCGATATTGTCCTCCTGCACGTTGACGGGGATGTGGCCCACGGCCTGCACCGCGTCTGTGTGGAAGAGAACGCCCGCCTTCCGGCAGACGGCGCCGATTTCCCGGATGGGCTGGATCGTGCCGATCTCGTTGTTGGCGTACATAATGGTGACCAGGCAGGTCTCGGGGGTGATGGCGGCCTCCACCTGTTCCGGTGTCACCAGGCCGTTCTCGTGGACGTCCAGATAGCTGACGGTGAAGCCCTCTTTTTCGAGCTTTTTCAGGGTGTGGAGCACGGCGTGGTGCTCAAAGGCCGTGGAGATGATGTGGGTCTTTCCCTTCCGCTTGCCCCAGAGGGCGGCGGAGCGGATGGCCTGGTTGTCGGCCTCTGAGCCGCCGGAGGTGAAGGTGATCTCCCGGGCGTTGGCCGCGCCCAGGGCCTTTGCCACCCGGTTCCGGGCGTCGGTCAGGGCTTCCATGGCCGCCTGGCCCACGGAATGCAGGCTCGAGGGGTTGCCGTAGATCTGATCCATATAGGGCAGCATCGCCTGGATCGCCGTCTGGCTCATCCGGGTGGTTGCCGCGTTGTCCGCGTAGATGGTTCTCATTTGGGGTGCCTCCTGAAGGTATTCTGTTCATTGCGCCGCTATTATATACCTACTAACCTACTTTGTCAATAGGTATATAAAAATTTATTCTGACATTGAAAAACGGCCCGCGGGCCATTTTTCAATGTCAGAATAATACACAAACCGTTTCGATCCCGTACCGTTCAAAGGCGGCAATGTCCGTCTCTGTGATCCGCTCTCCGGGCATGAGGATGGGCACCGCGGGGGGACAGCTCACCCCGGGCCGGGCCAGCACCCGCCCCAGGCTTTCCGAGGCCGGAACCGTCTCCGCCGGGGCCAGCATAGCGGCGCGGACGGAGCAGACGGGAGAAGTGACAGGTGACAAGTGACAGGCGACAAGTGGTTTTATTTGCCGGCTCGCGCCTGATTGTCGAGGGCGGATTTCCCTGATGAGGGCTTGCTCCAGCCGATCCAGCTCCGCTTCTGTATTCTGCGGCGAGAGCATGAACACCGCGAAATCCGGGTCCGCGAATTCGCAGAAGATCCCCTCCCGTTCCAGCGCGGCGGCAAGATCGACGCCTGAGAGCGGACGAGCAATGCTTGTCCCTGTGTGCGCCTCAGAAGCCGGTCGCAGATCAAGGGTCAGCTTCAGCGGCTCGTCGCCGATCAGCCGCCAGCCCGCGGCCTGCAGCCGGGCCTTCAGAGCCTCGACCCGGGGCAGAAAGGCCGCCAGCCGTTCGGGCAGGGTTTCCAGATACGGATTTGCAAGGTCAAGAGATTGCAAAATCAAATAGGACGGCGAGGTGGACCCGAAGAGCGCCAGCGCGTTACGGACGGTCTGTGAGGCGCACGCCTCGGTCGGACGGCCAATGGCCGCCCATACGGCGCTTGCTCCTGTTGCCTGTTGCCTGTTGCCTGTTGCCTCATCTTGCATTTTGCATTTTGCACTTTGCATTCCCAGCCTCTCCGCCACGTGCAGGTACGCCCCGCCCGTCAGCACGGGGAGGGTCTTGTGGGCGGAGTCGCAGCAGAGGTCGGCCCCCAGGTCCATGGGATGCCGGGAGGGGTTCAGGAAGCGCAGATAGGCCCCGTGGGCGTTGTCCACCAGGAGCAGGGCCCCCCGGGCGTGACAGACCTCAGCCAGGGGCCGCAGGTCCGGCAGGAAGCCCAGGTAATCCGGACAGCTCAGATAGACCGCCCGGGCCCCGGTTTCGGCCAGGGCCGCGTCCAGCTCCTCCGGCGTCAGGTCCGCCGAGAGGTAGGAGCCCTCCGAAGCGGGCAGCCAGCATACGTCCAGGTCCAGCAGCGCCGCCGCCGACAAAAACGCCCGGTGGACGTTCCTGGCTGCCAGCATGCGGAAACGCTTCCCCATCTGTCGTCCTGAGCGGAGCGGAGCGGAGTCGAAGGAACCGCATCCTCCATCCCCTGTTGCCGGCCGCCTGCTGCCGCTTGCCGCATCCCGCGCTGAAACCTGCGGGGCGTCGAGGACGCCGCCCCCTACGGCATGGAGCTGTTTTGCCAGCAGCAGCATCGCCTTGATGCACTGGGACGAGCCCTCGGTGGAGTAGAAAGTGGGGCAGCCGAAGAGCAAGGAAGCGTTGGCCTCGCTCTCGGCGATGATCCCGGCGGCCTCGTAGAGGGAATCGGCCCCGGGGATCTCGGTCAGATCCAGCTCCTCGCAGCCCAAAGGCCCCCGCCCCTTGTGGCCCGGCATGTGGAAGCGGGCGGGGCGGAGGTCCTTGTAGGCTTTTACGAAGTCATAGATCGGTGTATTCATAGAATGCAAAATGAAAAATGCAAAATGCAAAATTGTGGTGTTTTTCAAATTGCCATTTGAAAAACGAACAAATTATCCCGATCGGCATGCATAACAGATTACAAATACGAGATTCGGATCTGTAAGGATTTTCGGGATCGAGGCTAACGCGCCGAGTTCGATCTCATTTTCGTTATCCGTCAGCAGGGTGATTGGATGATGATTGCAGAGCAATGGAAAAGACGCTTGAATTGTCTGCATGGTACAAGATGCAGGAAAGGAGCAAGCCGAGCAGAAAAATCTGCCCAAATTGAAGGAGAACAGGCGATGCGGATCGTAACATGCATTTTGCATTTTGCATCTTGCATTTTGCGTTACGCCTCGTTCCTCTGCAGAAAGCCCTTCATTCGGGCAAGCGCGTCCTCCACCGTAGAACGGGGGCAGGCCACGTTCATGCGGAAGAAGCCCTCGCCGGTCCGGCCGTAGGCGGTGCCGGGGGTGACCCAGAGGCCGGTCTCGGCGCGGAGCCGATCCGTGAAGGCCTTCACGTCCTCCGTCAGGGCGGAGACCTCCGCCCAGATCAGATAGGTGGCGTCGGAGACGGGGATCTTCAGGCCGGGGAGCTCCCGCTCCGCGAAGTCCTTCACGAAGCGCTTGTTGGCCCAGACGTAATCCCGCAGGGCGTCCAGCCAGGGCCCGCCCTCGGTGAAGGCGGCCACGGCGGCGGGGCAGGCAAAGGTGGAGGGCTCGGCCACCTCGTCGGTGTTCAGGGCCCGCCAGGCCTTATGCCGCAGCACCGGGTCCGCCGCGTAGACGGCGGAGCTGTGCATCCCGGCGATGTTGAAGGCCTTCGTCGGGGCGATGCAGCTTAGGGAGACCGCCCGGCAGCTCTCGTCCACCGAGGCAAAGGGAACGTAGCCCTTCCCCGGCGCGGTCAGGTCGCAGTGGATCTCGTCGGAGATCACGGTGACGTGATGCTTTTGGCAGAGGGCCCCGATCCGGGCCAGCTCCTCCCGGGTCCAGATCCGGCCCACCGGGTTGTGGGGGTTGCAGAGGATCATCAGAGAGGTCTGGGGGTCCGCCAGCTTGGCTTCCAGGTCGGCAAAGTCGATGGCCCAATCCTCGCCCTCCCGGACCAGGGGGCTTTCCAGCACCCGGCAGCCGTTGTTGACCACGGAGTTGAAGAAGATGTTGTAGACCGGGGTCTGGAGCAGCACGTTTTCGTTGGGGGTCGTCAGCTTCCGGACCAGGGAGGAGATGGAGGGCACCACGCCGGCGGAAAAGATCAGGTTTTCCCGCTCCATGACCAGCCCGTGGCGGTCCCGCCACCAGCCGATGTAGGCCTGATACCAGTCCTCGCCCATGTCGTCGTAGCCGAAGATCCCGTGGTCCAGCCGCTTCTGCAGGGCCGCCCGGATCTCCGGCGCGGTCTCGAAGTCCATATCCGCGATCCACATGGGCAGCTCGTCGGGCCCGCAGTCCCACTTATAGCACAGGGACCCCCGCCGGGAGGGCGGGTTATCGAAGTTATATGTCCTCATCATGCTCTCCTCGCAGTTAAAGGTAAAGATGCAGCAGTTCCGATGCGCCGTAGGGGCGCTCAGTGAGCGCCCGGTCCGCCACAGGCGGACAATTTGCCGCAGGCAAATCCAGCGCGTCTGCTTTTCGGGAGGCTGCTGGATCGTTTGCTAACGCAAACGATGCGTGCTTCGCACGCGCGGGCGCTTAATAAGCGCCCCTACGGCGTGTATCGGCGGTTTCTCAACGCCTCCACTCCGGATGATCGAAGCTTTCGTCAACGGCCTCGCATTTGATGACGGTTTTGCCCGGGTCGATGAAGTCCTTCTCCAGGATCAGCTCGCCGATGGCGGGAGCGCTGATGGTCCCGGAGCCGGGGTTCAGGACGCTGTCGATCTTCGAGCTGATGTCGGCCTCCACGCTGGAATACTCGAAGGCAAGGGTGGTGTGGATCAGCTTGCAGTTGATCATCTTCAGATTCTCAATGTAGCACATGCCCTGGAGGCTTTCGACGGTGCAGTTCACCAGGGTCAGGTTCTTCGCGTTCCAGCCCAGATACTCGCCGGAGATGAAGGAATTGCAGACCGTGACGTTTTCCGTGTTCCAGAAGGCGTCCTTGGTCAGCAGCCGGGAGTTGCGGATCACCACATTCTTGGCCCCGTCGAAGGAGTAATTTCCGTCCAGGGTCAGGTTGTCGATCTCCAGGTTCTCGCTGTTCATGCAAAAGTAGGGAGCCCCGGCGGCGCTGACGTTCTTCAGCTTGACGTTCTTGCAGGACCAGATCGTTTCCAGGGCGTTGGTGAAGGCCACGTCCTCCAGGATCAGGCCGCTGCAGCGGCGGAAGTTCTTGGGGGCCTGGATCACGGCGTTCTTCACGCGGATGTTGTCGGTGTACCAGACACCGGCCCGGGCCATTTCGAACCAGGTGCAGCCCTCCACGTCCACGTTCTTGCAGTACCACAGGGGGTACTTCCAGCGGAAGAGATCGCCCCGCAGTTCCAGATCGTGACATTCCTTCAGGGGAGATTCCCCCGCGTCAAAGACGGAGTCTGTCACCCGAAGATTGTGTTCTCCGAAGAGCGCGCGCTCGCCGGAAAAATAGCCCTGTTTCAGTTCCTTGGTGATTTCCATGTCTGTTTTCTCCTTTTGGATTGATTCAATGTTACACAAATCAAAATTTGTAAGTCTGTAGTGCCGGCAATCTGCCGGCAAAACCGAGATGCCGGAGCGGATCGGGCCGGCAGATTGCCGGCACTACAATTAGACAAATCCCGATTTATCGTTCAGCTTGATTCTGAAATATGCCTCAGCCTGGGCCTGATTGCGGAAGATCTCTTCCTTCAGGGCCTCCAGAGACGGAAAGCTTTTCTCATCCCGGAGGCGGCAGTAGAATTCCACCGTCAGCGTCCTGCCATAGAGGTCGCCGTCGAAGCCTGACAGCCAGGTCTCCACGGTGCGGCGGTGTCCGCCCACGGTGGGCCGGGTCCCCACGTTGCAGACGCCCAAATACGTTTGTGCTTCTCCGCTGTAGCGGCGCACAGTGTGCGCCACCGCTCCGGCCCCTGTAGGAACAGGCATTGCCTGTCCGCCCAGCGTCGCCCTGACCGCGTACACCCCGTCCCGGGGCAGGACCAGCTCCGGCGCGGGCAAAAGGTTGGCCGTGGGGAAGCCCAGGGTATGCCCCAGGCCCCGGCCCGTCTGCACGGTGCCGCTCATGAGGTGGGGATGGCCGTAGAATCGGGCGGCGGTCTCCACGTCCCCCGCTTCGATCAGGGTCTTGATGTAACTGGAGGAGACGGTTACGCCCTCGATGACCCTGGGCGGGATCACGTCGCAGCCCAGACCCCGGGCCTCGCACCACTGCCGCAGCAGCTCCGGCGTACCCTTCCCCAGATAACCAAAGCGGTAGTCCCAGCCGCATACCAGCCAGGCTGCCCCGTAGTGCCGGACCAGGATTTCCAAAAAAGCGTCCCAGTCCTGGCGCATAAAGTCCTCGGTGAAGGGCAGAACTGCCACCTCGTCGATGGCATAAAGGCTCCGGATCAGCCGGATCCGGTCGGAAACCGAGGTGAGCAGCCGCCCGTCTTTCCCGGGGCTCCGGTCAAAGGTCAGCGCCGCAGACCGCCACCCCCGCTCCGCGGCCAAGGCCGCGGTTCGTGCCAGCAGGTCCCCGTGTCCCAGATGGACGCCGTCAAAAAAACCAAGGGCGATGACAGATTTCATAGTTACTCCAATGCAAAATGCAAAATGCAAGATGCAAAATGCAAAATGGTTCGTCAGTTATTTCCGATGATTTTTCGCTTTTTTGCGGGATTTTGGCGTATCTGAGGACAGGAGGATCACGGTGATTACGCCTCCAAAGACCAGCAGCCAGGCGATTCCCACCGCAATCCAACCGCTGGCAGCAACCCGCCGATAATCCGCCAGGGAGATGTATTCCCGGTTGGTTCCCCGGATTGTGACAATATTGCGCAAGCCCGTGTCACGATGGACGAATTTGCTGTGACAGCATATTTCCAGCCGCTCCTGTCGACTGACGGCCCCTTCCAGTTGTTCCCGCAAATCCGGAACGTTCCGAATAAAAGCGCTTCCGATGTAAAAGGCATCCCCGTTGTTCAGGCGCAGGATATAACCGAAGGCGCTGTGGGA
Organism: uncultured Clostridia bacterium; assembly: GCA_947164825.1. Lineage (GTDB taxonomy): Bacteria > Bacillota > Clostridia > Oscillospirales > Oscillospiraceae > JAFRPC01. The sequence continues at coordinate 10,270 of CAMUYE010000050.1, forward strand.
AATAAAGCCGATATTCGTCTCGCCAGTATATTCACAAGTCACAGCTTCTCCCTCGCTGATCTGGAAATACGGAGAATTTTTTCTCAGTGGTTCCGTCCGGTCTAAATAAAAGAGCAAGCCAAGGCCCACCAGTGCCATTACGATGCAGAAGAGGAGAAGCTTTCGCTTTTTTCGCATGATATGTTACCTAAACAAAACTCAAGGGGGATGCGGATTGCCGCGTCAGTGACGTCAGTCACTGGCTCGCAATGACAAGACTGAACGGCCTCTGCCTCGGGCGGGCGGCTAATGGCCGCCCCTACGGCGCAAAAGCTCAGAGCTCGAAGAAGCTCCGGACGGTCCGCAGCTCGCCGGTTTGGATTTCGCCCAGCAGAAGGAAGTCCCCCCGGGGGCCGTAGACCCGGTATTCGCCGTCCAGGGCGTTCAGGGTCCCCACGACCGCGCCGTTGCGGAGCTTACGCTCGGCGGCGGCGTTGACCGTCAGCGCCGGGCGGTCCGAAAAGAGGCTGTCCACGGGCAGCAGAAGCCGCTCGGGCTCCGGGGCCGCCAGGATCTCATCCAGCGTGTGGGCCTGCTCAATGCTGTAGCGCCCCGCCCGGGTCCGGCGCAGGGCTGCCATGCAGCCCCCGCAGCCCAGGGCCGCGCCGACGTCGTGGCACAGCGTCCGAACGTAGGTGCCCTTGGAGCAGTGGACCCGCAGCCGCACGTCAGCGCGTAGGGAGGCATCCCCAGATGCCTCCTGCCGCTGCGGCGCAGCGGCGTCATTGCCGTCGGAAATGACAGGAGCGATCAAGGGATCGCTCCCTACGGGCGTAAGCTCGTAGATCGTCACGGTTCTCGCTTCCCGCTCCACCTCCCGGCCCTTGCGGGCCAGCTGATACAGCTTTTGGCCGTTGACCTTAATTGCGGAGTACATGGGCGGAATCTGCCGGATCTCGCCCCGGAAGGAGGCCAGGACGGCCTCTAATTGTTCCGGCGTTATGTCAACCGGTCGCTCCTCCAGGGTGCGGCCGGTGATGTCCTGGGTGTCGGTGACCAGGCCCAGGCGCAGAACGGCCTCATAGACCTTGTCTGCGTGCTCAAAGAAGGGCACAGCCCGGGTGGCCCGGCCGATGAAGATGGGCAAAACGCCCGTCGCCATAGGGTCCAGGGTCCCGCCGTGGCCCACCCGTTTTTCATGGAAGACGCCCCGGAGCTTGGAGACCACGTCCTGGGAGGTCCAGCCCGCGGGCTTGTCGATGATCAGGATTCCGTTGGGCATGGGGGGCGGGGCTCCTTTCGTGGAATTGAAAATTGAAAGTTGAAAATGGAACCTTACGGTGTTTTCCAGATTCCATTTGGAAAACGAAAAAGAACGGATTCGTAACCGCTTCCTTTTCATTTCTATCGTTCAAATGGCAATTTGAACGATACCACAATTATTCATTATTCACTATTCATTATTCATTCGTCCCGGGCGAAGACCGACGGACGGCAGAGTGCCGTCCCTACAGCTCAATCTCCTGGGAGATTGCCTTCAGGATGGCCTCCCGGGCGGCGGGGATCCCGCCGGGTACGGAGGCGCCGGCGGCGCCGGGATGGCCGCCGCCGCCCAGTCTGGCGCAGATGCGGGCGGCGTCGAAGGCCGGGCTGCAGCGCAGAGAGATCTTCCCCTTGCCGCCCTCTACCTCCCGGAGCATGACGGCGATCTCGACGCCCTCCACGGTCCGGCCGTAGCCGGCGATGTCGTCGATATCGTCCTCGGTGAGGCCCAGCTCGGCGATCAGACTGTCGGGGATGGCGGAGACCGCCACCACGCCGTCGGCAAAGAACTCCATCTCTTCGGTCAGATGCGCCTCCAGAAGCAGGCGCGGACGGCGTTTGGTCTCAAAAAACACGCGGTTGATGCCGAACACGTCGGCTCCGGCCTCCGCGCAGAGGGCGGCGGCCCGGAAGGTCCCGGCGGTGACGTTGGCGTAGCGGAAGCAGCCGGTGTCGGTGGACACCGCCACGTAAAGGGCGTCGGCGATCGGCTTCGTCAGCTCCACGCCCAGCAGGGGCAGCAGATCCGTCAGTAGTTCGCCGCAGGCGGCCTTAGATTCATCCGTATGGATCCGGGCGGCAAAGCCGTCGTTGGTGCCGTGGTGGTCGATGGCCAGATCGGCCGTGAGGTCCTCCGCACCGAAGGGAAAGAGATCCTGGGTCGCGATATCACAGGTGATAACCGTGAATTGAGAATTGAGAATTGAGAATTGATCCACGGCCTGGGGATCGTCCGCTGGTGGCTGGTGACTGGTGACAGGTGACTCGTCGGAGCGGGGAACGGCGTGGCGCACACTGTGCGCCGCTTCAGGCGTGTCTGTTGCCTGTTGCCTGCTGCCCGCTGCCAGATCGTGCGCAAGCAGGCCATCCAGGAACGGCGCGTATTTCGGCGTGAACTGGGGGTTGGGATAGACCCAGGCCTGCTTGCCGAGGGCCCGGAGGGCCCGGCAGAGAGCGGCGCAGGAGCCCACCGTGTCCCCGTCAGGGCGGCGGTGGGAGAGGATGAGGTAGTGATCGTTGGCCTTCAGGAACTCCGCCGCCTCCCGCAGCGTCACGGAGGCGCTCATTCGTCCAGGCCCTCGTCGTCCGCGGGCTCGTCGTCTTCGGGAATATCCAGCTTGGAGAGGATGTCCAGGATCCGGGCGCCGTAGGTGATGGAGTGGTCCTCTTCCCAGACCAGCTCCGGGGTGTAACGCAGGCTCAGCCGGTTGGCGAGCTCCCGGCGCAGGAAGCCGCCGGCGGCTTTGAGGCCCTTGAAGACCTCCTTGCTCTTTTCTTTGTCATAGACCGAGATCCAGACTTTGGCGTAATGCAGATCCGTCGTGGTCTCGACCCGGGTAACGGAAACCAGAGTCTTCTGCACTCTGGGATCCTTCAGCGTCCGCAGAAGGTCGGACAGCTCCCGCTGGATTTCTTCGTTGATTCTGCCGATTCTGTTGCTTGGCATGGTTATTCTCCTTTCGGTTGGAGATGAAGTATCTCCGTTGGAGATATGAAGTATGCGCTGCATATGAAGTATCTCCGATATGAAGTATGCTTCGCATATATTTCACGAATCTCGATGTTGTTTTTCAGATTTGCTTTTGCTGTGTTGATGGAATGAACCAGAACGACCCGAATCTCACCGCAGGCGTTGGAAAGGCGCTTGTGTTCCTCGACGGACAAGTAACCGGTCTGTTGGAGCAAATCAAGCCAGTATCCCGTTTCGTTTGCTTCTTTTAGCGCGATTTGCAGCTTTGCAATGAAATCCGGCTTGCTGTGCGCGTACCGTGCTTCCCAGATATCCGCGCCAGCGGATCCTTCATGCGATAATGCTATGGGCGGCCCAGGCCGCCCATAGCATTATCGGTTTCAGTCGCGGTACTGCTCCATCACGAAGCACTCGAAGATATCGCCTTCCTTGAGGTCGTTGTACTTGGCCACGGACATGCCGCACTCGAAGTTGGCCTGGACCTCCTTGACGGAGTCCTTGAAGCGCTGCAGGGAGCCCAGCTCGCCGGTGTAGATGACCACGTTGTCGCGGAGGACCCGGACCTTGGAATCCCGGGTGACCTTGCCGTCCTTGACGTAGCAGCCTGCGACGGTGCCGATGGCGCTGACCTTGTAGAGGACGCGGACCTCGGCGTGGCCGA
>CAMUYE010000051.1 GCA_947164825.1 uncultured Clostridia bacterium
GGGGTGGCGCAGCTTGCGAAGGGCCTTGGCTTCGATCTGGCGCACCCGCTCACGGGTGACGTTGAACTCCTTGCCCACCTCCTCCAGGGTGTGGGGGCGGCCGTCCTCCAGGCCGAAGCGGAGCCGCAGGACCTTGCACTCCCTGGGGCTCAGGGTCTGCATGACCTCGGCAAGCTGCTGCCGCAGCATGTTGTAGGACGCGGACTCGGCAGGCTCGGTCACCTCGCTGTCGGGAATGAAATCCCCCAGATGGCTGTCGTCCTCCTCGCCCACCGGAGTCTCCAGAGAGACGGGATCCTGCGCGATCTTCATAACCTCGGCGATCTTCTCTTCGGAGATGCCGAGGACCTCGCTGATCTCCGCGATGGTGGGCTCGCGGCCCAGCTCCTGGACCAGAGCCCGGGAGGTGCGGGAGACCCGGTTGATGGTTTCCACCATGTGGACGGGAATGCGGATGGTCCTGGCCTGGTCGGCCACGGCCCGGGTGATGGACTGGCGGATCCACCAGGTCGCGTAGGTGGAAAACTTGTAGCCCTTGGTATAGTCAAACTTCTCCACAGCCTTCAAAAGCCCCATATTCCCCTCTTGGATCAGATCCAGAAGCTGCATCCCGCGGCCCAGATAGTGCTTGGCCACGGAAACCACCAGGCGCAGATTGGCCTCGATCATCCGCTTCTTGGCCTCGCCATCGCCCTCGGAGATCCGCCTGGCGAGCTCCAGCTCCTCTTCGGCGGTCAGCAGGGGGATCTTGCCGATCTCCTTGAGGTACATCCGTACGGGATCGGTGGTGGAGGTCTCCTCCTCGAAATTCTCATTGATGGACAGGGTCTCGGGGAGCTGGGCGTCGAGATCCAGGAGCTCCGCGTCAGTAGGAAGAAGCTCGTCCGCGGCGTCGATGATCTCCGCCACGTCGGACACGTCGATCTCAATGCCCGCCTTTTCGAGGGCGTCGTAGATCTGCTCGGTCTGCTTCTCGTCCGCGTCGATGGCGTCGAGGGTCTGCAGAAGCTGCTTGGAGGTGATTTTGCCCTCCTTCCGGCCCGCTTCGATCAGGCTTTTCAGTTTCTGCTGGAGCGTATCGGTCTGTTCCATGTTCATTCCCTCCATGTTCATTTCTGTCAGTTGCTTTCCTTCTGCAGGAGGCGGATCGTCAACTGTATCCTTTGTTTTTTTGCAGGGCCTGGGACAGGGCCAGAAGGTCCGCGTCGCTGTTGGCGGCGTCCTTCTTTGCCTTCTCGCTGAGGATCACGTTCACGCAATCCAGGAAGGCCTGATCTCCGCTGAGCTTGTCGCAGCGCTGGGAGATGGCGCTGAGGCGGCTGCTCTCCTCGGGCGTGAAATCCTGCAGCGCCGCCAGACTCACCCGCAGGCCCTCCCGATGGAGGCGGAGGAGCGCGTCGTATGCCCGGCCCAGGAAGGACACGGAGAAGGCCGCGCCGTTCAGATCCTCCGCCAGATCCATCAGCCCGGGCTCCAAAAGCACGAAGCCGATGACCTGCTCCTCGGCGGCGGCGGATCTGGGATTGCCGTATTCGCCGCGCAGGCTGCGCTCCGTGGGCAGGTTCGCCGTAACGGGCGACAGGTCCCTGCGCTCCTGCTGACGCTTTTCCCGGTTTATCCGCTTTTTATACGCTTTGCCGGCCTCCAGCAGCATGGCCTCCTGGGAGATGCCCGCGGCCTTGGCGGCCCGGTCGGCGTAGATCTCCCGCTCCGCGGCGCTGGGGAAGCTGGAAATCAGCTCCGCGGCTCTGACTGTGAACTCCACCCGCTGATCGTCTTTGGTGAGGTCGAACTGGCTTTGCAGGGAGAGCAGCCGGTAATCCGCCTGGTTCTCGGAGCCCTGGATCAGCACCTCGAAGGGATCCGCCCCGAATTTATGTAAGAACTCGTCGGCGTCCTTGGCGTCGTGGAGCTTCAGGATCTTCACCTTGACCCCGGCCCTGCCGAACATCTGGATGGCCCGCTGGGTGGCGTTCTGGCCCGCGGCGTCGTTGTCGTAGGTCATAAGGACCTGTTCCGTGTACTTGCTGATGATGTTGACCTGGTCCTCCGTCAGGGCCGTGCCCTGGGAGGCCACAGCGCAGTCGAAGCCGTACTGGTGGCAGGCGATGGCGTCCATGGGTCCTTCGCAGAGAATGATGTAGGGCCGCTTGGTCTTTTTCGCCAGGTTCATGGCGTAGAGGAATTTCCGCTTGGAGAAGATCAGCGTCTCCGTGGGGTTGATGTACTTGGCTCTGGCTTCCTTGTCCAGAGCCCGGCCCGCGAAGCCGATCACGTTGTTCCGCAGGTCGATCTGGGGGAACATGATCCGGTTGCGGAAGCGGTCGTAGACGTTTTTGGCGTTCTTCTGGGAGACGGCGGCCAGGTTGGCGGCCACCAGCTCCTCCCGGGTGTAGCCCTTTTGCTCCATGGCCGGGATCAGGGCGTGGAAATCGTCCGGGGCGAAGCCCAGGCCGAATTTCACCACCGTGGCCCAGTCCAGGCCCCGGCGGATCAGGTACTCCCGGGCGTGCTTTCCGGCATCGGATTTGAGCATCTCATGGTAGAACCTGGCCGCGTCCTTACACAGCCGCCAGAGCCGCTCCTGTTCCTTGTACTGACTCTGATAGCGCTCGTCCTCCGGGACTTCCAGGTTGGCCCGCTTGGCCAGAAAGCGCACGGCGTCCGGGTAGGACAGGCCCTCGATCTCCTTGATAAAATCGATGACTCCGCCGCCCTTGTGGCAGCCGAAGCAGTAGTACATCTGCTTATTGGGCGCCACGGAGAAGGAGGCGGTCTTCTCCCCGTGGAAGGGGCAGAGGCCGAAGTAGTTGGAGCCGCTGCGTTTGAGCTGGACGTACTGTCCCACCACCTCTTCGATGGGATTGCGGGAGATCAGTTCGTCGATGAATGCTGCGGGAAAGGGCACGGGGTTCACCTCCTTTGCAGGGATCAGGGATCAAGGATCAGGGTGGGGGAAGGGATAAGGGAGAAGGGGCAAGAGAAAAGTGACAAGTGACAGGTGACAAGTGATAATGAATGCCGTAGGGGCGGCCAGTGGCCGTCAGCCCGAGGCAGATCCCTTCGATCCCGGAGCAGGGACAAGCATTGCTTGTCCGCAGTTGCTCGACAGGCATCGAAAGGAATAAAGGAAGAAGTAAAAGAGAATCAGTTTTTCTTTCTTCTTTTCAGAAGTCTTTTTCTATACGGCCAGACGGCAAAAAGCGCGAGGCCGAGAATTTGGAATAGTCCGACGATCCAAAACCAGGAAAAGAGGTTTGTCAACCATACAAGCGCTCCGAGGAGCATGAGAACAAAGCACACAATTCTGAGATTGCCGGCATTATCCTGGATCGGGTCGTTCAGGGAAATAAAAGCAAGCCCAAAAAACAGACCGGAGGGGATCAGAAATGGCAGCTTCTTTTCGTAAAGCAGGCCGCCGATCAGCAGGTCCGCGCCGATACAGAGACAAATCAGCATCAAAAGGCGCTGGCGGTGCTTCAGATCTGTTTCGTTGTATTTGGGCGGCGTCCACCGGGATTTTGACATGCGCGGTCCTCCGACTTATAGCTTGTGTTTCATATGGCAATTTGAAACACACCGAAATTTCTAACTTTCCATTCGCAACTGCGCTCATCGAGGGACCACCTCATCCGCCCCAGTGTGCGCACTGGGGCACCTTCCCCTCAAGGGGAAGGCTTTACGGGGGAAGCGGACAAGCAATGCTTGTCCCTACAGGCGCACGGCTCGCAGTTTTGCATTTTGCATTTTGCGCTTTGCATTTTGCATTTTGCGTTTTGCTTTCCTCACCGGACCGCCCAGCCGCTGGGGACGAAGATTTCCTCAAACTTATAGATGGCGTATTTGTCCGTCATACCGGCCACGTAGTCGCAGACGACCCGGGGCAGGCCGTCCAGGTCCAGCTGGGGCTGGAAGTCCTCCGGGAGTTTTTCGGGGTGTTCCATGTAGTATTTGTAGAGCTCCTGGATGATGCGCCGGGCCTTGACCTCCTCGCCCTTGGCCACGGGGTTGCGGTAGACTCGCTCGAACATGAAGCTCCGCAGCTCCAGCATGGCGCTCTCCACGGCAGGGGTCATGGCGATGACCGGGCGGCCCATGGAGCTCTTCACCACGTCGGAAACCAGGGTGTTGATCCGCTGGGAATGGGTCTGGCCCAGAACGGCGGCGATCTCCTTCGGAATATCCTCGTTTTTCAGAATGCCGGCTCGAATGGCGTCGTCGATGTCGTGGTTGATGTAGGCGATCCGGTCCGAAATGCGGACGACGCGCCCTTCCAATGTCTCGGGAAGCTCGTCGCCGCTGTGACAGAGGATGCCGCGCCGGACCTCGTAAGTCAGGTTCAGGCCCCGCCCGTTTTTCTCCAGCTTGTCCACCACCCGGAGGGACTGCTCGTTGTGGCGGAAGGGCACGCCCATGATCTCCGTCAGAGCCGCCTCTCCGGCGTGACCGAAGGGCGTGTGGCCCAGGTCGTGGCCCATGGCGGCGGCCTCGGTCAGATCCTCGTTGAGCCGCAGGGCCCGGGCGATGGTCCGGGCGATCCGGGCGACCTCCAGGGTATGAGTCATGCGGGTGCGGTAGTGGTCCCCCTCGGGCTGGAGGAAGACCTGGGTCTTGTGCATCAGCCGCCGGAAGGAGCGGCTGTGGAGGATCCGGTCCGCGTCCCGCTGGTAGCAGGTCCGGTCGTCCCGCTCGGACTCCGCTCTCCCCCGTCCCCGGCTTTCGGCGGCCAGGGCCGCGTAGGGGGCCAGGGTCTCCTTTTCACGCTGTTCGATGACTTCACGAATGGTCATTTTTCTCACCCATTATATTGTACGCAAAAAGAAGAAATTTTCCTTTTTTCATACAACAAATTATTCTGTTATTTCCACGGCCCGGAACTCCCCGCCGACTTCGATGCAGGCCACGCTGCCCCGGGTCAGGTCGGTGACCCGGGCGGCAAAATCGTCTGTCCGGTCCGCGGGGAGGAGGATATGCAGGCAGACGTCGGCGCCGTACTCCGTATCGGCCACCACGCCGCCGAAGCGCTCGGTCTCCTGGCGCAGGCGTTCATAGAAGCTGTAGGGCAGGATCAGATCCAGCCGCTTCCAGAGCTGCTTCCGGGAGATCCCGGCCTCATTCAGGGCGTCCCGGGCGGCTTTGCCGTAGGCCCGGACCAGGCCGCCGGTGCCCAGGAGGGTGCCGCCGAAGTAGCGGGTCACCACGCAGCAGACGTTCTCCACTCCGGCGCCCCGCAGAACCTCCAGCACCGGCATTCCGGCGGTGCCCTGAGGCTCGCCGTCGTCGGTGAAGCGGGTGGGGCCGCCGTGAATGATATAGGCCCAGACGTTGTGGGTGGCGTCCCAGTGCTGCTGGCGCATGGCCTTGATGTGCTCCAGGGCCTCGTCCTCCGTTTCCGTCACCCAGATGCGGCCGATAAACCGGGACTTTTTCTCGATGAATTCCGTTTCGCTGTCCATAGCCGGGACTTTATATGCTTCCATCATAGACACCTCTCTGTAGCGGCGCACAGTGTGCGCCATTGAAGACGGCCTCGTGGCGCACACTGTGCGCCGCTACCGGACGATTTCATACTGCGCGAGGCGTCCGAAAATCACCTCGTCCACCTCGGTTTCGATCTCAATGCCCTCGGCGGTGTAGTCCACCCGGAAGACCCGGGCCTTGTCGTGGAGGGTCTCCACCATGCCGCCCATGGAATAGGGCAGCAGGAAGACGGCCCGGCGGCGGCCCTTGCAGAGCTCCCGCTCGATGACGGCGAAAAGTGCGTCGATCCCCTGCCCCGTTTTCGCGGAGATGGCCACGTTGTTCGGGCCCACGGGCAGGGCTTCGGGGGTCACGAGATCAGCCTTGTTCCAGCAGCGGATCACCGGGGTCTCGGGATCGGCCAGCTGGCCGATGAGCTTGTCCACCACCTCGATGTGGGCCTCCCGATCCGGATCGGCGGCGTCAATGACGTGGATCAGCAAGTCGGCGTAGCTCAGCTCCTCCAGGGTGGCCCGGAAGGCGTCCACCAGATGGTGGGGCAGCTTCGCGATGAAGCCAACCGTGTCGGACAGGAGCACCGTCAGCCGATCCGAGACCTGGAGCTGGCGGGTGGTGGTGTCCAGGGTGTCGAAAAGCCGGTTGTTGGCCGGGATGTCGGCCCCGGTCAGGCGATTCAGCAGGGTGGATTTGCCCGTGTTCGTATAGCCCACCAGAGCCACCACGGGGATCTCGTTTTTCTGACGGCGGCGGCGTTCCACTGCCCGGAGCCTCCGCACCTGCTCCAGCTCTTCTTCCAGCCGGTCGATGCGGGCGCGGATATGGCGGCGGTCCGTTTCCAGTTTGGTCTCGCCGGGGCCCCGGGTGCCGATGCCGCCGCCGAGACGGGACAGGGACTTGCCCATGCCCGAGAGCTTGGGAAGCAGATACTTGTATTGGGCCAGCTCCACCTGCAGGCGGCCTTCGGCGGTGCGGGCGCGCTGGGCGAAGATGTCCAGGATCAGAGCGGAGCGGTCCAGGACCGTGGTCCCGGTGATCTCCTCCAGGGCCCTGATCTGGCTGGGAGACAGGTCGTTGTCGAAGATCACCATCTCCGCCCCGTGCTTGGCGGCCAGCTCCTTGATTTCCTGGGCTTTGCCCTCTCCTACGAAGCTGTGAGGATCCGGGGCGTGGCGGTTCTGCAGGATCTTGGCGACGCAAACGCCGCCGGCGGTCTCCAGCAGGGCCTCCAGCTCGTCCAGGGTGGCCTCGGTGGCCTGTTCCTCTTTTTTGAAGCAGTCGGCGGCTAAACCGGCCAGGACTGCGCGTTCGATTTTGTGTTCTTCCATAATGGCCTCCTTTATCGGGAGATGCGCGGGGCGGCCGACGCGGATCTACATTCGCGGCTCCGGGGCTTCGGCTTCCGCGAGAGAAAGAAAAAGCCCGCACCAAAACCAGGTGCGGGCTTTGACGAACTTATTTCAGGCCGTACTTCTTGTTGAAACGGTCCACACGTCCACCGGTGTCAACCAGCTTCTGCTTGCCGGTGTAGAAAGGGTGGCACTTGGAGCAGATTTCAACCTTGATGTCTCTCTTGGTAGAGCCGGTCTCGATGATCTCGCCGCATGCGCATCTGATGGTCGTCTGTTCGTACTTGGGATGGATACCTTCCTTCATTTCAGTTCACCTCTTTCTATGATAGTAAAGGGCAGATTTGCCCCGCGATTTTCAATCAGCCCGCATATACTAACACATAGCAATCAAAAATGCAAGTGTTTTTTTCAGATTTTTCCAAAAAATTTAAGGAATCACGCACACCCGGAGGCGGGCCTCCTCCCCTGCCGGTCTCGGACCGCCCTCGGAGAAGAGCGAATAGAGATCGGCGGCGCGGCGTTCCAGGGCGTACAAGGCCGGATCCGGCGGGGTCTCGCCGGCGTTGATCAGGGCGAGGGCGGGCTCAGTGGGGCTCCGGGCCTCGAGGGTTTTCTTCATCTCCCGCAGGGCGGCCCGGCCCCGGTCCGTGAAGCCCAGGACCCGGACGTAAGGGGCGGGAAACCCGTAACTGTAGCGGCGCACATCCTGCGCCACATCGTCAGCCTGCCCCAGGTCAGCTGCGGTGAGGCCCAGGAAGGCGCAGAGCAGCATCCGCTGGATGCGGGTGCGGGTGTAGCGCTTGGATTTGGTGGCGTCTATGATTTCGTTGACGGAGCCGCAGCTGCGGCAGTTTTTCATGAATTTGGACCACAGGCCCTCGGAGCCGAAGGGAAGGGCCTCAAAGGCCGCATCGGGAAGGGTACGGAGAACGGCCAGGACGGCCCGCTCTCCTGCTTCCATCGTGTGGACCGGGGCAGAGGCGTAGCGTTCGCGTATGCAGGCTGGGACAGCAGAGGACCAGGCGGGAGCCCTTGGGACGGGAGACGCGGATTCTTCGCTGCGCTCAGAATGACGGGATTGTAGGGACAAGCATCGCTTGTCCGCCGCAGCGGTGTCGGTCTCCGGATTTGTCTTCGACAAATCGCATTCGTTCCGAATGCCGGACGAGCAATGCTCGTCCCTACATTCTTTTTCAATGGCGGCGCGTAGAGCGGTGGCGGAGGGGGCCTCCGGGTCGAGGGCGGCGGCGTAGTAGGAACCGGTGCGGTGGATGGGCAGGGGACGCATTGGGCTGTTCCGGCGAAGGATGGCCTTGCAGTATTCCACGGCCAGGATGTCGTTGGGATTGGATAACACGGAGGGTTGATGGTTTTCGGAAGGAGGGCCGATGTGGGCATACATCCGTGACTCTTCGAGTTCGGCCCCTACGAGCTGGTCTATCACGCGCTGGCGGGCGGCGGGGTAGGAGCAGCCGGCGGCCAGTTCGGCCCGGAGGAGCTCGTCGAAGGCCGGATCAAGATTCGCTTTCGCGGTTGACATAATTAAATTATTGTCTTCCGACTCGATCCCATAGCAGAGGTAGTCACAGCCCAGGGCGGTGAGGATGGCGACGCCGCCCGAAGCAAAGCCTTCCGCCGAGGCGAGGGCGACGGTCAACGGCAGCTCCAGAACGAGATCCGCTCCGCAGCGGAGGGCGGCCTCAGCCCGCGTCGATTTCGGGAAGATGGCGGGCTCGCCCCGCTGGACGTAATTCCCGCTCATCAGGCAGACGACGGCGCAGTCCTCCCCCACTGCTTCTTTTGCCAGCCGGATCTGGCGGGCGTGGCCGTTGTGGAAGGGGTTGTATTCACAAATGATGCCGACGGTCCGCATAGTTTCCTCCATTCTGATCGTGAATCCCCGCTCGATTTCTATCTCGAACATGCTTATTTTCTCCCCGCATGTGCGGTCAGGCAACAGGCAACAGGCATCAGGCACCGCCTGCTGTGTGATTCAAAACAATTATCTGATACCCCGTTCGTTCGGTCCATAAAATACAGATTACTGGATGCAGGACACTGATTACCGGCATCTCTGCGCCCCAAATCGTCTCGAACGGGCTCTTCGGCATCAAGTTTTCAAAAACCTTCCAAGCGGTGCCTGATGCCTGATGCCTGATGCCTGATGCCTGATGCCTGGTCCCTGATGCCTTGTCTTCAAACAGGCCCCACGTTTTTTCCTCCCAACGAGAAATTCTGCTTGCCTTATTGCGCTTTTTGATATAGAATAGATATGTTGAGTTCATTGTACCACACAATGCCAAAAAAACATAGAACAATTTATAGGAGCGTGCAAAACTATGAAGATTCTGGTCATCAACGCGGGCAGTTCCTCCCTGAAGTATCAGCTCATGGATCCCGATACCGGCGACGTCTTCGCCAAGGGTCTGTGCGAGCGCATCGGCATCGACGGCCGTCTGACCCACAAGGCGCCCGCCAAGGACGTCAAGGTCACCCTGGAGATCCCCATGCCCACCCACGCGGAAGCCATTACCGCGGTTCTGGACATTCTGGTGGATCCCGTCAACGGTGTGGTCTCCTCTGTGGATGAGATCGACGCCGTGGGTCACCGCGTCGTGCACGGCGGCATGAAGTTCGCCGAATCCTGCCTCATCGACGAGGCCTGCCTGGAGGCCGTGCGGGCCTGCATCCCCCTGGGCCCCCTGCACAACCCCGCCAATCTGCTGGGCATTGAAGCCTGCCAGAAGATCCTGCCCGACAAGCCCCAGGTCGCCGTCTTCGACACCGCCTACCATATGACCATGCCCCCCAAGGCCTACCGCTACGCCATTCCCGACGAGTACTACGAGAAGGACAGCCTGCGCCGCTACGGCTTCCACGGTACCTCTCACCGCTACATCGCCAAGCGCGTCGAGGCCCTCATGGGCAAGGGCTTGAAGCTCATCAACTGCCACCTGGGCAACGGCTCCTCCCTGGCCGCCATCTATGACGGCAAGTGCCAGGACACCTCCATGGGTCTGAGCCCCCTCTGCGGCGTGCCCATGGGCACCCGCTGCGGCGACATGGACATCACGGTTGCCCAGTTCATCGCCAAGAACTACAACAAGTCCATCGACGAGGTCATGACCATTCTCAACAAGAAGTCCGGCGTGTTCGGCCTCTCCGGCGGTCTGAGCTCCGACTTCCGCGATCTGGAATCCGCTGCCAACGAGGGCAACGAAAAGTGCAAGCTCGCCCTTGACAAGTTCGCCTACGAGGTCCGCAAGTATATCGGCGCCTACGCCGCCGCTCTGGGTGGACTGGATGTTCTTGTCTTCACCGCCGGCATCGGCGAGAACGGCGCCACCACCCGCGCCGCCATCTGCGAAGGCCTGGAATTCCTGGGCGTCAAGCTGGATCCCGAGAAGAACAAGCTCCGCGGCGACGAGCGCATCATCTCCGCTCCCGACTCCAAGGTCACCGTCTGGGTCATCCCCACCAATGAGGAGCTGATGATCGCCCAGGATACCGCCGAGCTGGCGAAGTAAGTTTTCATCTGCAGAACGCAGAAGATCCTCCCGAAGGGGAGGATCTTCTGCGTTCTGCGTTTATCCGTCGGATTTCGTCTTTTTTTCTTCCGGCTTCTTCCCGGACGGCGGGAGACTGTGGACCGCTTGCTTGAATTGCGTATAGTGTTCCTTGGTGACCGGCTCCGGACCGTAGCGGGTCTGCTCGTAGAGCTCCCGGACCGTCTCCGCTGCCGGACCCTGCAGATCCGCCGCCTCGCCGAGTTCGGCGGGCGTCATAGAGTTCAGCCTGGTCCCCTGCTCCGTGCGGCTTCGGATCAGCTTCTGATAGCGGCGGCGCAGCTTCTTTTCGTAACCCGCCGCGTTCTCCTCATGCCGATCCGGAGCGGTGCTCTCCAGCCGCTCGATCTGCCAATCCGTTTCCTCATCCCGCTCGGAGTGTTTGGGCGTGCTGCCGATGACCGATCGGATGGCGGAAATGATGGCAAAAACTGCCAGGAGCAACACCATGACAAGGATCGCAATCAGGACGTATTCCAGCACTGTTCCGGCGGCGTCATAATTGTAGGTCGTCTCCGATCGGTCCGTAACGGTCACGGATTCAAACGTGGGCTCCGTTTCCTCTGTCGTCGTGGATTCAGTCGTCGTCTCTGTCGCAGCCGCGATGGGAACCGGCGTCTGCTCCTGCTGGCGGATCAGAAAGGGCACCGCCGCCAGGATCAGAACGCTCAGCAGGAGGAATCCAACGGTGACCCGGCGGTTGACGGCAATGATGCTCCGGCGGGAGATCTCCGTCTGATAGACGTCCCGCAGGGTGTAGAGCAGCTTGTCCTGGTTATAGTAGAAGCAGGCGACCAGCGTCAGCAGCGCCACCAGCGCGATCCCCGCGCCGGACAGCAGGGGCAGCCGGGCGATTTTTCCCATGGAGAAGACCAGCAATGCCGCGACGGGATGGTAAAGCTTCGGCACCGTCAGCACCAGCTTCCCCCTGGGACGCTGGATCCAGAGGCCGGAGATCAGGATCGGCGCGCAGCAGACGCCGTAGAAAAACCGTCGCATGGTGTTGTCCGGCAGCGCCAGCGCCAGGGCAAGGACCAGCGCACAGAGCAGATAGCGGCGCAGCTTTTTCTTCACCCGCAGACAGATCGCGCAGATCAAATGCACCGGGATCAGGGTGCCCAGACCCCAGAGCAGCCGGACCGATACCCGGTCTTCGGAAAAGAGCAGGGCAAAAGGCAGGGAAAGGCACAGCGTCAACAGGGTCAGATTGACACGTTCGAGGACGAGCAGAATCCGTTCCAGGCGTTTGATGTCCTTCACGCGCTCACCTCCCCTTCCGCCGGAGTCCAGGACAGGACCCGGATGCCGGAGCGCGCCTGCCGGACGTCGGCCTTGCCGCCCACCGAGATAAAATAGCCTCCCTGCTGCCCCAGGATGGCGGCGCAGGCCGAAGCCGCTCCGTCGCTGGGATCCGCGGAGAGCACCACGGGCAAGGCGCGGCCGGACACTCCGGCGGCCGCATCCCGGAGGAAGTCAGACAACTCCGCCGTCACGCTGGCCTCCAGCTTGACCCTGGCCAGGCTTGTGTCCACGGCGGCCTGCTGGCCGATGCCGGAACCCGCGGGGACCCGGAGCGCTCTGCCGGTGATGCAGTCCCGGCCGTTGGCGGACAGAGCCACACTGACGCCCCGGCGGAGAAAGAGCTGGCTCAGGGAAGAGGCCAGACGGATCAGCTCTTCCCGGTCTGCCTCGGAACCGCTGCCAAGATCCAGCAGAAAGGCGATGGCCTCGTCGGTGGAGTATTCAAACTGGTTGACCTTGAGCTCTCCCGTTCTGGCGCTGGCCTTCCAATTGATGAGGCGCATGCTGTCGTAGATCTCATAGGGACGGATGCCCTTGAGCTGGAAGGGATCCTCCTGGGCCATACGCCGGGTGAGGACGGCTCCCAACAGCTGTCGAAACGGAAGGGACAGCTTCTCCGCCGGAAGCTTGGCGGGGTAAACCGTCAGCCGGGCGGTGCTGATCCTGCTGCTTTCCCAGCGGGCGGAATAGAAAAGATCCATGGCGGAGAGATTCAGATTTGTGACGCTGTAGACGCCTCTGGGCAGGGTTTCGATCGTCGTGCGGTTCCGGGCAGCCCGCCGTCCGGGCATGGCCAGACGGCGGCGAAAGATCATGGGCTTGGCGTCGGTTTCCGTTACGGCCGCGAAATTCCGGCACAGGGTGTATTCGTATTGAAACACAGGCAGCGGGAGCCATTTGCGGTTTTCGCACCGCTCCGTCAGGATCACCGCTTCTCCCTCGGTGACGGCGGAGTGCTCAAAGCGCAGATTTACCCCCAGGCCGCGGTCCCAAAGGGTCCGAAAAAGCCATCTTTGGGCGAAATAGAGCAGGCCGGAGCCGATAAGGATCCAGAAAAACAGCACGTCGTCACCTCCCTTCCCGGTGTTCAGCCGGAGATCCGGATCAGCGCTCCCAGCGCTCCGTGGGGACGGGTACCGTCTCCAGAATGCCGAGGATCAGCTTCTCCCCGCTGCGGCGGTCGAAGCTGCCGTGCTCCAGGGTGATCCTGTGCGCCAGCACCGGTACGGCCAGCCGCTTCACATCCTCCGGCAGAGTATAGGACCGGCCCCGGAGCATGGCCATGGCCCGACAGGCGTTGAGCAGGGCCAGACTGCCGCGGGGGCTGACGCCCATGATGGCGTTTCCGGAGCTGCGGGTGGCCTGGACAAGATCGGCGATATAGCCCAGCAGGACCGGATGGACGTAGACGCTTTTCCGCAATTCCTGGAGCTCCAGAAGATCCTGGCGGGAACAGACAGGCGTCAGCGCACGGAGGGGATCCTCCGTGAGGAAGCGCTTGAGGATGGCGATCTCCTCCTCCCGATCCGGGAGACCCATGGAGAGCATCATAATAAAGCGGTCCATTTGGGCTTCCGGCAGGGGGAAGGTGCCCGCTGTCTCGATGGGATTCTGGGTCGCCAGCACCAGGAAGGGGCTCTGCAGCGGCCGGGTCACGCCGTCGATGGTCACCTGGCGCTCCTCCATGCATTCCAAAAGAGAAGACTGGGTCCTGGGCGTGGCACGGTTGATCTCGTCGGCCAGAAGAATATTGCAGAACACCGGGCCGGGCCGGAAGACAAACTCCCCGGCCTTCTGGTTGTAGTAGTTGAGGCCGGTGACGTCGGAGGGCAGCAGATCCGGCGTGAACTGAATCCGGCGGAACTCCGCGTCCAAGGACCGGGCCAGAGATTTGGCAAGCACAGTCTTGCCTGTGCCCGGGACATCCTCCAAAAGCACATGTCCGCCGCAGCACAGGGCGGTGAGCAGGAGCTCCACGGTCTCCTCCCGACCGACAATGACTTTATTGATGTTCTGCTTGACGGAAGCAAGCAGCTCGGAAGCCTGTTTCAAATCCATGAAATCCACCTCACTTTCTTAACCGTCAGGGGACGGTCCCCGGTGAGGGAAACCGTCCCCTGATGTATAGGGGCATGGGATCGCGGTTCGATCAATCGCTGAGGAGGCACTTGTGCTCCATGCAGCGGTAGAGGTAAAGCACGAAGGTTTCGCG
>CAMUYE010000052.1 GCA_947164825.1 uncultured Clostridia bacterium
GCGGGCACCTACAAGAAGGAACGCTGGGAAGCCGGCAAGAAGTACTTCTCCGTGGCTTCCGGCGGCGGCACCGGCCGCACCCTGCATCCCGACAACATGGCCGCCGGCCCCGCCTCCTACGGCATGACCGACACCATGGGCCGTATGCACTCCGACGCCCAGTTCGCCGGCTCCTCCTCCGTGCCCGCCCACGTGGAAATGATGGGCTTCCTGGGCGCGGGCAACAACCCCATGGTCGGCATGACCGTGGCCGTGGCCGTCGCGGTTCAGCAGGCGATCTGCAAGTAAGCTGAACCGCAAAAAGCTTCCGGGGCGCGACCCCGGAAGCTTTTTGCGCACGCCCGCAGGGACGGCGCGCTGCCGTCCGCAAAACCTCCCCGGCCAAGGGGAGGGGGACCGGCCTCAAGGCCGGTGGAGGGGTCTGCCCCCGCCCGGGACGAATGAATAATGAATAGTGAATAATTGAGATGTTTTGCAGATTGCAATCTGCAAAACGGAATTCAGATCAGCCCGGACCCCGGCGCGTTCCGTTTTGTCGAGTAAATGGCGATTCTGGTGAGCCGCCCCTACGGACGCGGGGTGAACGGCAGCTCTCCGCCTCGGGCGGGCGGCCAATGGCCGCCCGCCTCCCGCACCGGCCTTCCCCTCACCATCAGCCCCGTAGGGGCGGCCATTGTGTCGCTCCTACGGCGGGGGGCGAATGAATTGACGCGGGGCGTCATGATTTGGCTGTGCCATGATTTCTCGCTGCGCTCCATGATTTGAATTGCGCTTCATGCCCCCGCAGGGCAAATCATGTCCAACGGACAAATCATGCCCGGCGGGCAAATCACGCGCCGCAAGGCGCAATTCATCGAGACGGCCATTGGCCGCCCGCCTCGCGCACCGGCCTTCCCCACGGCATCAGCCCCGTAGGGGCGGCCATTGGCCGCCCGCCTCCCGTATCGGCCTCCCCCACAGCATCAGCCCCGTAGGGGCGGCCATTGTGTCGCTCCTACGGCGGGGGGCGAATGAATTGACGCGGGGCGTCATGATTTGGCTGTGCCATGATTTCTCGCTGCGCTCCATGATTTGAATTGCGCTTCATGCCCCCGCAGGGCAAATCATGTCCAACGGACAAATCATGCCCGGCGGGCAAATCACGCGCCGCAAGGCGCAATTCATCGAGACGGCCAATGGCCGCCCCTACGGCGTGTTTGCTGAGGAAAACCGATCACCGGAATGGAAATTTGATCGACATTTTCAACTTTCAATTTTCAATTTTAAGTTTTCAAGAAGCCGCCCGCATCCTGGAGGCGCTGCTGGACGATCCCGACGCAGCCTCCTGACCGCGCCGAGCACCCGCGCGGCGTCTCCCGCACAGAAAGGAAATACCGATGAAAAAATTTACCTGTATCCTGCTCTCCCTGCTTTTGCTTGCCATGCTGCTCGCGGGCTGCGGGGAGAAAACGCCCGCCCCCGGCGGGGAAACCGAAGCAGCGCAAACGAACCGGGCCGCTGACACCGAAGGTCCCGAATCCGGCGGCAAGGAGACCCAGCCCGCGAAGCGCCCCCTGGAGGAGCGCTTTGCCGAGGTGAAGTGCGAGGTCCTGGCCCGGACCGTCGTCCCCGCTGAGACCGTCAAGCTCTATGGAGGAGGCAGCGCCGAGAACGCGACCGTCCTGACGCTGCGCCTGCTCTTCCCGGATTGGGATACCCAAAGCGACTGCGGCAATCTCCGCATTTTGGACCCCGAAGGCAGCGAGCCCGCGCAGAACGTGCAGGGATGGACCAACAGATTTGAAGGGAATCCCGTTTATGCGAACGTATATCTTGCGATCCTGGACGGCGACGTCGAGGCTGCGGGGCTGAGGGTAGTCCTGAAGGAGGCTTACGGAAAGACGGAGGCTGAGATCCCCATGGAAGCAGGATCGGGCGAAGGCGTCTATGAGGCGCTGCACGAAGCGTTTCCAACGAAGGTGGTCCGGGCTCAGGGGAGGACGTATTTCGTCGCCAACACCGGCGCCTGGAGCACGAACGGCGAGACGCTTGCCCGTTCGATCATTCTCGTCCCCCTGGAGGGCGGCTTCGACCACACCCTGGATAAAGCCGGCGTCACGATCGAAGGCCCGTCAGCGAACAGCGACGCCGTCACCCTGTACGTCAACGAGTATGAGGAGGTCGACCACAGAACCGATACGTTCACGGAGCAGGCGATCACCGTCGTGCTGCGGGACAGCGAGAAGTTCGGCGACTATTTCAAGAATGCCGCGATCTGCATTGACGATGGGACGGGGAATCCGGCCCGGATCTACTTCAACTGATCCGCACAAACAGGGGCCGCATCCCAGCCTGCACCGCACAGGCCGGGATGCGGTCCGGCTTTTTTTTGCGTTTTTTCAACTCCGCACTTGCCAATTCCCGTATTCTCCTGTATAATATTACTCCCATCTTTTAATCCAAACAAAAAAGGCAGGATTCTGCTTATGAAACGATTCCTTTGCGTCGCCCTTGCGCTGCTGCTTTTGCTTTTGACCGGCTGTATGGTTGCCCCGGATCAGACCAGCTCCGACACGGCGGGATACAGCTATCGGCCCCCGGTACAATCCGTGCCCGCGTCCACCGCCGCTCCCGTACAATCCCTTCCCGTCGAGTCGGAACTGCCCACGGAGGAAACGGAGACGTCCGAGACCGACAGCCTGACCGGTGTGGAGATGCTTCTTCCCGAGGGCCTGGTCGCCACCCCCGGATCCCCCTGGGTCACGGTGACGGTCGCCTTCCCGAAGGTGACGCTCACCGGCCCGGAGTCCGAGCGGACCTGCTCGCTGGTTCTGACCCTGGACGGCGAGACGGTGGCCGAGTGGCCGACGCTCCTGCTCAGCGCCGGCCAGGAAAAGGAAGTCGAGCTCGAATTCAGCTTTGACCGCTGGCAGGAGGACTACGTTGCGCTGTTCCGCGCCACCCTGAGCTGCGGCGGCAGCAGTCTGGTCCGGGAGACGGAGATCTCCGTGGACAACTACCCGGAGGAAGTCTATCTCGCCATGAGCGAGGACAGCTTTCCCTACTCCATCGACGTGGTACGGAACCAGAACGTGGTGATCGTTTACGGCCGGGACGGCGAAGACGACTATACGATTCCGGTCCGGGTCTGCGTCTGCTCCACCGGTACCGCCACGCCGGTGGGAAACTACAGCCTGGGCAGCAAGAAGGAGTGGGCGTCCCTTTACGGCGGCGTATGGGGGCAGTACGTCTGCGGCATCAGCGGAAACATCCTCTTCCACTCCGTACCCTATTATCACATGAGCAAGGACAGTCTGGAGACCGAGGAGTATAACAAGCTCGGCACCGCCTGTTCCATGGGCTGCGTCCGCCTGCCGGTGGTCGACGTCAAGTGGATCTATGACAACTGCCCCTCGGGCACCGCGATCCACATCTACGACGCCGACGAACTCCCGGTGGAACGGCCTGCGTTCAACACCATCGATCCCGACGACCCCCGGGCCGGCTGGGATCCCACGGACCCCGACGAGAACAACCCCTGGAATGAAAACAATTGAGAATTGAGAATTGAAAATTGAAAGGAGGCCCCTTCGTGAACGGATTGAAGCCCGAAGATTATTTGGAGCCGTCCTGCATCTTCTGCAAGCCCGAAGACGGCGAGGCCAAGCCCATCGACCTGCGGCGCTGCCTGACCCGGCTGGACGAATATCTGGACCGGAACGACTACGACGCCGCCCGCCGCCATTTGGAATACTGGCGGAGCGAAGCCCTGCTCAACAATGATCTGCGGGGCCTGCTGACTGTGGAAAACGAGCGCATGGGCCTTTTCCGAAAGTTAGGAGACGAGGCTGCCGCCAACGAATCCGTGTCCTCCGCCCTGGAGCTGCTGTCCCGGACCGGCCTGGAGGGCAGCGCCACCGCCGGGACCACCCTGCTCAACGCTGCTACGGTTTATAAGCGCTTTGACCGCGCAGCCGAGGCGCTGCCGCTCTACGAGCAGGCCCGGGAGATCTACGAGCGGGTCCTGCCGCCCGAGGATCCGCGTATGGGCGGCCTGTACAACAACATGGCCCTGGCCCTGACGGATCTGGGCCGCTTTGCGGAAGCCCGCGCCCTCTACGAAAAAGCCCTCGCCGTCATGGAAAAGCAGGAGCGCGGCGCCCTGGAGCTGGCCGTCACGGAGCTGAACCTGGCGAACCTGGCGGAGGCGGAGCGCGGCCTGCTGGAGGCCGAGGACGAGATCGAAGCCCGACTGGACCGGGCCAAATCGCTTCTGGACGACCCTGCCCTGCCCAGGAACGGCTACTACGCCTTCGTCTGCGAGAAGTGCGCCCCCACCTTCGGCTATTACGGCCGCTTCGCCGACGCCGAAGAGCTGAAAGAACGAGCGGAGGAGATCTATGCACACCCCCTGTAGCGGCGCACAGTGTGCGCCACGGCAAACGGTAAAGGGCCTGGAGCTGTCCCGCCGCTATTTTGAAGCCTGCGGCGCTCCCATGCTGAAAGCGCAGTTCCCGGACTGGGCGGACCGTCTGGCCGTGGGCCTTGTGGGCAGCGGCTCCGAGTGTTTTGGCTTTGACGACGAGGTTTCCCAGGATCACGACTTCGAGCCCGGCTTCTGTATCTTCCTCCCGGAGGAAGACGAGCTGGATCGCCGCACGGAGTTTCGTCTGGAGCGGGCCTATGCCGCCCTGCCGAAGGAGTTTCTGGGCTTTTCCCGCCCCAGGCTCTCCCCGGTAGGCGGAAACCGCCGCGGCGTGATCCGCCTGGGTGATTTTCTCGAAGCCCGGACCGGCAGCCGGGACGGAAGCCTGAGCCCGGAGCGCTGGCTTCGGCTCGAGGAGCAGTACCTGGCGGAGATCGTCAACGGCGAGCTCTTTTGGGAAGGCGACGGGACCTTTGCGGGGATCCGTGAAAGGCTCTCCCGCCAGCCCGCCGACCTGCGCTGCAAGAAGCTGGCCGGAAATCTTTTGCTGATGGCCCAGGCGGGGCAGTACAACTACGCCCGCTGCCTGGCCCACGGAGAGCCCGCCGCGGCCCAGCTGGCCGTGGGAGAGTTCGTCCGCCGGGCCATTGCCGTGATCTTCCTGCTCAACGAGCGCTATCTGCCCTACTATAAGTGGCAGTTTCGGGCCCTGCGCCAGCTTCCCCTTCTGGGCGGGGAAGCCGAGACCCTGGAGCTTCTTTTGACCACCGACAACGGCAAAGCCATGACCCGGGCCAAGCAGGACATGATGGAAAACCTGGCCTCCGCCGTCATCACCGCCCTCCAGGATCAGGGTCTGACCGAGGCCGTCTGCGGCGACCTGGAAAAGCACGCCTACTCCGTCAACGACCGCATCTCCGACCCCGCCCTCCGCAACGCCCACATCTTGACAGCCATGTAGCGGCGCACAGTGTGCGCCACCCACCGGCAATCTGCCCGCCATGCAGGGACAAGCATTGCTTGTCCGTTCCGCCCGCCCGAAACAATCGGGCGGGCTTTTCCTTTCCGCCCGCGAACACCGACCCGGGCGCTGTCGATGTGAGAAGCTGCGCTTCTTACGCAAATAAGAAAAACCCCGCGCCCCCGGAAAAAATGGGTGTACAAAGTCCGCTCCATCTGTTATAATATAGGCCGCAAACAGATATTCAGGATTTCGTCTTTTATGGTTTCAGATCCGGAAGCAGATCAAGATTTGGCGATAGAGAACAAGCTGCGCGAATAGCGAGCAGAGTTCCAGGCTGTCCGCCCCGCAAAGCGCGGAGCTTAGGCATAGAAAGGAAACGAAAACAACGCGTCAAAGAGGAGAGAAAACATGATTGCAAGTGGAAGACCCATCAAAGTATTTGCCGGAAATTCCAGCCGTGCCCTGGCCAAGGAGATTTGCCGGGAACTCGGCATCGAGCTCAGCAACAACAATCTCAGCACCTTTGCGGACGGGGAGATCTGCGTCCGAATGGATGAGACCGTTCGAGGCAGAGACTGCTTCGTGGTAGAGTCCAGCTGCAAGCCCGTCAATGACAATCTGATGGCGCTGCTCATCAACATTGACGCCCTGCGCCGGGCCTCTGCAGGCCGCATCACCGCCGTACTGCCCTATTATGGCTACGCGCGCCAGGACCGCAAAGCCAAAGGCCGGGATCCCATCACCTCCAAGCTGGTAGCCAATATGATCGTTGCGGCCGGCGCCGACCGGGTGCTGACCATGGATCTCCACGCCGCCCAGATCCAGGGCTTCTTCGATATCCCCCTGGACCATCTCTCCGGCGCCCCTCTGTTTGTGGACTATTACAAAGACAAGTTCAGCCCCGAGGACTGCGAGAAAGGGAACGTCATCGCCGTTTCTCCCGACGTGGGCTCAGTCGCCCGTACCCGCCGCTTTGCCCAGCAGCTCCATCTGGATCTGGCGATCGTGGACAAGCGCCGTCCCAAGGACAACGTCTGCGAGGTTATGAACGTCATCGGCGACGTGGAAGGCAAGACCTGCATCATGCTCGACGACATCGTGGATACTGCCGGTTCCCTCTGCGGCGCCGCCAAGGCGCTGATCGAGGTCGGCGGGGCCAAGGAGGTCTACGCCTGCGCGACCCACGGCGTCCTCTCCAACCGCGTGGACGCCCAGGGCAACGTCACCCGGGCCTGGGAGCGGATCGAGAACAGCGTCATCAAGGAGCTGCTGCTGCTCAACACCATCCCGCTGCCCGAGGACTACGCCGGCACCAAGATTAAGCAGCTCTCCGTGGCCTCCATTTTTGCCAAGGCCATCCGCCACGTCTATGAGGAGACCTCCATCTCCGACTGCATGATCGGCGCCCGCTAAGCCTTCCCCCTGGGGGAAGGTACCCCGGTGCGCACACCGGGGCGGATGAGGGGACGCCGGATCCGCAGCGGAATTCATAAGGATTTATGTGTATGCTATTCAAAAAATCCACCATCGACTGGCTCATCGTGGGCTTGGGCAATCCCGGGCGGGAATACGAGCGCACCCGGCACAACGTGGGCTGGCGGACCGTGGAGCTCCTGGCGCAGGACGCGGGAGTAAAGATCGACCGGGCCAGGTTCCGGGGTCTGACCCGGAGCTGTACCCTGGCCGGGCAGAAGGTCCTGCTGCTCAAGCCCGAGACCTACATGAACGCCTCCGGCGAGGCGGTCCAGCTGGCGGCCATGTACTACAAGATCCCCATCGACCATATCCTGGTGCTGTCGGATGATATCTCCCTCCCCGTGGGGAAAATCCGCGTCCGGGCGGAGGGCTCCGCCGGGGGCCACAACGGATTGAAGTCCGTCATCTCCCGCCTGGGCAGCCAGGACTTTCCCCGGATCCGGATCGGCGTGGGCGCCAAGCCCCACCCCGATTTCGACCTGGCCGACTGGGTCCTGTCGGGCTTCACGCCCGAGGAGGAAAAGGCTCTGACCCCCGCCATCGAGCACGCCGCCGCTGCGGCCCTGGAACTGATCCGGAACGGCGTCCAAAGCGCCGCCGCCAAATACAACGGAATGTAAAACAAAGGACCCGGCTCCGAGTTTTGGAGCCGGGCTCTTTGTCTGTTTTCAGCTTGTTTTACAGCTGGGTATTAAAGAGGTTCCGGAGCTGGTTGACCACGTCGTCGCTGGAGGCGTTGATCAGGGCGGCTTCGTTGATGCCGGCGAGGGCCTTCAGCTCCGTGGTGGAGCTCATGTTGTAGCCGATGGTGTAGACGGGGATGCCCAGAGCCTTGACGATGCTGGGGATCCGTTCATACTTGATGCCCACGTTCTGCGCGCCGTCGGAGAGGACGAACATCATGAGCGTTGCGTCGGGGATCTCCTTCTGCTTGTCCAGCAGCAGCTTCGTTGCTTCCATGACGGCGTCGTAGGTGGCGGTGTTGCCGCCGGCGGAAAGGTGCTTCACCGCGCCGCTGAACTTGGCCCGCTGGGTGGGGTCAAACTCGCTGATGGGGAGGTTGATGGTCACAGTGTCGGAATAACTGACCAGGCCGATGTAGTTCTCGGAGCCGATGTAGGAGGAGGCCGCGATCAGGGATTCCTGGAGGCTGCGCAGGGGAGTGCCGGCCATGGAGCCGGAGACATCGGCCACGAAGACCGCGATAACGGGCTTACCGCCGTTTTTGTTCTGCTTCCAGATCCGCTGGGCCGCCAGATAGCCGGCGCCGTCCAGCCCGGAATCCACGCTCTTGTATTCGTCGTGGCGGTTGAAGCCCTTTTCCGTGGCGAGGGACTGGTTCTCTTCCCGCAGACAGTAGTCCACAAAGAGCTGGGCCGCTTCCTGCTTTTCCGCGCTCACGTAGTCGAAGGTGTAGACCGGGTGGTCGTGGCGGATGCCCTGAGGCACGTAGACGTAATCCCGCAGCTCCGGGGTGTTGATGTAGCTCTGCTCCTCCATGACCATGGCGTCAATGACGCCCTTGGCAGCGGAGTTGCGCAGGACGGCGGTGGTGTAGGCCACGGGAGGCGACTGCTTCTGATAGGCGATGAGCTTCTCGGCGGCCTTCTGGGAAACGGGGTTGGAGGGGTCGAAGTGGGCCAGCATGGCCGTGAGGATGTTCAGGCCGGTGGAGGAGGTGTAGGGATTTGTGTAGGCGAAGTTGATATCTCCCGCCAGGGTAGCCTCCATGGCGGTGCCCACGTTCAGCTCCTTGTATTTCTCAATAAACGTGTCATAGGTGGACTTCTTCATCAGGATTCCCGCGGTGTTGCCGGCGATCCGGCTGCTGAGGGTCTTCACCTGGAAGCTGCCGCTGAGCATCTTGCCCCAGGCTTCGTTGGAGGGCACGTAGACGTCGGGCCGATAGCCGCCGTCGATCATGTAGGTCAGCACCTCGCCGGAGGTGATCTTCCGGACGGAGACGGAAACGGAACTGCCGCCGACAGTGAAGCCTTCCCGATTGAAGCGCTCGGCCACGACGTTCATCCAGTCGTCCGGCGCGGCGGCGCTGAACTCCGTGGCGGCGGCGATCTCAATGTTGATCCGGCCGCTGCCCTGCACCGTGATGGGGAAGGTGGAGATGTCAGCCAGAGCCGCGGCGGGGTTTTCATCGATGACGTCCATGTCGATGGGAGCGTCTTTGGTGTAGACCCGCACGTTCGTCAGCAGAGCGTTCATTTCCTTAACGGCGTCCTCCTGGGAGATGATCGGGATGTTGTCGCCGTCCTCATAGGCGCCGTCACAGCCGGAAAACAGGGAAAGGCTCAGAATCAGGACAAGAATCAGCGCGATGTATTTTTTCATACGATTTCCTCCTTCAGCAGTTCGATGAAGTTCTTGACAGAGCTTGTGATGTCCACTTTACTTCCTTGATTGTTGATATACTCCGTGATGGCGGCGCAGAGCCTTCCGGCCTGCTCCAGCGCTTTCTCGTTGTGAGCCTCCGCCTCCGCCAGGTTTTTCAGCAGGGGCTCTTCGGGGGAGGCCGCGTCGTACATGGTGAGCCAGTTGAAGACCCGGCGCATCATGCCGAAGATGTTCTGCTCCAGCTTGTCCAGCAGGGCCTCGGCTTCCGTCAGATCGTCCGCTCCGTTCTGCTTCAGCATCCGGTTCAGCCGGGCCTGGTAGTTGTTCATCCGGTCCAGCTGGGCCTGATATTTTTCCAGCCAGGGGATGAACTGCGGAGGCGAGCTGTCAAAGTATTGCATGAGGCAGCTCCGGATCTCCTCCTCGTTGTATTTGCCGCTGCGGTTGGAGAGGGGAGCGCGCCTGCGATTTTCCGCCTTGGCCCGGGCGATGAGCTCCTCGGAGGCCCGCTCCGTTTTGCGATCCTTCAGGATCGAGAGCAGGGCCGGAATCAGCAGCAGGACGCCTGCCAGCATGGCGCCCCGGGCGACCCAGGTCAGGATCCGGAGTCCCGAAGACCCCAGGTTGATCAGGATGTCGTTCTCGGCGCCGGAGACCAGCAGCCGGCCGATCCCGCCCGCCAGGAGCACAGCCAGGCCCGGGATCAATTTCAGAAAGCGTTTCATTCCACCGCCTCCTTTTCAAAACGCCGCAGCTGTGCCAGGGCGGCCATCTGGTCGGCCTGCTGGGCACCCGCTTCGGCAATGTCTGTTTGGGCGATCAGCGTTTTCATGTGTTGTCGCACAGCGTTCATTTCGTCGGACTTTGTCCCGATCTGCTGCAGGACCAGTTCCGCCTGGGAGATCCGGAAGGCGTCTTCCCCGCCGGCTTCCGTCCAGGCGTCCAGTGCGCCGCGAAGCTCGTCGGCCAGGGTCCCAAGTTCCGCCCGGGCGCAGCCGCATTTGAACCGAATGTTCCGCGCCTTGTCCCGAACCCACTCCGGGCAGGGCGCGTCCGCCTGGCGCAGCTGATCCAGAGTCGCCGCCAGATCTCCCTCCTCCAGAATGAGCCGGATCCGGTCCGGCGCCTCCCGAAGCAGGGTGTCCAGCCTTCTTCTCGCGTGTTTTTCCAGCTTGTCCATGGCTTCTCAACTCCCGCGCCCAGCGCAATTCGCGCAGCGCGTCCCGGCGTGCGAGGCGTTCCGGGACCGCGTTTTCACCCGGACGCGCAGCCGCGGACCGCGCCTGCCGTCCCGCTGAACGTCCGCCATTATTTTATCAAATATTTTCCGGATATGCAAGATGTTTGCGTGTGGAAACGCCGCCAAATTTACGGCGGAAAAACACGGGAAGAAAAGCCCCCCTAATCTGCCGAAAAAAGACCCCCGGGATGCGCAGAAAAAAACGGTGGAAATTTACGGGCGGATGTGATATAATTATTTAATATGTGATATAGTTTCAAGCTGTTGTACGTCATACATAAGGGGGAGCTTATGGACCTGCTGCTCACCGCTCTGCACGAGCTTTCTGAATACGAAACGATCCTGAAGACTCTCCGCCGGGGCAAGTGCGCGGGGGTCTCCGGGGCGGCGCAGATCAACCGCTCCCATCTGATCGCGGGACTGCGTTCGGAGCTGGAAGCGCCGATCCTGGTGCTCTGCCAGGACGAGCTGGCCTGCCGCCGGACCCAGGAGGAGCTGGCGGCCTTTCTCGGGACGGCCTTCCCCATCCTGCCGGGCCGGGATCTGACCTTCTACGACACCGCGGCGGCCTCCCGCCAGTGGGAGCAGAAGCGTCTGCGGCTCCTCCACCGGATGGCCCTGGGGCAGGAGCCCCTGGTTATCGCCTCCTGGGAGGCCCTAGCCCTGCGGACCATGCCCCGGAACGTCCTGCTGGGGGCGGCCGTCGCCCTGCGTCCCGGCGCGCTGTTTGATCTGGACGAGCTGGCGGACCGCCTGCTGAAAAACGGCTATACCCGCTGCCAGATGGTGGAGGGCGCAGGCCAGTTCGCCATCCGCGGCGGCATCCTGGACGTCTTCAGCCCCGCCCAGGAGAATCCCCTGCGAGTGGAGTTCTTCGGCGACGAGATCGACGCCATGGGCCTCTTCGATCCTCTGACCCAGCGCCGGGTGGAGAACCTGGAGGAGGCCGTCCTCCTGCCCGTGGCCGAGGCCCTGCCCGCCCTGCATCCCGACGGCCTGGAGGGCCTTTGCGCCGATCTGGATCGGCTGATCGCCCGGCAGAAACGGCGCAGGAACCGCAACGAAGCCCTGATCAAGACCCTGGAGACGGACCTGGAGACCCTGCAAAACCGCAGCTTCTTCGGCGCCTCCGACCGGTATCTCAGCCTGATCTACCCGGACTTTGCCACCGCTGCCGACTATCTGCCCGCGGGCGGGATCACCGTCTTCTGCGACCACGGCAATCTGCGCCGGGCCGCGGCGGGCTGGGAGGAGGATCTGGGGCTCCAGCTGGATTCCCTGCTCCAGGGCGGAATCCTGGCCGGGGAGCTCTGCGATTTCGGCAAGGGCTGGGACATGCTCTGCGCCGGCCTGTCCGGCCATCCGACCCTTTTCCTGGACGCCTTTCTGGCCTCCGCCTACCCGCCGGAGCTCCAGCCCGCGGCCCTGGTGGATATCGTCGCCAAGCAGCTTCCCTCCTACGGCGGCAATCTCGACGTCGCCGCCCAGGATCTGACGCACTTCCAGAAAAACGGATACCGGACCCTCGTCCTCTGCGGCAGCCGCCGCCGGGGCGAGATCTTAGAGGAATATCTGCGGGGCAAGGAGATCCCCGTCTCCATGGCCTTCCCGGCGGAATGCTGGCCCGCGCCGGGGGGCGTTTATCTGACCGAAGGGACTCTGCCCAGCGGCATGGAATACCCCACGGTGAAGCTGGCGGTCCTCACCGAGGGCCAGCTTCTCGCCCGCAGCACCCGCCGCGCTCGCAGCAAGGTCAAAACCACCAACCGGCAGAAGCTCAGCTCCTTCACGGATC
Organism: uncultured Clostridia bacterium; assembly: GCA_947164825.1. Lineage (GTDB taxonomy): Bacteria > Bacillota > Clostridia > Oscillospirales > Oscillospiraceae > JAFRPC01. The sequence continues at coordinate 12,230 of CAMUYE010000052.1, forward strand.
TGGCCCCCGGGGATCTCATTGTCCACGAGTATCACGGTATCGGCCGCTACGTGGGCATGGAGCAGATGAAGGTGGACGGGGCGGTAAAGGACTACGTAAAGATCGCCTACCAGGGGACGGACGTGCTCTACGTCCCCGCCACCCAGACGGACCTAATTTACAAATACATCGGCGCGGCCCAGGACAGCCCCGTCAAGCTCAACAAGCTGGGCGGCGACGCCTGGGAGAAGACGAAGAAGCGGGCCAAGGCCGCCGTCAAGGATCTGGCTGAGGGCCTGATCAAGCTCTACGCCGAGCGCAAGCGCCTGCAGGGCTTCGCCTTCGCCGCCGACACCCCCTGGCAGCGGGAGTTTGAGGACAATTTTCCCTTTGCCGAGACCGACGACCAGCTCCGCTGCATCGCCGAGATCAAGGGCGATATGGAATCCCCGGCCCCTATGGACCGGCTGCTCTGCGGCGACGTGGGCTTCGGCAAGACCGAGGTGGCCCTCCGGGCTGCCATGAAGGCCATCCTAGACTCCAAGCAGGCCGCCATTCTGGTTCCCACCACGGTCCTGGCCCAGCAGCACTACGTCACGGCCTGTCGCCGCTTCGAGGGCTTCCCGGTGAACGTGGAGGTGCTCTCCCGCTTCCGGAGTCCGGCCCAGCAGAAGCGGGCCCTGGCGGGGCTCCGGGCGGGCAGCGTGGATCTGATCATCGGCACCCACAAGCTGCTGCAGAAGGACGTGGTCTTCAAGGACCTGGGTCTGCTCATCGTGGACGAGGAGCAGCGCTTCGGCGTGACCCACAAAGAAAGATTGAAGGAACTTTCCCGGGGCGTGGACGTCTTAACCCTGTCCGCCACCCCGATCCCCCGGACCCTGAACATGGCCCTCTCCGGCATCCGGGATATGTCCACCATCGAGGAGCCGCCCCTGGACCGCTATCCGGTCCAGACCTTCGTGCTGGAACACAACGAGCCGGTGCTGGACGACGCCATCCGCCGGGAGCTGGCCCGGGGCGGCCAGGTCTACTACCTGCACAACCGGGTGGAGACCATCGCCCAGTGCGCGGCGAAGCTGGCAAAACGGCACCCCGGTGCCGAAGTGGCGGTGGCCCACGGCAAGATGAACGAGGACCAGCTCGGCGACGTGATGCAGCGCATGGCCGACGGCGAGATCCAGATCCTGGTCTGCACCACCATCATCGAGACCGGCATCGACATCCCCAACGTCAACACGCTCATCATCGAGGACGCGGACCGGCTGGGCCTGGCCCAGCTCCACCAGCTCCGGG
>CAMUYE010000053.1 GCA_947164825.1 uncultured Clostridia bacterium
TACGCTGCGGTCGGGACGTTTCCGCGTGTCGGCGGACAAGCACGGCTTGTCCCTATATTTTGATCGTCAGGCCAGCACATTGAGCCGCAGAATATCCGGATCCTCGGGGCCGGTCATGGAGCAGCCTTTTTCCTTGGCGAACTTGATATAGTCCAGGATGTCCCGGGTGATGCGCTCGCCGGGGGCCAGGATGGGGATGCCGGGGGGATAGCACATGACGAATTCGCTGCAGACCAGGCCCTCGCTCTCGTCCAGGGGGACGGATTTCTTGGGGGCGTAGAAGGCCTCCTGGGGCGTGGCCACCACCTCGGGGTCCAGATACTCAGTGTCGAGCAGGCCGGAGCCGTCTCTCTGATAGCGGCGGCGGATCTCCGCCAGGGCGGAGACCAGGCGCTCCAGCTCCTGGGGCCGGTCGCCGATGGAGAGGTAGGCCAGGATGTTGCCGATGTCGCCGAACTCGATCTGGATGTCGTATTCGTCCCGGAGGATGTCGTAGACCTCGATGCCGGCCAGGCCGATCTCGCGGGTGTGGATGGAGAGCTTGGTGGGGTCGAAGTCGAAGATGGAGTCGCCGTTCACCAGCTCTTTGCCGAAGGCGTAGTAGCCGCCGATGGCGTTGACCTCCTCCCGGGCGTAGTCCGCCATGGTAGAGACCTTGGCGAAGATCTCCCGGCCGTGGAGCGCCAGCATCCGGCGGGAGATGTCCAGACTGGACATGAGCAGATAGGAGCCGGAGGTGGTCTGGGTCAGGTTGATGATCTGACGCACGTGGCCCGGGTTCATATTCGGGCCGGTGAGCAGGAAGGAGGACTGGGTCAGGCTGCCGCCGGATTTGTGCATGGACACGGCGGCCATGTCCGCCCCCGCCTCCATGGCGGTGGTGGGCATCCCGGCGCCGAAGTAGAAGTGGGTGCCGTGGGCTTCGTCCACCAGGCAGTACATGCCGGCGTCGTGGGCCATCTGGGTGATGGCCTTCAGATCGGAGCAGACGCCGTAGTAGGTAGGGTTGTTCACCAGGACGGCTACCGCGTCCGGGTTCTCCCGGATGGCCTTAAAGACCTGATCCCGACGCATACCCAGGGAGATGCCCAGCCGGTCGTCCACCTCGGGGTTCACGTAGACCGGCACCGCGCCGCAGAGCACCAGGGCGTTGATGACGGAGCGGTGGACGTTCCGGGGCAGGATGATCTTGTCGCCCCGCTTGCAGGTGGCCAGGACCATGGTCTGAACCGAGCTGGTGGTGCCGCCCACCATCAGGAAGGCGTGGGCCGCGCCGAAGGCGTCGGCGGCCAGATCCTCGGCTTCCTTGATGACGGAGACGGGATGGCAGAGATTGTCCAGGGGCTTCATGGAGTTGACGTCGATTTGGACGCATTTTTCACCCAGGAAGGCCGTCATTTCCGGGTTGCCGCGGCCGTGCTTATGGCCGGGCACGTCGAAGGGGACCACCCGCATCTGGCGGAAGGTCTGGAGCGCCTCGTAGATAGGCGCTCTGCGCTGGTCAAGGCAGTTGAGTTCATCGATCATGGCGGATACCCCCAGAAAGAAAAATTCACAGACCTGCGCAGCCTGTGAAAACAAGGCCGAAAGCCCCAATTCAAGATAATCAGTTGCAATCAGCAGTTTGACAATTTCCCTTATTACTATACAAAAAACAGCCCGGGAAGTCAAGAAAATTCCGTTTTTTCTTGCAAAAACGCGGCTTCCAAAAAATTAACCGTCATTTCACAATTTCCCCATTGTTTTCCGGCGGGAAATCGGTTATGATATAGACGGAAACGAATCGATCTCAAAAAAGGGAGCGTACTGAATGGTTAACGTAGATATTTCCAATATCTGGGACGCTTATACTCTCCTTGATCTGCTGAACCTGGAGAAGGAGGTCTTCGACGCCCACAAGCTGCTCCTGGAGCGGAAGGGCGCCGGCGCGGAATTCCTGGGCTGGCTGGATCTGCCTGTCTTTGAGGCCACCGACGAGATGCGGCGCATCGTAAGCGCCGCCAAGCGTATCCGCGAGAACTCCGAGATTTTTGTAGTCGTGGGCATCGGCGGTTCCTACCTGGGCCCCCGGGCCGCCATCGAGCTGGTCAAGGGCTCCAATCACAACCTGCGCGGCAAGGATCCCCAGATCTTCTTCGCGGGCAACAACTTGTCCACCCGCGCCTGGCAGGAACTGGCCGCTCTGCTGGAGGGCAAGGACTTCTCCATCAACATCATCTCCAAGTCCGGCACCACCACCGAACCCGCCATCGCCACCCGGGCGCTGAAGTGGATGCTGGAGCGGAGATACGGGGCCGATGAGGCCAGGAAGCGCATCTTCGTCACCACCGATCCCGCGAAGGGCGCTCTGCGCCAGATGGCGGCGGAAGAGGGCTGGGAGAGCTTTGTCATCCCGCCCGACGTGGGCGGCCGCTATTCCGTTCTGACGGCGGTCGGCCTGCTTCCCATGGCCGTGGCAGGCATGGATATCACCGAGCTCATGTTCGGCGCCGCCTCCGCCAAGCGGGATCTGGACGTCTTCTCCTTCGAGAACCCCGTCTGGCTCTATGCCGCGGCCCGCAACCTCCTCTACCGGGGCGGAAAAAAGCTGGAGCTCCTGTGTAATTGGGAGCCCTCGGCCCGCTTCTTCGGCGGCTGGTGGCAGCAGCTCTTCGGCGAGTCTGAGGGCAAGGACGGCAAGGGAATCTTCCCCGTCACGGCGGAGTTTACCGCCGACCTCCACTCTTTGGGCCAGATGATCCAGCAGGGCGAGCGAAACCTCTTCGAAACGGTTATCCGCTTCACGCCTCCGCGCAAGCGCACCATGATCGAGATGGACTGGAAAAACCTGGACGGTCTCAACTATCTGGAGGGCAAGAGCCTGGACTTTGTGGAAGAGCAGGCCTTCCAGGGCACTCTGACGGCCCACGTGGACGGCGGCGTGCCGGTCATCCTGATCCAGGCCGACGAGGTCTGCGACCGCACCCTGGGCGAGCTGTTCTGGTTCTTCGAGCTGAGCTGCGGCATTTCCGCCTATATGCTGGGGGTCAACCCCTTCAACCAGCCCGGCGTGGAGTTCTATAAGCGCAACATGTTCCAGCTCCTGGGCAAACCGGGGTACGAGAAGTAATTCACATTATCGACACGCGTCCGCTTCGGACGGACGTATTCGCCTATCGAAAATTGATAAGGAGACGATTCCTATGGTCAAACTGTTCGCCGGGCTCAGCGGCACCGGCAAAACCAAACGCATGCTGAACGAGATCAACGAGGCGGTGGAGAAGGAGAGCGGCAGCCTGGTCTGCATCGAGCTCAAAACCTCCCTGCGCTACGACGTGAACTACAAGGTCCGGCTCATCGAATACCAGAGCTACGGGCTGGAGGGCGCCGAGGCGCTCAAGGCCTTTATCTCCGGCCTCCACGCCGGGAACTTTGACATCTCCCATATCTATCTCAAGAGCATCCACCGCCTGCTGGCGACGGACGACGCCCATGAGATGGCTGCCTTCTGCAGATGGTGCGAGGATTTTGGCAAAGCCAACAATATCCAATTCACCATGACCGCCCGCCTCGATCCCGAGACGGCGACGGAGGAATTGAAGGCGTACATGGCGTGACCCGACGGCAGACCCCCCTCCACCCGGTTTTCTCGGGCGGAGAGGGGTCTTTCTGTATAATCGGGCCTGATCCGGGGCATACTGCCCCTGGAGGTGAATTACCATGAATTGGAACAAACTGAAGAAAAAACTCTCCGGAGACAAGGGCTATTATCTGGCCCTGGCCGTCTGCGCCCTTGCGGTGGTCATTTCCGGCTGGCTCTTCGTGCGCAGCCTGCGGAGCACCGACGACGAGCTGGTTCCCCCCGACGCGGTCCAGGCGGCGGTGATGCCAACCGTGAACAGCCCCAAGGGCGGCGACCGCCCCGCGGTCCAGAGTCCGGTCAAGCCCGGACGGACTGCCGAGCCCGACAAGCCGGTGGATGCGTCCGTCGGCGCGGAGACGCCCACGGAGGCGGCCGCGGATCGGACCCCCACCCCCGCCAACGAGGGGAAGCTCCTGGTGAGCCGTCCCGTGGAGGGGACCGTGGTCCAGAGCTACAGCATGGACCGGCTGGCCTATAACGCCACCACCCGGGATTGGCGCACCCACGCGGGCATGGATATCGCGGCCCCGGAGGGCAGCGAGGTCCGGGCCGCTGCGGAGGGCACCGTTCTGGGCGTCTTTGCCGACGAGCTGCTGGGCCAGACCATCACCGTGGAGCACGCGGGGGGCTGGGTGACCCACTACGCCAATCTGGCCGAGGAGGTCGCCGTCTCCGCAGGAGATCGGGTGGAGGCCGGACAGGTCCTGGGCACGGTAGGCCATACCGCCCTGGCAGAGATCGGCAGCGAGTCCCATCTGCACTTTGCCGTATATAGAAACAACGTTCCTCAGGATCCCGAAGCTTTTCTGGCGGGATAAGTGAAACAGCTGTGAAGGCCGCGAGCGGCGACGCTCCGGTCCTTCACAGCTATTTTGCTTTTTTATTTCAGAAGGGCGGCCAGGTTTTCCTCGCAGTGCTCGATCTCCCGGCTGATGCGCCGGAGGAAGGGGCCTTCGCCGGGGAGGGCCTGATCCATAGCCAGGCCCAGCAGCAGCATGTCCAGGGCCCGGTCCACCCGGGCCAGGAGCATGCCGTCGTCCAGGGCGTCCATCCAGTACTTATAGAGCTCGTACCAGAGCCAGCGGGCATAGGGCTCCGGATCCGGCGGGGTCAGCATCCCGGCGGGCAGGGCTCCGGCCTCCGCCATGGTCTCGAAGCGCTCCAGGGCATCCTTCCAGGCGGGAGAGAGGATCTCCAGGGAGAGGAAGCGGCGGGCGATCGCGGATGCTTTCGACAGCGCTGTAGGGACAAGCCGTGCTTGTCCGGTATTCGGAACGAATGCGTTTGCCGTCAGGCAGAGCGCGGCGCTGCTCCGGGATCGCCCTCCGGGCGATTGTTTGCTGCGCAAACCGGACAAGCGAGGCTTGTCCCTACGGGAGGATTGGGAGGGTCTTCCGCAGGGGGCGGACAAGCAAGGCTTGTCTCTGCGAGATGGAGGGAGGGTCGTCCAGCGGCGGAGGCGGAGGGCGTAGTCGTGCTTGATTCGCTTTTCCGGGGCGGACTGTATGGCGGCGGCCAGGCGGCGGAGCAGGGTGAGGCGGGTTTCCAGGGAGAGCTCCTCCCGTGTCAGCAGGTCCAGCGCCAGCTCCCGCCCCTTCCGCAGACGGAGGTAGCTCTCCGGGTCCAGCTCGTTGGGGATCGGGGGCGCGTCGTCCTCCCACTCCTCCCAGGCGGGTGGGGCCGAGGTCGCCAGGGCGAAGGCTGTGGGGCAGCTCAGGCTGAGACCGTGCTCCGTCAGACCGCCGAAGTCCCGGCGAAAGCGGGGGTAGTCCCGGCAGACCTTGCAGAGGGCCTCGTGGCCGTAGTTCCGCTGGACATGGCAGAGGCCGTCCGGATCCAGAAGGACGCAGACGCGGTGCTTGTCTTGGCGGAGGAGGGGTTCGGCGGGGGAGAGAGGAACGGATTCTTCGCTTCCCCTTCGACCTTGCTCAGGGCAAGGCTCAGAATGACAGAGCTGGGAGGCTGATTCCTCGGGCGGGCGGCCAATGGCCGCCCCTACGGGGGGAACGACCCCTTTGCGGACCCGCTCGGCCGCGGGTCCGCAAAGGGTCCGGTAAAGTTCGCAGGTATCGGGGTCTATTACGATCTCCCAGCCGGCCCGGCAGCAGCTGTCAGGGCAGGCCCCGGCGGCGCAGACGAAGGCCCGGTAACTACTCGGAGCCAGGTGCTTCACGGCCGTGCGATGTGCTTGAGCATCTCCACGCAGCGCTCCATGTCCTCCACGGGGATGTACTCATAGCGGCCGTGGTAGTTCTCGCCGCCGGTGCAGAGGTTTGGACAGGGCAGACCCTCGAAGCTCAGCCGGGCGCCGTCCGTGCCGCCCCGGATGGGGACGGTGACGGGATTCATGCCTGCGGCGGCCATGGCGGCCTTGGCTCGTTCCACCACGTGCATGACGGGAAGGATCTTCTCCTTCATGTTGTAATAGCTGTCCTTGAGGGCAACCGTCACCGTGCCGTCCCCGTAGCGCTGGTTGAGATAGGCCGCGATGCTCTGGAAGCGGGCCTTCTTCTGCTCGAATTTGAAGCGGTCGTGATCCCGGATGATGTAGCGCAGGGTGGCGGATTCCACGTCGCCCTCCATGCCGTGGAGCATGGAAAAGCCCTCGTAGCCCTCGGTGTGCTCGGGGCGCTCGTTGGCGGGGAGCATGGAGTGGAAGTCTACGGCCACCTGCATGGCGTTGACCATCCGGCCCTTGGCGCTGCCCGGGTGGATGGAGACGCCCTTGAAGCGCACGACTGCCGCCGCGGCGTTGAAGTTCTCGTATTCCAGCTCGCCCAGGGTGCCGCCGTCGGCAGTGTAGGCGAAGTCCGCGCCGAAGCCCTTGACGTCAAAGCGGTCCGCGCCGCGGCCCACCTCCTCGTCGGGGGTGAAGGCCAGACGCAGGGGGACCCGGGGGCCGCCCTCGGCCAGCAGCTCTTCCACGGCGCTGAGGATCTCGGCGATGCCGGCCTTGTCGTCGGCGCCCAGGAGGGTGGTGCCGTCGGTGACGATCAGATGCTTGCCCTCGTTCCATTTCAGGCTCGGGAAGTCCTTGACCTTCATGACGATCTTCTCCGCCTCGTTCAGTACCAGGTCGCCGCCCTTGTACGCCACGATCCGGGGCTTGACGTCCTTGCCGGAGCAGTCGGGAGAGGTGTCCATGTGGGCGATGAGGCCGATGACCGGGCCCTCGGCGGTGCCGGGGACGGAGCCGTAGACGTAGCCGTACTCGTCCATGCGGGCGTCGGCGATGCCGATGGCCTTCATCCCCTCCACCAGGGCCGCGCCCAGGAGCTTCTGCTTCTCCGAGGAGGGGCAGCTCTCGCTGTTCTCGTCGGACTGGGTGTCAAAGGCGACGTACTTCAGGAATCTTTCGGTGACGTTCATGTGATTACCTCCGGTTTTTATCTGTAGGGGCGCACAGTGTGCGCCATGATTTTTGAGGGTTCGGGGTTCAAATCGCGGCGGGCGGGCAGATTGCCCGCGCTACAGACACTTACGGGACGTAGCCGTACAATCCCCGCACGGAGACTTCGCCGCTTCGCACAGCCTCGACGCCGGATTCCGTTTGGACAATCAATTCGGCTTCCGGGCCCACGTCCAGGGCAGTGCCGGGGCGGGGCGGCTGGCCGGGGGCGAGGATCTGAACGGGCCGGCCCAGGTTGACGCAGGCGGCGCGGTATTCGGTCAGCCACTCCTCGCCGGGGAGCGCTGACAGGGCGCGGATCAGGGCCGCGGTCAGGGCGTTCCGGTCCACCCGCTTCCCGGTCTCGGAGAGGATGGAGCCCGCGGCTTCCCGCAGCTCCGGGGGAAAGGCGGCGGCGGGGCGATTGCAGTTGATCCCCACGCCCACCACGGCGTAGGAGACCAGGCCGCTCTCGGCCTCGACGGAGAGCTCCGTCAGGATGCCACAGATCTTTTTCCCGTTCAGGACCAGGTCGTTGACCCATTTGATCCCGGCTTCGACTCCCGCGGCCTCCCGGATGGCCCGGCGGACCGCTACGGCGGCCCGGGCCGTCAGGGTCATCAGCGCCGCCGGCGGACAGGCGGGGCGAAGGAGGACGGAGAGGTAGACCCCCGCGCCGGGGGCGGAGTCGAAGCTCCGGCCCAGGCGGCCCCGGCCCGCGGTCTGGGTTTCAGCGACGGCGACGGCGCCGTGGGGAGCGGGATATGGCGCAAACTGTGCGCCGCTGCGGGCGGAGGTGCGGGCCTTCAGGTAGTTGTTGGTGGAGTCCACCGTGTCGAGGACCTCGACGGCGCCGGCCCAGGGGTGGTCGCCCAGGGCGGCCAGGATGGCGGCCCGGTCCAGCCGGTCCGGCGCGGAGAGCAGCCGATGACCCCGGTTGGGGACGGACTCGATGGCCCAGCCCTCGCGCTTTAACGCAGCAACAGCTTTGGACACCGCCGCCCGGGTGACCCCCAGGGATCTGCCAAGCTCGGCCCCCGAAACATATTCGCCCCGTCGGAGCAGTTCTATAATCTCGTGCTTGTCCAAACTGTATGCCTCCAGTGGTTAAAAACTGTAGGGGCGGCCATTGGCCGCCCGCCCGAGGCAGGCGCTTCCGATGATACCTCCCAATGCAGGGACGGCCAATGGCCGCCCCTACGCCGATGGGTGCGAAATGGGAAAGCGTTCGCGTGCTGCGGGCGGCCAATGGCCGCCCCTACGGCGAAAACGGTCCGTAGATGTCTCCCTGTTGCCTGTTGCCCGTTGCCCGTTGCCGCTCTCAGAGCATAAAGGGTGAGAAGGGCACCACGTCCTTCACCGCCTCCGTGGGGGTGATGATCTTGTCACCGTTGTCGATGTCGATGAGCTCGTAGTCGTCGCTGCCCATGCCCAGCTCCTTCATATAGCTGAGCTGCCGCAGGCCGTGGCGGGTCTCAATGCGCTCGGTGAGGGCCTTGTTGTCGGCGGGGTTCAGGGCGTAAACCAGATCCACGCTGGCCTGATCCACGGCCAGGACGTCCAGGGAGGCAACCATGCCGATGTTGGGGGTCACAACGGGTTGGGCCTCCAGGCCCTCGCAGTCGCAGGAGACGGACATGTTCCGCAGAACGTTCAGGAAGGAGATGTGGCCCTTGAAGTGGTCCACAGTGGCCTTGGTGGACTCGGCGATGCGCTCCATCAGCTCGTCCATGGCGATGGACCACATATCATCGGAGCCCTCCCGCTGGTGGATCATCTTCTTGCCAATCCTGCCGTCGGCCATGCCGATGCCTAAGTTTTTGTTGGAGCCGCCGAAGCCCCCCATGACGTGGCCCTTGAAGTGGGTCAGGGCCAGGAGGGAGTCGTAGCGGGTGACGTGGCTGCCCATGGTCATGTGGTCGAACCACTTGCCGCCCTCCACGGGGAGGTCCACGGTGCCTTCCTCGTCCATGATGTCCACGGGGCAGAAGGTCCAGCCGTTGACCTCCAGGGTCTTGCGGTGCTTTTCGGTGCTGTCCCGGTCGCCCTCATAGAAGGTGTTGGTCTCCACGATGGTCGCCTCGGGCAGGCAGTCGCCCAGGAATTCCTTTACCCAGGCGGAGGGAATGATGTTGGGGCCGTTCTTCTCGCCGGTGTGGAGCTTGACCGCCACCTTGCCGGTCAGCGGCGCGGAAATGCGGGCAAAGAGCTTTTTCAGCCCTTCGGGGGAGAGGTCGCGGGTGAAATAGACGGTGGATTTGGACATGGTGCTTGCCTCCTTCACAATGTTTTCTCTGGCCGCGACTGCGAGCTGGTCGCAGCGGTTGTTTTTGGGGTTGTCGGCGTGGCCCTTGACCCAGTGACAGGTGACGCTGTGGAGCTCGCAGAGCTCCAGGAGCCGCTGCCAGAGGTCCGGGTTCAGGGCGGGCTTCTTGTCGGGCTTGCGCCAGCCCTTGGCCTGCCAGCCTTTGGCCCAGCCCAGGGTCAGAGCGTCGGTGACGTACTTGGAATCGGACCAGAGCTCCACCCGGCAGGGTTCCTTGAGCTGCTCCAGGGCCCGGATGACGGCGGTGAGCTCCATGCGGTTGTTGGTGGTCTCGGCCTCGGCCCCGGAGAGCTCCTTCTCCCGGCCTCGGTACTCGAGGATCGCCCCCCAGCCCCCGGGCCCGGGATTCCCGCTGCAGGCCCCGTCCGTATATATGGTTACTGTTTTCATGTTCGGTTTCGTACAGCGCCGTAGGGGCGCTCATTGAGCGCCCGCACACGCGGCAGCTTCCTTCCGTAGTTTCATTTATTATAACACAGCTTTCGGGCTGGTACAAGTTGAAAGTTGAAGGTAGAATAAAAAACGGGATTTGAGGAGGGCTTGGCGTATGCTGATTTTTGATTTGAAATGTCAATGCTCCCCCTATGAGGACGATGAGTTTTTCACTGTCACGCATAGAGGGAGCATATCAGAAATCATAGACGCGGCCTTTTACTTCTGCTCCACAATTTTGTTTATTATTCATTTTCTCCTTCCGATTTTTCTTTGCTGATTTCATTCATATATCCGGCGGTGATAATGCCAGCCGGGAGCGCTACGATAGCGATTCCAAAGATGGAGGATACCATTGTAATGATTCTTCCCAGAGTAGACACGGGGTAAATATCCCCATAGCCAACCGTTGTAAGGGAGACAGTCGCCCAGTAGATCGCGTCAAAGAAGTTTTTGAAGGAATCGGGCTCGACGTTGAACACAACCAGAGCGGAAATCAGGATATATCCTCCCGCCAAGGCACAAACGGCGATCAAGGAGTTTTTTGAAGAGCGAAGGACGTTTCCGATAATTTCAAAGCTCCTGGAGTACCGGACGGCCTTGAAAACGCGCAAGACACGGAGGGCGCGGATCATTCGCAGGATGCGAAGAAGCTTAAATCCGCTGCTGATAAAGCTCAGAGAGGGAAGGATGGATACCAGATCGACGATCGCCATAATGGAGAAAGGATACTTCACGAATGAGGTCAGGGATCTTTTCCCGAATTTATAATCAGCGGTCATCCATCGAAGCGCATAATCAGCAATAAAGACCGCAACGGATACCTTGTCCAGAACGGTAAAAACGGCGTTATCTTCTTTGAACGCAAGGGGGATCAGGCTGATGACAATGATCACGATCATTGAAAAATCGTAGATCGAGCTTAGTTTGTCGTGGCCTTCAGACTTTTCTATGATCTCGTAGATTCTTTTTCGACTCATTGCAATTGCCTCTCACGAGCGTAGTTGTCATTGGCAGAAAAAATGCGCAGCCGGAGCTGCGTACCGAAAAATGCACAACTCCTTTGCTGCGACACAATTACCATAACAAACCAGAAGCATGAAATACGGAATCTGCTTTTTTTACCGAATAGTATATATAGGCAGACTTATGGTTCGTTACAGTATAGAATATTGTCGCAGAATTATTGTATCAGAGATTTAGGAAAAATGCAATTCTTTTTCGGTTTGGACCAAAAAGAAAGCCGTCCCAACCGTCTCCCGGACGCTTCACAAAGAGGAGAAAATGGACCGGACAAAGAAGCTCTCGCAATGACAGGATTGAAAGTTGGTTCCGTTGGCGGGCGGCCGATGGCCGCCCCTACGGCGGGGGTGCCTTCGAGCGGGGGGCGCGGACGGCATATTTAAAAGGGATAAGTAATAGGTAATAAGTAATAAGGAAAAGGCATCGACACGAATACTTATTACTTATTACTTCTTACATATTACTTCCCTATGGGCAGCGCAGCAGCTCCGCCACATATCGGGCCAGGTAGGGCATGGACGCCTGGGCCTCATCCAGCGTATTCTCCGTGGAGCCCACCTCCACGATGATCGAACCGGGAGTCAGATCCCCGTTGAAGCGGGAGGCCCGGAAGGAGAGGGACTTGAAGAGACCCGGGAAGTCGCGGTTGGCGAGGGCCTGGAGCTTGAGGCCGCAGGAGAGGTTCCGATCCCAGTGGGGGTGGCTCAGGCCGCCCTCGTCCGTGCCGATCACCAGCATCAGCGGGGCCAGGGTCTTTCCGTCCCGTTCCACGGTCTCCCGGACCGGCTGATCCAGGGCGTCCCGGTGGAGATCGATCACCATGACGAGGGAGGGATATTGCGCCAGGTAAGCCTGGATCTTCTCCCGGGCCACGGCGTAGGAGCGGTTGTAGCTGGGGTAGTCGTTGAGGGTCCGGTCGTGAATGGCCTCTACCCCCAGGGCTGCCAGCTCCTCCGCCAGGGCGTCTCCCACGGCGATCATGTTGTTTGCAAGGTCCAGAGTCCGGTAGCTCTCGCTGGGGATGTAGCTGTGGGCCTCGCTCTGCGTGTAGGCTTCGCAGGAGTGGCTGTGGATAATCAGCAGTTTCGGCCCCGCCTCCTTCGGCCAGTCCAGAGGCCGCAGCAGGAGCGCCGCCTTGTCCACTTCGTAGCTGCAGTTTCCCCGGAAGCGAATAGCCTCGGCTTCCTCCGCCGTAAAGACCGGCGCGTCCGGAGCAGTAAGCGTTTCCGCCGGCGCGGCAAGCGCTTCTGTCGGCGCGGCAAGCGTTTCCGTCGAGGCGGCAAGCGTTTCCGTCGAGGCGGCAAGCGTTTCCGTCGGGGCGGCAAGCGTTTCCGTTAGCGCGGCAAGCGTTTCCGTTGGGGCGGCATTCTCCGCCGGTGCGGCATTCTCCGCCGGTGCCGCAGCTTCCGTCGAGGCAGCCGTTTCCGCAGACTGCCGCAGACGCGGCACGAACTCCGGCATCGTTCCCGTTTCAAGCAGGAACACCGCCCGGAGCAGGGCTTTCCCGCCCAGAACGGCCCCGGCCCGTTCCTGGAGCGCCGTTCGCAGCCCGGGCACACAAAGCAGGCGCAGGCAGAGAGCCAGCGCCGGCAGCAAGAGCAGAAACCGGACTCTTGTCCTTCTTCGGTACAGGATCGGATACATGTGAATTCCCCCCAGAAAAGCTTATGCGAGATACAGGAAAAACAGCACGTCTTTTTCAGCTTCACCGGTTGATTTTCCATGAAAATGATGTATAATATTCTTTGGCACAAAAACAGCGGCAGAAATAAACAATAATGCCTCGAAGGAGCGTGTTTTCATGTACAAAATCGTCCGCAAGAAGGAATTGAACCCCACGGTGACCCAGATGGAGATCCTGGCTCCCATGGTGGCCAAGAAGGCCAAGCCCGGCCAGTTCATCATCCTCCGGGTCAATGAGGAAGGCGAGCGCATTCCTCTGACCGTCGCCGGCACCGACCCTGCCGAGGGCACCGTCAAGATCATCTTCCAGATCGTCGGCGCCACCACCGCCCTGCTGAACGCCAAGCAGGAAGGCGAGTCCATTCAGGACTTCGTCGGCCCCCTGGGCGTCGCCACCCACACCGATGGGATCAGGAAGGTCTGCATCGTCGGCGGCGGCGTGGGCTGCGCCATCGCCATGCCCGTTGCCCAGGAATTCCACCGCCTCGGCGCGGAGGTCACCTCCATCATCGGTTTCCGCAGCAAGGATCTGCTCATCCTTGAGGACGAGTTCCGGGCCTGCTCCGACCGGCTTGTCGTCATGACCGACGACGGCTCCTACGCCCGTCACGGCAACGTCACCGTGCCCCTGAAGGAGATGCTGGAGGCCGGAGAGACCTTTGATATGATCATCACCATCGGGCCCCTGATCATGATGAAATTCGTCACCCTGGCGGCCAAGCCCTTCGGCGTCCCCGTCACCGTGTCCATGAACCCCATCATGATCGACGGCACCGGCATGTGCGGCGGCTGCCGCCTGACCCTGATCCAGGACG